>NZ_JBEZEZ010000009.1:0-329170 GCF_040649155.1 Streptosporangium sp. NPDC049046 | reverse complement strand
CCCCCACCGAAGCGGGTAGGACGGGGTTGTGCTTCATGCACTGGCTTTTAACACACTGTTGAGTTCTCAAGAAACGGACGCGTACACCATCACCCTGACCCGACCAGCCGGTCCGGCAGAACTCCGGGGCGTTCCATTTCGTATCACTATCTTATCGGGAGTGTCGGTTTCGTGTCAAACTGTCGGATTTTCCGACCCTCGACTCGAACCCGCCGAACCCGCTAGGATTGCGACCACCCCGTTTCCAGGGCAACCCCTCTAACTTACTCCAACATCCGATCGTTGTCCAATCACTCGGACACATCCGGTTTGCCGGGGTGGAGAGAGGGTTTTGCCGGGCAGTTAGTTCGCTCCTGGAGGTTTAAACCTGGAGGCTCGCTGCCCTGCGGAAAGAACACTACCAGGACTCTCACGTCACAGAGACAACTTGCCAACCATCCCGGAGACTCGCGCGTCCCAAACAGGCAAGCGCGCAACCAGACGTCAAGCCATCCGCAATCGACTCTGGATACGAAGAGGCGCGAGGGTCAGAATCCTGACTCCGCCGTGGAGGTGAGCACATGACCCGCTCGGAGTTCGACGACATCCGCGCGCACATCGATGCGGAGGCCGACCACCCAGGCGACCTGCTGAGGGTTGCCAGGTCTCTGCTGAACGACCTTGAAGACGCACGTATGAGAGAGGCGACCCTCCGCGCCTACTATCTGCGTCTCCTCACCGCGGCTCGGGCGACGGTCGCCGCGGAGGCGGCCGGCTACCCGGAGCCGTTGACCTTCCTCACCGATGAGCTCGCCAAGCGCGGCCAGCTCCCGACATCCGAGGACGAGGTGAACCGGATCCTCGGCGACGCCCACACCGCGGCGGCGCTACTGGCCTGCCTTGAGGAGAATCCTCTGGGGACGATCCCGATGAACACCGGAGGCTCTCGCGCGCGGAGGTGCGCCGGCACAAGCCGTAGCCTCCCACGATGAGGCGTTCCGCGTCATTGACCTGGGCTTGAACCAAGATCTGTAAGACTCCAGGCATGTTGCAGCGAGGGCTGAATTGGGCTGCGGCGACCCTCGTGGGCGTCTTCGGCTTTGTCTGGACCGGTGTAGTGATGTTCGCGGCCGTCGAGACCTCGACGTGGACGTGGATAGGACAGGCCTCCTTTGGGGCCTTCCTCACCTGCTGGGCTTGCTACAAGGCGAGTCTGCTGGTGCGCCGCACCAGGCCTGGTTTCGTCCCGAGGCATCGCCGGGTGAGGGTCAGAGCCTGAGGGATGCCCTCGCGGGCCGGGACCAGGCGGCCGGTCATCGGCGCCGGGTTCCGGTTCGGAGTCGGAAGGCACCACCGAGACGGTCTCGCGTCCCGGCACCCGGGGATCCGGCGGACTATGCCCCCGTCCGGAACGAGCGGAGTTCGTCGGCCACCTGCCGGCACGGCACTCCCAGGTCGAACCGGCTGAGCAGGTGGATGCCCTCCCCCGTGTCGATCTCCAGGAGTTCCGTACGCGAGGTGAAGCGGGTCCGTGTGTCCACCCGGATACGCTCGACGGCGCTCCACGGCACCCGTTCGGATCCGGCGAAGCCCCTCACCACGACGAGACCCTCGCCATCGGCTGTGAGCCGCACCGGAGCGAGGAGATCACGCACCACCAACGCTGCCAGGATCGCGGTCGCGGCACCCGCCAGGATCGCCCCCCGTAGGTCGTCGAGGGTGAGGACCGTGAGCACCGCGAGGGCGAACGCCCCGACGATCTTCATGATGAGGAGGTCGCGGCGCACACGCCAGCGCAGGACAGGTCCGGACGTTTCGCTCACAACGGCACGCTACCTCTCGAACTCTGGCATCTCTCGAAATACATCCCGCACGCCAGGCTCGACGTCCCTTGGCACGCACAGCGGTGGATGCCCCGGCCAGGCGCAAAGAAGACGAGGTCTCGACTGCCCAAAACGCGGAAGGCCCTGATCTCTGGGAGATCAGGGCCTTCCGATTGGTAGCGGGGACAGGATTTGAACCTGCGACCTCTGGGTTATGAGCCCAGCGAGCTACCGAACTGCTCCACCCCGCGTCGGTGTGTGTTTGAACACTATCCGGGATTCCCCTCGGGCTGCAAATCGGCACAGGAACGCGAGGTCACCGGCCTTACGTCGCCCCCGTCCGCGAAGCCTCCGGGGTTTCACAGACGGGCACGAGGCGATGTCCCCACCGCAGAAGCCTCTGGACGCGGTGGATCCCGAGGAGAGAAAACAAGAAAGGCCCCGGTCGCCGTTTCCGGCGACCGGGGCCTTTCGATTGGTAGCGGGGACAGGATTTGAACCTGCGACCTCTGGGTTATGAGCCCAGCGAGCTACCGAACTGCTCCACCCCGCGTCGGTGTATGTCTTAACCATACCCGGCTTTGGTGGCGGACGCGAATCAGATCGCTGGGCCCCTGTGTCTTTCTAGGGATTCGGTGTGGGTGTCGGTGTGGCGGATGGGACCGGTGTGGGTGTCGCCGACGGTGCCGGGGATCCCGACGCCGAGGGAGACGGGGTGGGCGCGGGGCTCGCCTCGGTGCCCTTCAGCTTCGACAGCGCCTCCTGGAGCTCCTTCTGGGCCTCGCCGTAGTCGTTCCAGTTCGGCGGGTCGGCCTGGAGAGCGGCCTGCGCCTTGTCGTACGCCTTCTGCGCCTCGTCGATCGCCTGGGCCAGCGCGGTGGTGGGCTGGTTGGCGTTCGCCTCCTCGGCCGGCTTCCCCTCCCCCTGCTGCTCCTGTGGAGCGGTTTGGGTGCTGTCACCGAAGACCTGTTCCAGCGCGCCCTTGAGCGTGTCGGCCGAGCCGACCTTGCTGCCGTAGGCCACCAGGACGCGGCGGAGGATCGGGTACGGCTCCTGGCCGGAGGCGGCCGCGATCTCCACGTAGACCGGTTCGACGTAGACCAGGCCGTCGGCGAACGGCAGGGTCAACAGGTTGCCGTAGCGGACCTTCGCCTGGCCGAGACCGAGCAGGTTCAGCTCGCCGGAGAACTTGTTCTGGAAGTTGTTCTGCACCTGGCCGGGACCGGGGATCGTGGTGTTGGACGGCATGCGCAGGATGCGCAGCTTTCCGTAGTCCTCTCCGGGGGTGGCGTCCACGGCCATGAACGCGGCCAGGTTGGGTCCCTGGCGCGGCACGAACGTGGTGGTCAGCGAGAACGTGGGCTTGTCGGTGCTCGGCATCTTGACCGACAGGTAGTACGGCGGCTGCTTGATGTCGCGCTCGCCCGAGGACGGGTCGTTCGGGACGTTCCAGAAGTCCTGGCCGCTGTAGAAGGCGTTCGGGTCGGCGATGTGGTACTGGGAAAGCACGTCACGCTGGACCTTGAACAGCGCCTCCGGGTAGCGAAGATGCTGCCTGAGCTCGGGCGTCATCTCCGTCTGCGGCTTGATGACGCCGGGGAAGGCCTTGCGCCAGGTCTGCAGGATGGGGTCCTTCTCGTCCCAGGCGTACAGGTTGACGGTGCCGTCGTAGGCGTCGACCGTGGCCTTCACCGAGTTGCGCATGTAGTTGATCTGGTCGCGCGGCTGCGGGACCACTACGCGCGGGTCGGTGATGGTGTCGCGCGTCATCGCCTCCAGGCTCTTGCTCTGGGAGTACGGGTAGGCGTTGGACGTGGTGTACGCGTCGGCGATCCAGACCACCCTGCCGTCGACGATCGCCGGGTAGGGGTTGTCGTCCAGGCTCAGGAACGGCGCCACCTTGGCGATACGCTGCTGCGGGTTGCGCTCGTAGAGGATCTTGGAGTCCGGGTTGACGTCACCCGACAGCAGCAGGTTGATCTCGCCGTACTTGGCGGCGTAGAGCATCCGGTTGATGAAGGATCCGACCGGGACACCACCCTTGCCTTCGTAGGTGGTGTTCTTCTGGCCGGTGCCACCGCTCTCGGGGTAGTCGAGCTCCTGATTCCTCTGGCCGTTGCCGCCGACGACGACGTACTCGGCCGCGCCGCGTGCCTCGCCGAAGTAGATCCGCGACTCCTTGAGCTTCGTCCGCTCCACCAGGGAACCGGTGACCGGCATGTCCTTGGCGTCGAAGTTGGGCAGCCCTTCGGAGTCGACCTCGTTGCCGGGCGCCGCCACGAAACCGTTGCCGTGGGTGTAGACGAGATGCCGGTTGATCCAGTTGTTCTGCTCGGCCGGCGGCCCCGTGAGCTCTCGCACGGCCACGACGGTGTCGCGCATCGTGCCGTTCTCGTCGGGGTAGCGGTCGACGTCGAGCGGATCGTGGAAGTCGTAGTAACCGCGAATCCGCTGCTTCTGCTGGTACGTCTTCGCGACCAGGCTGGGGTCGAGCAGGCGCACGCCGGAGATGGAGCTGTCGGCGCTGACGTTGACCTTGCTCGGGTCTCCCTGAGCCGTGTAGTCGATCACCTCGGCGTCGTTGACGTCGTAGGCTGTTCGGGTCGCGTCGATGTTGCGTTTGATGTACTCCTGCTCCTTGCCCTGCTGGTTCGGCTTGACCTGGAACTGTTCGACCAGGGCCGGGTAGACCCCGCCGATCAGGATGGCCGAGAGCACCAGGAGACCGAAACCGACGCCGGGCAGCATGCCCCCGGCGCGCACGACCCCGGCGAAGAACAGGACCGCGCAGATCAGGGCGATGATCGCCAGGATGGTCTTGGCGGGAAGCACCGCGTTGATGTCGGTGTACGAGGCACCGTGTCTGAAGCCCCGGTCGGAGAAGACCAGCCCGTACCGGTCGACCCAGTAGGCGACCGCCTTCAGCAGCACGAAGATGCCCAGCAGCACCGACAGGTGCGCCCGAGCGCCGCGCGAGGCGTGCACGCCGGGTGACTGGAGCCGGAACCCGCCGTACAGGTAGTGCACGATCGCCGACAGCAGGGCGGAGAGCACCACCGCGACGAACAGGAAGTTCAGCACCATCCGGATGAAGGGATAGGTGAACATGAAGAAGGAGATGTCCATCTTGAACTGCGGATCGGTCGTACCGAACGGCGTCGCGTTGATGAACTCCAGCCAGGTCTTCCACTGACCTGAGAAGGACGAACCCGAGAACAGGCCGAGCACCGCCACACCGATCAGGAAGATCAGTTTGCGGTGCGGGTCAAGGGCCATCCGATACCGGTCGGCACCGCTGGCGCCACCGAACATTCCCGGGCCGAACATCGGTCGCATGCGGTACGCCAGCAGCATGTTGCCGCCGACGATCCCGACCATCAGCAGTGCGCCGACGGCGAACAGCAGAATCTGCGTGACGATCACACCGGAGAAGACGGCCGTGTAGTCGACCGAGTCGTACCAAAGGTAATCAGTAAAAATACCGGCAAAGAGAAAGAAAAGGATAACTATCGCGCCCAGCGCGATCGCGACGGGAACTAGCAGTCGTGGCCGGCGGGGCAAGCGCATTGCCCTGCCGGCTCCGGGGGTCCGGAAGCTCAAGGCCAACCCCTTGTCGTAAGAGCACGGTCCGTGTCTGGCAACCTACACCGGCGGGCAATGGGCCGCGTTCAGCCTTTCGGGCACGGTCCGGCCACAACACCAACTGGTCTCGGGTCCTTAGGTCCAACGTACGAGGACCCTGATGAGTGCCCCGTCACGAGGCCCAAGACCCGGAAAACCGGATCTTTTACCTAATTGGGCGGCGCGTCCCGCTTTCCGGGCTTCTCCTGCCGCTCACTCCCGAGGTCTCATTCCCTCGCCCAGGAGCTCCCGTCCGGCTTCTGGGGTCAGCCCGCCGGGCAGCTCGGCACGGCACCCGAGCCGGTGCGGATCGCGTCGATCGCCTGGACGGCCTCGCGCAGGGTCGCGACCTTGACCAGCCTGAGACCGTCCGGGATCGCCTTGACCGCCTCCGCGCAGTTTTCTGTGGGGGTCAGGAAGATCGTCGCCCCCGCCTTCCTCGCGCCGACCATCTTCTGCTGGATGCCGCCGATCGGGCCGACGTCGCCCTCAGCGGTGATCGTCCCGGTCCCCGCGATGGACTTGCCGCCGGTCATCGCCCCGGGGGTGAGCTTGTCGACGATGCCCAGGGAGAACATCATCCCCGCGCTCGGCCCGCCGACGTCACCGACGTTGATCTTGACCTGGAAGGGGAACTTGTAGCCGACCCGCATGGTGATGCCCACGAGGGGTGCGCCGTCCTGGCCCGCGACGGTCGGGACGGTGATGGTCATGCTCTCGGCGCCCCGGTTGACGACGAAACCGACCTGCTCGCCTGGCTTGTGCCTGCGGACGGCGGCGGAGACGCTCTCGCGGTCGGACACGGGGGTGCCGTCCACCGAGACGATCTCATCGCCGATCTTGAACTTGCCGTCGGCGGGCAGGCCCTTCTCCGTGGAGGCCACGGTCACGACCGAGCTGTAGGGGATCTTCAACTCCGTCAGCGCCGCCGCGGTCGCGTCGTCCTGGGAGTTCGTCATCTCCTGGGTGTTCTGCTCCTCGACCTCCTTCGCGGTGGTCGCGGGAGGAAAGATCGTCTCCTCGGGCACGACCGCGATGGTGGGATCGATCCATCCCCTGAGCGCGCTGAAAAGATCGATCCTGGTGCCGGGTCCGCCCTGGTAGGCCACGGTGACGAGGCTGAGCTTGCCTTCCGTCGGATACGTCTGGCGCCCCTCGACGCTGATCACCGGCTTGCCGTCGACGTCCCCGATGGTGTTCTCGGTCGGCCCTGGGCTCAGCACGACGTACGGCACCGGCAGCAGGGCGCCGACCAGCGCGAACATGAGCGTGAGGAAGCCCGCCACCATGAGGGTCAGCGCACGTCGGGACATGGACAAAGCCTATGCCGTACGACAGGTCATGAAACCGTACCCGGACGCCGCCGCGCCGACGGTCGCGTACCGGCCGGTCGATCTCACTCGCAGGCCCCCACCCACTCGGAGGAGCCGTCGGCGAAAAACTGGTTCTTCCAGATGGGGACCTGGCTCTTGAGGTCGTCGATCAGCCTCCGGGAGGCCTCGAACGCCTCGCCTCGGTGTGGCGCGGCGACCGCCACGACGACCGCGATATCGCCGAGCCGCAGGTCACCGACTCGATGAACGGCGGCGAGCGCGGTCACCGGGAAGTCCGTGGCGATCTTCTCCGCCACCCGGCGAAGCTCGTCCACGGCGCTCGGGTGCGCCGAGTAGGACAGGCCCGTGACCGGCTTGCCGTGGTCCTGCTCACGGACCGTGCCGACGAAGACCGTCGTGCCGCCCGCGGCGTGGTCACCGACGGCGGCGAGCACCTCGTCGACGGAGAGCGCGCTGTCGCGAATATCGAGCAACCGGATGACATCCACGCCGCAAAGCGTACCGGCAGGGAAAAACGGCCCCCGCAGCGCACTTCCGCTGACGGGATCCGCGCCAGGACCCGTACGAGCCTGTACGCCCTGAGCGGACATCAGGTGGTGCGGCGCTTCTTGCGGGCGGCCCGGACGATCGCCGCGGTGCCGAGGACGGCGACGGTGGCGCCGGCCGCGGTGAGTGTGGCCTCCTTGCCCGACAGGCGACGGCCCACCACGGCGTGCCTGCCCTCGCGCAACTTGAGGAGTTGCTCGAACGCGGCCTCGTTGCTCCACATCGGCTTCCAACCGGCCTCGCGCAGCGCGGTGCAGTCGACCACCCACGGGTAGACGACGTAGTGCAGGTCGGTGGCCGGGGCCGGGGTGATGCCGAGGCGGTGCAGGCGCTGGGCGGTGCCGAAGGTCAGCCCGGCGGGCAGTTCCAGCCGGCGCAGCCCGGAGATCTCCTCCACCTGCTCCTGCTCCAGCCACCCGTCGCCGCCGACGGCCACCACCCCCGAGACCGCGCCGAGCGCCGCCATCTCAAGGGCCGAGACGAGGTCGTCCACGTGGCAGAACTGCCAGCGGGGGGCGCATCCCTTCACGGTCAGCAGCCGGGGCGCCTCGAAGTGCCTGGTCACCACGCTGTCGACGCCGGGACCGACCACGGCGGCGGGCCGGACCACCGTCACGCCGAGACCGGGGTGGCTGCGCAGGGAGCGGCGGGCCAGCGCCTCGATCTCCAGATGGTCGCCGACCATGCCCGTGTCGGGCTCGGCGGCGACCGGCGCCCCCTCGGGCAGCGGGACCGGGTTGTCGGGGACGGCTCCGTACACCATGGCGCTGGTGAGCAGCACGACCCGTCGCACCCGCGCGGCCGCGCTGGCGGTGAGCACCGTCTGGGCCGCTCGCAGATTGTAGGCGCGCCGCTCCGTCGGGTTGACGTCGAGCGCGTAGTCGGCGGCCAGATGTACGAGCACGTCGATGTCAGATATGCGGTTCGCCAAGAGCGGATCTCGGACATCGAGGACCCGCCAGGTGACGTCGGGAACGTCACCACGCTGCTCGTCGATGGCCACGACCCTGCGGAAATCCGCAGACGAGGCGACCTTCGCGAGGAAGGCACGGCCTAGGCCCGAGGCGGCGCCGGTGACGGCGACGACGGGGGGCCGGGAGCGTTTCGAGGTAGGCACCAGGTCCTCACTTTGCACTGACCCGCCATGCGACGGATAACGTGGCGGATGTGGACTCCTCCATCCTGCACGAGGTAGAGCGGTGACTGACTTGCCAGGTCGGGAAAACGACCCCAACGAGAACCCGTTCGCCATGTTCGGCAACCCGGAGCAGATCGCAGCGGCAATGCGCCAGTTCGCCGACATGCTCTCCGCTCCGCCGACCTCAGGTCCCGTCAACTGGGACATGGCGAAGAACATCGCACGGCACGTGGTGGTCGCCGAGGGCGATCCAAGTGTCATGGAAGGCGAGCGGCGCCAGATCGTCGACGCCCTGAATCTGGCCGACCTGTGGCTCAACGAGGCCACCTCCCTGCCGAGCGGGGTGAGCAACCCTCAGGCCTGGAGCCGTTCGGAGTGGATCGAGAAGACCATTCCGGTCTGGCAGAAGCTCTGTGACCCGATCGCCGCCCGCATGGTCGAGACCATGAGCGGGACGCTCGGTGCCGCCGGTCTGCCCGCGGAGGCCCAGGCCATGGCCGGGCCGCTGATGGGAATGATGAAACAGATGGGCGGCATGATGGTCGGCCAGCAGATCGGCCAGGCCGTCGGCTCGCTCGCCCTGGAGGTGATCGGCTCCACCGACATCGGCCTGCCGCTGTCGGACAACGCCGCCCTGCTGCCCGGCGGCGTCGCGGCGTTCAGCCAGGGCCTGGAGATCCCCGCCGAGGAGATCCGCCTCTACCTCGCCCTGCGTGAGGCGGCTCACCACCGGCTTTTCCAGCATGTGCCGTGGTTGCGCGCGCACCTGCTCGGAGCGGTGGAGGAGTACGCCAGGGGCATCACGGTGGACGCGTCCGCGCTGGAGGAGCAGCTCCGCGGGCTCGACATCAACAATCCCGAGCAGCTCCAGCAGGCCCTGAGCGGCGGCAACCTGCTCAAGCCCGAGGAGACCGAGCGGCAGAAGGCCGCCCTGTCCCGGCTGGAGACCATGCTCGCCCTGGTCGAGGGCTGGGTCGGCACCGTCGTGGACGGCGCCGCGGACGGCAAGCTCCCCTCGGCGACCGCGCTGTCGGAGACCGTACGGCGCCGCAGGGCGACCGGTGGTCCCGCCGAGCAGACCTTCGCCACGCTCGTCGGCCTCGAACTCAGGCCCCGCCGCCTGCGCGAGGCCGCCACCCTGTGGCAGGCCCTGGAGGCCGACCGGGGCGTCGACGGCCGCGACGCGGTCTGGAACCACCCCGACCTGATGCCCACCGCCGACGATCTCGACAACCCCGAGAGGTTCGTGCGGGGCGAGCCCGAGCTCGACCTGTCGTCCCTGGAGGGGACCCTGCGGGAGCCTCCCCGTGACGGCGGCGACGCCGAGAAGAAGCGCGAGGACGACGGCGAGGACGGGAGCGCGTGAGCCTGCGCGCCGACGCGAAGGACGTGCTCACGGGGTGGGTCGCCCCGACGGCGGAGGAGGAGGTCCTCCGCAAGGAGTTCCTTGAGCACGTCCACGCCAACGACGACGCGATGTGGCGCGAATGCGTCACCGGCCACCTGACGGCCACGACCGCGGTGCTCTCCCACGACGGTGAGCGGGTGCTGCTGACGCTGCACCGCAAGGCCGGGATGTGGCTGCCCATGGGAGGTCACTGCGAGCGCGGCGACGCCTCCCTGGAGGCGGTGGCGCTGCGTGAGGCCACCGAGGAGTCCGGCATCGCGGGCCTGCGGCTGCTGCCGGGCCCGCTCGCGCTCGACCGGCACCGGGTCTGGTGCCACCCCCCGCACAGCAGCCATCTCGACGTCGAGTACGGCGCCGTCGCTCCCGCCGACGTCGAGGCCGTGATCAGCGCCGAGTCGCTCGACCTGCGCTGGTTCCCGGTGGAGGAGATCCCCGAGCTCTCCGACGAGGCGACCCGCCGGCTGGCCCGCCGTGCCCGTGAGGCCCTGCGTTCCAGGTGATCGGAAGCTCGATGCCGTACTCCGGCCTGTTCCGGGCATGCCCCGAGAGTGTTGGACCGTTTTACGCTTGTCTCATCTTCGCCCGGATATCTTCGTTCTCATCGGGCTGTACGGAACGGATCGGGGCACTGTGAGCGTGAGGACAGCGGCTGACAGGGGCACCGGACGTGTCGGGAGCACCGGGAGCACCGGGAGCACCGCCGCGCCGTCGGCGCGCCGACGGCGTTGGAAGGTTCCCAAAACCTTCGCCTGGGCCACGGTGACCCCGTTCGCCGCCTGGGCGGTGGCCCGGGTGGCCGGGCTCGAACGCGACTCGCTGACCACCCAGCTCATGACCGGCACCCCGTACGTGGCCGCGGCCTCGCTCGTACCGCTGCTGCTGTCGGCGCTGACACGCAACCGGGCGGTGACGGCGGTGGCGCTGGTCACCACCGCGGCGCTCAGCCTCAGCGTGCTCCCCAGGGCCTTTCGTTCCGGGGATCCCGCGGTGGCGGCGGCGGGAACGCCGCTGCGGGTGCTGACGCTCAACACGCTTTTCGGACGTGCCGAGCCCGACGCCGTGATGGATCTGGTCCGGCGGCTGGATCCCGATGTGTTCAGCACCCAGGAGCTGACCCCGGGAATGGTCGAGGATCTGCGGGCCGCCGGGCTGGAGAAGATCCTGCCGTACCAGGTGCTGGAGCCGGAGTGGAGCGCCGGTGGAAGCGGTCTGTACGCGAGGTATCCGCTGACTCCGAGGAAGGACCTGTTCGAGGCGATCGGGCACAACATGCCCGCCGCGCTGATGACGGTCCCCGGCACCAAACCCGTCGAGATCGTCGACGTGCATCCCTTCCCGCCGCTGGGCAGGCAGGTGTACGACTGGACGGCCGCGCTGGAGGCCCTGCCCTCCGCCGCACCCGACACGATCCGCATCCTCGCGGGCGACTTCAACGCCAGCCTCGACCACGCGGCGATGCGGCGTTTCCTGAGCCGCGGTTACCGGGACGCGGCCGCCGTCGCCGGGGAGGGCCTCACCCCCACCTGGCCGGTCAACAGACGCGTCCCCGCACTGATCACGATCGACCACATCGTGGTGGACCGGCGGGTGGGAGTCGACGCGGTCAGCGTGCACACCGTGCCCGGCACCGACCACCGGGCGGTCTTCGCCGACCTGCGACTACCTTCGCCGTCCTGACGGCTTTCCGAAACGTCAGGACGACAGGAGCGCCCGGGTGTTGTCCCAGCCCTCCAGGCCGGGGTCGAGGAGACGGATGTCGTCGGGGGTGCGCAGGCGGTGCCAGCCGGGCCCCCTCGCGACCATGCGGCTGCCGGGCGCGGCGGCGCGGAGCGCCTTGACCGGGTCGAGGTCGTCGAAACCCACCGCGGCCCAGTCGGGATAGGGCAGGTGGGCGGCGAGCGCCACCGTGCCGCCCCCGGTGTCCGGGCAGACGGCGATCCTGGCCCGGCCCAGCTCGCGAAAGAGCTTGCCGATGAGCAACGGGGGCAGGTCGGGCGCGTCCGCGCTCAGCAGGACCGCCTGTCGTCCGTACGGCAGGGCCGCGAAGGCCGCCTCGACCAGGGCGCTCCCGGAAAGATCGGGGATCTCGACGACCGGGGTGCCCGGCCAGACGATCTCCTCCATGCCGGGGACGCTCGTCACCACGACCGGAGAGACGAAGTCGAGCCCGGCGACGAGCTCGTAGGCGTCTTCGGCGAGGGCCGTACGGAAGAGGGCGGCGTCGATCCCCGCGGGGGCCGCGTCCGCCACGGAGGGCGTGACCAGGACGGCCACCACTCGTTCTTCCGTCAAAACCCCTCCGCGGAACCGTGGGCCGCCGTGGAGAATCCCTCCAGGAAGCCTCGCGCCCGCTCGGCCTTGGGATATCGTTCCACGAGCGCCCAGAAGCGTGAGCCGTGGCTCGGCACCAGCAGGTGGACGAGCTCATGCATGATCACATAGTCGACCACCCACGACGGCATGCCCCGGAGCCGCGTGGAGATCCTGATGGTCCCGTGATCGGGGGTGCACGAGCCCCAGCGGTGCTGTTGGTTCTCCACCCAGCGCACGCTCGACGGTCTCGCCTCCCCGCCCAGATATCGGGCCGACAGATCGACGGCCCGATCGAGGAGATCGTCGTCGGAGGGACGTCTGCGCTGCTCCTTGGCCGCGAGGCGATCGAGCATACGGCGCACCCATTGTTCCTCATCGGTGCTACTCAAACCGGCGGGGAGGAGCACGATCGTTTTCTCGCCGTCGCGGTACGCAGAAACCGTCCGCCGGCGGCGAGAACTACGACGGACCTCGACTGTCTCGGGGGGCACATATGAACGGTAGCCGAGAATGGCGAATTCACACCAGAGGGTAGAACACGTTCCCGCTGGTCAATCCCCGTTCGCCGATTGTTCAGCATGGATGATCAACTATGACCGTGACTTATCTAATTAACCTGGATATCAGCCGTCTCATGCGTCGCCGAAACGCGGGACCCGCTGTTCTCTCCGGCCTGCCGAGCCTTCAAGCATGCCGTCGTAGATCATCATGACGGGCCGGGCGAGGGGTTTCCGGCGCGGCGCGGCGTCGAGATCCACGCCCCTTACCCGCCAGGGAGATCTTTTGAGCGGTCGACAGGACGGGGGCGGCACGGGGGCGAGTTATCCACAGGTTGAGAGTTATCCACAGGCGACGGGAAAGGTGTCTGGGATCTTGAGGGGCCGTGCCACGCTGGGCCCACCCGGCCCACCCGGCCGGCCCGGCCGTTCTCCCCGGCTCACCTGCGGGTTCCTCCTGAGAAAGGTTCTGCGATGAGACCACGTCTGAAGCCCGCCCTGCGCCGCGTCGCCCGCGACGGACGCACCCTGCAGTTCGGTCTGCATCCTCGTCACGCGGTGGTGCTGACCGATCTGGAGCCGGGAGTCCGCCGCTGGGTCGAGAGTCTCGACGGCGTCCGTGACCTCGCGGGCGTGCTGGCCGGTGCCGCCGAGGTGGGCCTCGGCGAGGAGGACGGCCGGGCTCTGCTCGATCTGCTGGTCAGCCGTGGCGTGGTGGACGACGCGGGCGCGGCCCCCGGTCCGCTGCGCACACTCGCGATGGCCGAGTGTGACAGGCTCCAGCCGGATCTCGACGCGCTCTCCCTCACACCGGGCACGATCGACGGCGGTCTCGCCGTGCTGGAGCGCAGGCGAGAGGCCCAGGTGCGGGTCTACGGCGCGGGGCGGGTCGGCGCGCAGGTCGTCGCCCTGCTCGCCGCCTCGGGGGTCGGCCGGATCTGCGTCGTCGATCCCGGTACGGCCCGGCGAAGGGACGTCGTCCCCGGCGGGCTCGGCTGGACGGAGGTCGGAATGAGCAGGCAGGACGGCGCGGTCGCGGTGGCCAAGAGGCTCGCACCCGGCCTCACGGCGTGGACCGGCGACGGGGCCGCCCAGCTGGCCGATGGGGCCAGACCTTTCGACCTGGCGGTGCTCGCTCCGGTGGGGCCCCTGGACGGTCTCCTGGTCAAGGAGCTCGTCGAGTGGGAGATCCCGCACCTGCTGGTCACCGCCTTCGAGGGCTCCGGGTCGGTCGGCCCTCTGGTGCTGCCTGGACGGAGCACATGCCTGCACTGCCTAGATTTGACCCGACGAGATCGTGACCCTGGCTGGCCTGTCGTCAGCGCCGGGCTGGGTGGTTTCCCCGCGGGAGAAATCGCGTGCGGGACGGTGCTGTCGACGCTGGTGGCGGCGACTGCCGCAGGTCACGCACTCGCCGTGATCGACGGCCGTGAGCCCGCTGTGACCAACAGCACAGTGGAAGTATTGCCAGATTGGAGCTGGAAGAGGCGATCCTGGAGTGTTCATCCTCAATGTCGTTGCTTCCGAAACGAGTTGGGGTCGCTGACAATGGTCGCGTCGGCTGCCTGTCGCTGACGGACGCACGGCTCACAAACACACAGCTGACAGACACAGCTGACGGACACAGCGGTCGGCTACCCGCCGCTGACGGATACACAGCGAAGGGAGGGAGCGGCGTCTCGCTGTAGCAGCGGATGCGCCGCTAACCAAGGTGAGTGACCTTCCGCGCCGCGCCGTTGCGCGCTCTGCCAAGCTGGCCGCCCTGCCGATCGGGTTCGCCGGACGCACCGCTCTCGGTCTCGGAAAACGAATCGGGGGCAAGTCCGCCGAGATCGTCGCCCAGGAAATCCAGGAACGCACCGCCGAGCAGATCTTCAAGGTTCTCGGGGAGCTCAAGGGCGGGGCGATGAAGCTCGGCCAGGCGCTGTCCATCTTCGAGGCGGCACTGCCCGCCGAGGTCGCCGGCCCCTACCGCGCGACCCTGACCAAACTCCAGGACGCGGCTCCGCCGCTTCCCGCGGCGACCGTGCACAAGGTCCTCGTCGAGCAGTTGGGTGACGACTGGCGGGAGAACTTCCTGTCGTTCGACGACAGGCCCACCGCCGCCGCGTCGATCGGGCAGGTGCACAAGGCGGTCTGGCACGACGGCCGGACGGTCGCGGTGAAGATCCAGTATCCGGGGGCGGGGAAGGCGCTGCTCTCCGACTTCACCCAGCTGTCCAGGCTCGGCAAGCTCTTCGGGGTGCTGCTGCCCGGCCTCGACATCAAGGCCGTGCTGAGCGAGTTGCGCGAGCGGGTGGTCGAGGAGCTCGACTATCTCCACGAGGCCGAGGCCCAGCACGCCTTCGCCCTGGAGTACAAGGACGATCCTGACTTCCTGATCCCGGACGTGATCGCCGCCAACGAGCAGGTGCTCGTCTCCGAATGGGTCGACGGCACCCCTCTGTCGCGGATCATCGCCGACGGCACCCAGGAGCAGCGTGACCGGGCCGGTCTCCAGCTCGTCCGGTTCCTGTTCTCCTCACCCGCGCGGCTGGGCATGCTGCACGCCGACCCCCACCCGGGCAACTTCCGGATCGTCGAGGACGGCCGGATGTGCGTGCTCGACTTCGGCGCGGTCAACCGGATGCCCGACGGATACCCGCCGGTCTTCGGAAAGCTGACCCGCATCTTCAACAACGGCGACATGGCGACCGTCGTGCAGGGCCTGCGCGACGAGGGCTTCATTCAGCCGCACATCGAGATCGACCCCGAAGCCCTGCGGGCGTTCCTCGCCCCCTACGTCGAGCCGACCGCCGTGGAGGAGTTCTCCTTCAGCAGGGAGTGGCTCCAGCAGCAGGCCGCCACGGCCACCGACCTACGTCCCGGCAATGTGGTGCGCCAGCTCAACCTGCCGGCCTCGTACGTTCTCATCCACCGGGTGCACGCGGCGGGGGTCGGTGTTCTCTGTCAGCTCGGCGCCACCGCCCGCTTCCGCGAGGAGGTCATCCGCTGGGTTCCCGGGTTCACCGACGAGGACTCGGGAGAACCCACCCTCACCAGCGCCTGAGGGATCTCTCCCTGCCGCGACTTTCCACTCCCACGACTTCTTCCGCTTCTACGACTTCCGCACGGACAGCGCTCCGGTTCTTCGACTTCTGCACGGACAGCGCTCCGGTTCTACGGCTTCTACCCGGACAGCGCTCCGGTTTTTCGGCTTCTACCCGGACAGGGCGCCGATGGCTCATCGGCGCCCGAGGGCTGTCCCCTTGTCGTGACGCGGCGACGTGCTGTGATACCCCTCGATGTGCCACGACGTGCCGCGATACTCCTCTCCCGGGACCTACCACGACGCGGTGCGATGCCTCTCGATGCCTCTCGACGTGCCGCAACGTCCTGCGACACACCGCGGCGTGGTGAATCCGGCGAGACGCTTGAGGGGTGGCCCGCCTGAGCGGGTCACCCCTCGTTCGTCTCGCTCTTCGAGTCCGTCGCCTCTGTCCGGCCCGTCTCGCTCTTAACGTCCTCTTCCGTGCGGCTTCCTTCCGTGCGGCTTCGCGTGTTTCTCGTGCGTGCTCTACGCGTCGCCGCCGGTCCCTACCGGTCGGGTCGAACAAATCAAGACGGACAGATCATGACAGATGATGACGGATCAGACGAGGCGCAGGATCGCGCTCCGCAGGCGCGCCGAGGCGCGCTCCGCCTCACGCTGGGCGCGCCGGAGGCGCTGAAGACCTGCGGCCCTGCGATGCTCCTCCGCCTCCCGGTGGAGGGTCCGTATTCGGTCACGGACCAGTTCTTCTTGCATAGACGGCAGGGGGAGGCCTCTGGTGTTGGAGTGGCTCATCGGAATGGTCCCTTCGGAAACGTGTGGTTCGTGGTCGGCCGAGTTCTTGGTGATCCGGGTTCTCGGCGATTCGAGTTCTGGGTGGTTCGGGCGGTTACCGGGTTGTTCAGGCAGCGACCGGGTTCTTGCGGGGACGCCCGCGCGGACGCTTCCGGGGAACGATCGCCCCCCGCAGAACAAGCTCGCCGCCCCAGACGCCCCACGGCTCCTCGCGCTCCAGCGCGCGGGCCAGGCAGGCCTCACGGATCGGGCAGCCCCCGCAGAGCGCCTTGGCGAACTCCACGTCCTCCGGAGACTCGGCGAACCACAGGTCGGGGTCGGTACGACAGGGGATTGTGGCTTCGTCGATCAGGTCCATGACCGTCTGGGCCCCCATCTGTTCACCTCTCAGCTAGGTGTTGATCTTCGGTTACCTCTTGGGGTGGGGGTCAGGAATGACGCGGACAAACAAGAAGGCCGCGGATCCTGTGTGCGGATCCGCGGCCTGAAGGCTTTTTCCTCGGTCAGGTTATGACCGGAGGTTGCCCCCAGGGTTGCGGACCGCGCAGTCCACCGTTTCCGATGTGCTTGGTCGTTGTTGCGTAGTTGCCGCCCAGCCCACTCCGAACAGCCGGGACGTCCGTCGCCGGGAAATCGGCCGGAGCGAACCAACGACGGCCGGCTTCGGCGTGGAAGCGGTCAGAGTCCACCTGCAGAGCCAGAGCAGCCACGCCACCGGCGAGGATGACCTGACTGTCGCAAGGCAGAACGGTGTTACGGCGCGCAGAAGTGAGCCCCATCTGGGACTGCATCAGGATGCTCTTCACAGCGGACTCACCTCCATTCGTTGATCGTCGGACAGTAGCGTCCGACTTGCATGTCCATGACCTTAAACCCCGGCCCGGGGAGTGGGCAACCTATTTTCCACCTGCGGTTTTGCGACTATCTCACGCGGATCATCGCCTCCTGAACTACCGACACGGCCAGTTTCCCGGACCGGGTGAACATCTCCCCCTTGGCGAGCCCTCGCGCCGCCCCGGACCACGGTGACTCCTGGGCGTAGAGCATCCACTCGTCCACCCTGAAGGGACGGTGGAACCACATCGCGTGGTCCAGCGACGCGCCGAAGAGGTTGGACGCGCCCCATGCGAGGCCGTGGGTGAGAAGGACGGTGTCGACCAGGGTGAAATCGGAGGCGTAGGCGGCGAGCACCACGTGCAGCAGCGGATCGTCGGGCAGTTCCGCGTCGTAGCGGAACCACACGTTGGTGTTCGAACCGCGAAGCTCCGGGTCGCGGTAGGCCTCCCAGGTGAGGGGGGTGACGTAGCGGGCGTCCACCGGCCTCGGCCTGGAGACCCACTCTCGCAGCGGCGAGTCCGGCCCCACCGCCTGGAGAATCCGGTCCTTGAAGAGCGGTAGGCCCTCGGGGTCGACCACCTGCGGCATCGTGGCCGCCTGGTGTTCGACGCCGGTCTCCGTCACGTGGAAGGAGGCCGACATGGTGAATATCGCCTTACCGTGCTGGATGGCCACCACCCGGCGGGTGGTGAAGGACCGGCCGTCGCGGACCCGCTCGACGTTGTAGACGATCGGGATGGCCGGGTCTCCGGGACGGATGAAGTAGGCGTGCAGCGAGTGGACGTGGCGGTCGTCGGGCACCGTCCGTCCTGCGGCGAACAGTGCCTGGGCGGCCACCTGGCCGCCGAAGACACGTTGGATGCGCTCCTTCGGGCTGCGCCCCCTGAAGATGTCGAGCTCGATCTGCTCCAGGTCGAGCAGATCCAGAAGCTCCTTCAACGCCTCGTTCACGCGCCCTCCGTCTGGTTTGCGGCGATACGGCATAGTTCGATTACCGCCTCACCATAACGATCAAGCTTGACCCGTCCGATTCCGGTGATGGCGAGGAGATCCTGCTCAGAAAGCGGTGCCCGTTCGGCGATGGCCTGGAGGGTGACGTCGGTGAAGATCGCCCACTGGGGGATCTTCTCGTGCTTGGCCACTCCCGTACGCCACGACTTGAGCGCGCCGAGCAGCGCCTCGTCGTAGTCGGCGGGGCAGCCCGCGCACCTGCCGAGCTTCTGCTCGGTGGCGGCGGTGAGGGTCTTGCCGCAGACCCGGCAGCTGATCGGCGCGGCGACCTGGCGGCGGTCGGCCGCCGCGGCCGGGGCGTCGGCGCGGCTTTTCCGCGCGGAGCGGCCGGTGAGCCCGTCCAGGAAGCGGGACGGTTTGCGGGAACGCCGCCCGCCGGGTGAACGCGCCAGCGCCCACGACAGCGCGAGGTGGGCGCGGGCGCGGGTGACGCCGACGTACAGGAGGCGGCGCTCCTCCTCGATCTGCTCGGGCGTCTCCGCGTAGATGATCGGCAGCATGCCGTCGGCGACGCCGACGAGGAAGACGGCGTCCCACTCCAGGCCCTTGGCGGCGTGCAGCGAGGCCAGGGTGACCCCTTCGACCGGCGGCGCGTGCTGCTCTCCGGCCCGGCGCTCCAACTCGGCCACGAAGGCGGGCAGATCGGCGCCGGTGGCGGCGAGGTCCTCGGCGAGATCGGCCAGTGCCTTCAGTGACTCCCACTTCTCGCGGGCCTTGCCGCCGCCGGGGGCCTCGGGAGTGAGCCCGATGCCGGCCAGGATGTCGTGCACGGTCGAGGCGAGCGTGTCGCCGGGCTCGGCCGAGCGGGCGGCGCCACGCAGCAGCACGACCGCCTGGCGGACCTCGGGACGCTCGAAGAAGCGGTCGGCGCCGCGCAGCACGTACGGCAGGCCGGCCTTGGCGAAGGCCTGCTCGTACGCCTCGGACTGGGCGTTGACCCGGAACAGCACGGCGATCTCGCGGGTGGGCACCCCGGTGCCGACGAGCTTCTTCACCGCCCGGGCCACGCCCTCCGCCTCGGCGGTCTCGTCGTCGTACTCGGTGAAGACCGGTTCGGGGCCGTCGGGGCGCTGGGCGATCAGGGCGAGCTTGTGCGGGGTGCGTGCCCTGTCGAGCACCCGGTTGGCCAGGGAGACGACCTGGGGCGTGGAACGGTAGTCGCGGACCAGCTTGATCACGGTGGCGTTGGGGTGCTCGACCGAGAAACCGGTCAGGTAGCGGGGGGTGGCCCCGGTGAAGGAGTAGATCGTCTGGTTGGGGTCGCCGACCACGCACAGGTCGTCGCGTCCGCCGAGCCAGGTGTCGAGCAGCAGCTTCTGCAGGGGGTTGACGTCCTGGTACTCGTCGACCACGAAGTAGCGATACTGCTGGCGGATCTGGGAGGCCACCTCGCGGTGCTCGGTCATCACGGCCGCGGTGAGCTCCAGGATGGTCTCGAAGTCGACCAGGTGCCGGTCGCGGCGGAGGTTCTCGTAGGCCTCGTAGAGCCGGAAGACCTCCTCGGCGGGGACGGGCGAGACGCGGCCCGCCTTTTTCGCGGCCTCCGCGTAGTCCTCGGGGGCGATCTGGGTGACCTTCGCCCATTCGATCTCGGAGGCGATGTCACGCAGTTCGGAACGGTCCTGGTTCTTGCGCAGGACGCGACAGGCGTCGATCAGCAGCGGCAGCTTCGACTCGATCACCCTGGGCGGGTCGCCACCGATGACGCGCGGCCAGAAGTAGGTGAGCTGGCGCAGCGCGGCGGCGTGGAAGGTGCGTGCCTGCACGCCCGGCGTGCCGAGGTGCCGCAGCCGCTGCCTGAGCTCACCGGCCGCGCGAGTGGTGAACGTCACCGCCAGCACGCCCTGGGCGTCGACCACTCCGCTGCGGACCGCGTGCGCGATGCGGTGGGTGATGGCACGGGTCTTGCCCGTCCCCGCCCCCGCGAGGACGCAGACCGGTCCTCTGACGGCTTCCGCCACCTCACGCTGCTCGGGGTCCAGTGCCGCCAGAACGTTGTCGGGCTCCACGGAGCCTCCTTACACGCAGTCGAACGGACCGGGCGGCAACATCCTCCCAGTCACTGGCCAAGCATCAGTCATTCTGGCAACATGCCGCCGTCAACCTATGTGGTTCGCCGAGATGCACAAAGCGGGCTTTTTGCTCCACAATGGGGGCGACCGATCCGGGGGAAGGAAGAGGCTCGTGCGAACTGGGGTAACCGTAGGTGCACTCGCCCTGGCGACGGCGATGGTTGTACCCGCGGTGGCGTACACGACCGCGCACGCCCACACGGTCTCGGCTCCGGCCCAGACCGGCGGCGCACCCGGCTCGGCGGAGGCCCCCACAGGCAGAGCCACCACCGGTACCGCGAAGGCCGGCGCGGACGATACGGATCGCAGCACGTACGGCACGGCGAAGGCGACCACCGGGGTCGCCGAGATCGGTACGGCCACCGCGGGAACGACCGGCACGGGGACCGGCGTGAGCAAGGCCGGCACGAGCGGTACGGGCACGAGCGGAACAAGCACGGGCGGTACGGGCACGGGCGACCCCAAGAAGACCTCCACCCAGAAGACCCGCGCGGGCAACCCGACGCCCCCTCCGGTGGGCCAGCCCGACCCCCTGGTGCAGGGCACGGTCGTCAACACCGTCGCGTACGGTCGGCACGTCCGCCAGCGCATGGACGTCTGGTACCAGACCGACGAGCTGAAGCGGCCGGGTGTCTTCCTGATCCACGGCGGCTGGTGGTCGTCGGGCGACAAGAAGTACATGACCGAGATAAGCCGCAGCTACGCCGAGCAGGGCTACGTCGTCTTCAACATCAACTACCGCCTCTCCACCGACGCCTCCTGGCCGGCACAGCGCACCGACACGCTGAGCGCGATCGCCACCGCACGACGGAATGCGGCACTGTGGTCCTTCGACCCGAACAACTACGTGGTCGTCGGCTTCTCCGCCGGAGGCCACCTCGCCGGGGCCGTGGGCACCTACAAGAACGGCTGGCCCGGCATGCGCGGCGTCGTCGGCATCTCCCCGGTGATGTCCCCGCTCACGGCGTACACCGAGGGCATCGACACCTTCGACCTGGAGAGGCGCAAGCTTCGCGAGTCGGCCATCAGGCTCGCCGGGGGCTGTGAGCCCACCGGCAAGTGCGCCAGGGTCTGGGCGAGCATGGAGGTGCCTTGGCACGCGAGCCGCGGTGACGCGCCCATGCTGGTCGTGCACTCCGAGGACGAGTTCGTGTCGCCGGAGCACAGCGAGCAGCTCAAGGAGCACCTGCGCAAGGTCGGCGTGCCGGTGACGATCGTCACCGAGCCCGGCATCGCGCACAGCTCACCTCTTTACCGGCTGCCCGGTGTGGCGGACCGGGTTCAGCAGTGGGTCGCGGAGAAACTGCTCCCATTGGGAAGATGAACGGCCCTCGCTGTGTTGCCAATGGCGCCGGACATCACATGAGGGGATTTTTCACGACATGGCGCTCACTGTGTACACCACGACCTGGTGCGGTCCCTGCAAGCGGCTGAAGAGCCAGCTCAGCCGCGAGGGGATCTCCTACAAGGAGGTCGACATCGAGAGCGACCCGGACGCGGCCACGTTCGTCATGAGCGTGAACAACGGTAACCAGGTCGTCCCCACCGTCGTGGTCGACTCCCCCACCGGCCAGGTCGTCAGGACCAACCCCTCGGTGATCGAGCTCAAGCGCATCCTGGCGGGCGCGGGCGTGTAACCGCCCTCTCCACTGTCAGGTCCACTGCCGGGCCCCGGTATCGCTTCCATGGACACCGGGGCTCTCGTATGCCGGGACGTCCTCGACCTCGTGACCCGGCGATCCGCCGCCTGTCGGAGGTTTTCCCCCGCAAGGTGGGAGATCCCGAGGGCGGCGAGGTCTTTTCCCGGCGTTTCTCCTCGGCGGGGACGGGTCGTGGCCTTCCCGCGGAGAGGGTCACCAGTCGCCGGTGAGCGGCTCGCCGTACCAGGCCTCGATGAGCCTGCGGGCGATCGACACCTCGGGCGGCAGGCGCACCTCGCCGCTCTCCACCGCGGCCAGCAGCTCGGCACGGCTGAACCAGTGGGCCTCGGCGATCTCCTCGGCATCGAGGACGAACTCCGTCGACGTGGCCCGCGCGAAGAAGCCGAGCATCAGGCTGCGCGGGAAGGGCCAGGGCTGGCTGCCCATGTAGCGCGGCTCGACGACGCGCACACCGACCTCCTCGACCACCTCGCGCGCCACGGCGTGCTCCAGCGACTCGCCGGGCTCGACGAACCCGGCCAGCACCGAGAGCCGCCCCTCGGGCCACTGCGGCCCTCTGGCCAGCAGGCACCTGTCGTCCTCGTCGCGAACCAGCATGATCACCGCGGGATCGACCCGGGGGAAGTGCTGGCTGTTGTCCTTGGGACAGACGCGTACGTGCCCGCCCGCGCGCACCTCGGTGGCGCTCCCGCACCGGGGACAGAACTCGTGGGTGGAGTGCCATGCCTCCAGGGCGACCGCGTACACCAGCAGCCCCGCGTCCAGATCCTCCAGCATCGCCCCCACCTGGCGGAGTCCGGCGGTGAGGGTCTGGCCCTCCTCCAGCTCCGAGGAGGCGAGCGGGGCGACGATCCGGTTGAAGGAACCGGTGTGGACGCTGTCCGCCAACGGTGCCGCCACGGCGAAGTAGGCGATGCCCTCGGCGTCGACGCCGAGCAGGTAACGCTCCCCGTCCGGCGCCTCCGCCGTGGGCAGCAGGACCAGCTTGGCCTCTCCGCCGCTGCGCCGGACCAGCGCCTGTCCGTCGTCGATGACCACGACCCTGGTCGCGGTGTCCGCCCAGGCCTTTTCGAGCCACTCGGCGTCGCCGCGAAGCGCCGCCGACCGGTCAATGGCACTGCGCGCGAGCAGCAGCGGTCCCAACAGTTCTTCTTGTGCCGCGATTTCCACGCCGTTCAGCCTCCCCCACCGAGTGCACATACTACGCCGCAGGACGAAGCCCCCATCCGCCCCTCTGCGCGCACAGGTCCTCCCTCCTTCTCGGCATGCGCGCGAGGAAGGTGGCACACGTCTCGGCGCACGAACCCTCCCCCTTTCTCTGCGTACGCGCGGGAGAGGCGACACACGCCTCGGTGCATCACCGGTTCTCCTCCTTCCTCACCCCTCGTCCGGTTCTCCCGCCCTGTACAGCGGGCTCCGCGGGCTCTCATCATTGGGCGACACGGACATCTACTGTCAATAAGCTGATCGCCTCCGCGCGCTGTTCGGCCGCAGGCTAGGATCTCCGAGTTAGGTTAGCCTTGCCTGATATCGGGGGTCCCTGCATTGCGGCTGTACCTCACCGCGCTGAAACCGACCGACTCGGTCACCGACGGCTTTCTCCCTGCGGCCCGCGCGCTCGGCTGCGAGGTCACCGTCCTCACCGACCGGCCCGAGCGGTACCGCGACTCCGGGGCCGAGGTGCTCCGCTGCGACGTGCGCGACGCGCGGGCGGTGATCGACACCGTCGCGCACCACCACGCCCCGGACGCGATCTTCTCGAACTCCGACCACATCCAGGCGGAGACCGCGCTCGCCGCCGCGTACTTCGGCCTGCCGGGCAAGGACTGGCGGGCCTGCGTCGACACCAAGAACAAGGCGCTCACCCGGCGGCGGCTCGCCGCCGCCGGAGTCGAGACCGTCCGTTCCGCACGGCTGGCACCGGACGATCCGCCGCCCGCGGACCTGCCGTTCCCCGCGGTCGTGAAGCCCCGCGAGGGCGTGGCGAGCGAGGACGTCGTACTGGTCCGCGACACGGGCGAGCTCGCGGAGGCCGTCGCGGCCATCCGGGACAGGCGCCCCGGAGAGACGCTGGTCGTGGAGGAGTATCTCGACGGCCCTCTGCACACGATGGAGACGCTCGGCGACGGCGAGCGGATCAGGGTGCTCGGCGGTTTCCGCACCACCCTCGGGCCGCTGCCGTACTTCGTGGAGGAACGGCTCGACTGGGAGCCGCCCCCCGGCCGTGACCACGTGCTTCGGGCCCTCGGGGCACTGCGGGTCGGGTTCGGGGCCTGCCACACCGAGTACGTGATGACTCCGGCCGGGCCGAGGATCGTCGAGGTCAACTACCGGGTGATCGGCGACCACTGCGACTTCCTGCTGGCGAGCATGCTGGACGCGCCCCTGTTCGAGCTCGTTCTCGGCGTGCATCTCGGGGCGCGTCTCGATGCGCGACCGCGGTCTTCCGGCGAGGGGCACGCGACCGCGCTGAGCCTCGTCGCCGACCGGCCTGGAACCGTGGTGAGCGCTCCGGGCACGGTCGTTCCCGCGCCCGGCGACCCGGTCCGCGTCTGGCACCGGCCGCTGCGCGCGACGGGCGACCGGATCGACCTGAGCAACACCAACCGCGACTACGTGGGCATCGTCCGCGCGATCGGCCCCGACCGGGCCCGCGTTGACGCGGCCGTCGCGGCCTTCACCTCGGAGAACCCGTGGGTGATCGCGTGAGCCGGAACAGCGTGGACGATCGGGTGAGCCGGAGCCCCGCGGGCGGCCGAGTGCGCCCTGGAACCACGGGCGACCACGCGGACCGAGACCCCGCGAACGACCGGGTACACCCCGGAAGCACGGGCGACCACGCGGACCGGGAACGCGCGACCGATCGCGTGGTCCGCGGAGGTCCCGCGGAGGTGCCGGCGGGCCGGCGATCCACGGGCGACCCGGTGAACCGGAGCGTCGCGACGGCCCGCGCGGCCGGCGGAGGTTCCGGGAGCGAACGGGAACGATACCTCGCAACCCGGGTGCTGAACGCGCTCCTGCGCGAGGACTACGGCGGTCTGGCCGCGCGGGTGACCCGCGACAAGACCGGTGTCGCGCTGCTCCTGCCCGGGGGCAGGCGGGTGCGGTTGACCCCCGGCTCGCTGTTCCAGGACTTCGTGGTGGCCCCGGAGGAGACACTTCACCTGGAGGAGGTCCTGCGCACCCTGCGAGAGATCTCCTCTCTCGCCGACACCGCCGGGGTGGAGTCGTTCGTCACCGAGTGCCGCGAGGCGCTGCGCGCCCTCGACCTCCACGACACCCACCGTGAGGACGTACTCGCCCGGCTGGCGGCCACCGCCGTCGCCACGCGTCCCGGCCTCACGCACACGACGGCGAGCGGGAACGGGCGCGACGGCGTGTGGTACGAGACGCTGGCCGCGTTCCTCGATCACCCCGTCTATCCGACGGCCCGGTCCAGGAGCGGCCTGTCCGACGAGGACCTGACCGCGTACGCGCCGGAGTTCGCGCCCGCCTTCGAGCTGCGCTGGGCGGCGGTGCCGCGAGAGCGGCTCGTCGGGACGGAGCCCCCGGTGGCGCCCGGGTTCGCCGCCGTCGGCCTGGCCGGGGATCTCGCGCGGACTCACGTGCTGTTCCCCGTACACCCGCTCACGGTCCCCGCGGTCGAGGAGATCCCGTGGGCGATCATGGCTCCGTCGGCGCACCTGGAGGTCAGGCCCACGCTCTCGATGCGGACGGTCGAGATCGTCCCCGGCACGCACCTGAAGCTGCCGCTCACCACCAGCACCCTCGGGCTGCGCAACCGCAGGTCGATCAAGCCGGACACACTGGCCGACGGGGCGCGGGCCGAGTTGCTTCTGCGGGCCATGCCCGATCCCGAGGTGCTTCTCGCCGACGAGCAGATGTACGGGCACGCCGGGCACGAATACCTGGGCTGGCTGCTGCGCCATCATCCCGCCGGGGAGGTCGTCCCGGTCGCGGCGCTGCCCGCGCCGCTGCCCGGAGGCGGGCTGGTCGTCGAAGAGCTCGCCGGGCGGTGGTTCGGCGGGGACGTCACCCGGTTGCTCGGCCGATACCTGCGGGTGCTGTTCCGCTTCCACGTGCGGCTCTTCGTCAGGTACGGCACGGCGCTGGAGGCCCACCAGCAGAACCTCTCGCTGGTGTTCGGCGCCGAGACCGCGAACGGGAACGCCCCCGGAGGCGACATCGCGGGTGACGGAGGCTCGGGTGACGGTGTCCTGCGGCTGCTCGTCAAGGACAACGACGGCCTGCTGACCTCGCCGGACAGGCTGCGGTCCTCCGGGCTCGCGGTGCCGGACCTCACCGACGCGCGGATGTTCACCGACGACCCGCACGCGCTCGCCGACGTGTTCGTGACCATCACCCTGCACCTGGCCGCGGCGGCCGTGACGTTCGGAGCGCTGCCCTCGCCGAGGGCCTTCGAACTGGTCCGCGACACGCTCACCGAGGCGCTCGACGAGTATGGGGAGGATCCGATGGCCCGGCTGCTGCGGGCCAGGACCCTCGACGCCGACCGGCTCGTCGGCAAATCGATGATCACCGCCGGGACCCTGGTGGACAAGGCCCGCACCGGCGCGCGGGACGTGAACAAGTTCTACGGCACGAGCGGGCCGAACTATCTCCGCCACCCTCCCCAGCTCCCGCGAACCCCCCAGCTCCCGCGAAGGACGACATGACCAGCCTCGCCCTCGGCGCACCCGCCGCCGTCGCCACCGCCGCCGCCGAGGACGTCTCGCTGGCGGCGCTGCTGCGCTGCTGCGTGAGGGAGATCGCGGGCCCCCGAGGGCAGGTCGGGCACGAGGGGCCGTACGTGCTGCTGCGCGTCGCCGGCACTCGCCTGCGGGTCCGCGCGCACGGCGGGCTCGCGCTGCGCTTCGAGGGGCGGCCCGAGTGGTTGGAGGACGGCTCCTGGCGGCCGCTCTCCGTGGACGTGCTCGTCCGGCTGGTGGAGACCGAGCTCGGCACCGGACTCGGCGAGGGCAACGACGAGTTCGCCGCCCAGGTCGCCGCGAGCAGGGACGCCATCGCGGCACTGGTCGCGGCCCGGCAGGAGGTGCCGCCGCCCACCGACCCGTGGCTCGCCTCGGAGCAGGCACTGGTCGGCGGGCATCCGTTCCATCCCAGCCCGAAGGCGCGCGGCGGCGCGGACTGGCTGCGATACGCGCCGGAGGCGCACGCGAGCTTCCCGTTGCGCCTGCTCGGGGTGAGGAACGACGTGCTGGCCGGGGAGGGTGACACCGGCGTGCTCGACGAACTCGGCCAGGCGCCGCCCGGCTACTCGCCGCTGCCCGCGCACCCGTGGCAGCTGGAACTGCTCG
The DNA here is from genome assembly GCF_040649155.1 of Streptosporangium sp. NPDC049046. Lineage (NCBI taxonomy): Bacteria > Bacillati > Actinomycetota > Actinomycetes > Streptosporangiales > Streptosporangiaceae > Streptosporangium > Streptosporangium sp. NPDC049046. The sequence continues at coordinate 301,786 of NZ_JBEZEZ010000009.1, read as the reverse complement.
CGGCGGACCTGGCCGCGCCACTCGCCGACGGCCGCCTGATCGACCTGGGGGAAAGCGCCCGGATGGCGGTTCCCACGTCGTCGGTCCGCACGGTCTACGAGCCGCTGATCGACCGGTGTCTGAAGTTCAGCCTGGATGTGCGGATCACCAACTGCGTGCGGAAGAACTCCTGGTACGAGCTGGCGGGCGCGGTCGAGCTGAGCCGTCGCCTCGAACCGGTCTTCCTCGACCTGGCCGCCGCCTTCCCCGGCACCCGCTGGCTGCCCGAGCCCGGCTACCGTTCCGCGAAGCTGGGCACCCGGCTGTTGGAAGGGCTCGGCGTGATCGTCCGGGTCGGCCCGTGGTCGGTGTGCAGGCCGGGGGTGACCCCGCTGCTGAGCGGCGCGCTGGCCGCCGGGTGGCAGGTGGCGGGCGACATGCCGGGCACGGTGCGGTCGCCGGTGACCGGAGCGGTGCGAAGCGGCGTGCCGGACGTCGCCCGGTGGCGGGCGGCGGGAGCGGTGCCGGGCGTGGCCGGGCCGCCGATGACCGGAACGGTGCCGGGCGGCGTGCCGACGGGCATCGCCGGGGTGTCAGTGGGCCTGGCCGGGGTGCCGACGGCCGATCCGGTGCGCTGGTGGCGGGCGTACGTGGAACGCGTGGCGCCGCCGGTGCTCGACGCCTACGTGAGTCACGGCGTGGTGCTGGAACCTCACCTGCAGAACGTCCTGATCGGTGTGGACGCGGACGGGCTGCCCGTGGAGGCCGTCTTCCGCGACCTGGAGGGCACGAAGCTCGTCGCGGGGCGGCACGACCTGTCCGGGGTGCCCGACCGGGTCGCCGAGGCGCTCGCCTACGACGCGGCCTCCGGCTGGAACCGGGTGGTCTACTGCCTGATGGTCAACCACCTCGCCGAGATCGCCGCCTCCCTCGCGGGGACCGGGTCCACCCGGGAGCTGTGGGCGGTGGCGGGAGACGTCCTGGCGAAGTACGCGGCGTCGCGCGGGTGGCCCCGGCCGCTGTCGGACCTGCTGTCGGGAGCGCCGCTACCGGCCAAGGCCAACCTGTCGGTCCGGTGGACGCGCTCGGCGGACCGTTCCGCGGGATACGTGACGGTCGCCAACCCGCTGGCCACGACCTGAGACGGTCGCCGCCGTCTTGCCGGCGGCGACCGTCACCTCTTCACGTCAGGTGTTCGTCACCGGGGATAGACCTCCAGCTCGTAGAGGGAGTAGCCGTACGACGTCCCCCGCGTGACACCCTGCATGCGGACGTACCGGGCGGTGGTCGGGGTGAATCTCACGTTGTCCACGCCCCCGTTTCCCGTGGTGGTGGAGTAGACGGTGGTCCAGGTGGAGCCGTTGGTCGAGGTCTGGATCGAGTAGGCCGCCCCGTAGGCCGCCTCCCAGCGCAGCAGCGCCCTCGCCACGGTCGTGGCCGACCCGAGGTCGACCTGGAGATACTGGTTGTCGCTGGACGAGCTCGACCACCGGGTGGTCGGGTCGCCGTCGACGGCCCTGCTCGCCGGGTAGAAGAGCTGGGTGCTCGACGCCGAGGCGCTCCTCCCCTCCGCCAGGTTGTTGATCGTGTCGCCCCGGTGGGCGGGGAACGACACGACCTGCTGGTAGGTCGGCCGGTTCTGCCAGGAGATCAGCGAGTGCGTGATCCCGCCGAGCGGAGACTGCTCGACGGCGTCGGCGCACCACTGGTCGCCCGCCGCGCACACGTCGTCTCCGGGGTAGGTCGTCGCCGCGGGTTCGGCGAGCGCCGCCGCCAGGCTCTCCAGCAGGACGGTACGGCAGCCCGCCACCGTGCCGTTCCCGCAGTACTTGGCGGGCAGCGGTCCGGAGACCGCATCGCCGAGCACACTCCTGACGTCCTTGCTCACGTAACCCCACCAGCCGTACTGGAACGCCGAACCCTTGTGCGCCTGGGCCTCGTTCGCCGAGGTGGGCAGGGTGGAAAGGTCGCCCTGCTGGTGTCCGGAGGGTGACTCGTTGATCTGGATCGCGTTCACCATCGACTGGTAGAGGCCGTCACCGAGCCCCGGCCTGAACTGCGCGCGGACGAGCTTGGGCCACCACGCGTCGAACGCGCGGATCGCGTCGGCGTGGGCGTAGGTCTTGCCGCCCTGCGAGGTCTCCAGCCTGCGAGATCCCGCCGACGTCCAGGCCGACAGCTTGGAGACGGCCGAGGCGAGGGCCGGGTCGGTCACGGCCGCGCTGTTGATCACCCGGAGCAGGTCGGGCAGGACCCTCTTCCCGCGCAGGTCGGTCACACCGGCCTCAGCCATGATCTTCGTAGTGCCCGCCCGGTCGAGCCTGCCGCTTCCCGACAGGGCGGCCTTGATCGGGGCGTCCAGCAGGTCGGCCCGGTGGATCGGCCCGAAGCTGAAGTTTCCGTCCGCGGCGCCGTAGTCCTTGGCCTGCTTGTTGTTCCAGCTGACGAAGTAGTCCTGGTTCACCGCTTGGGGGTGGGTGGCGGGAGCGGTGTAGGTCGCGCTGTTGGTGGCCGGGTCGAAGCCCGCCCACTCATGGGCCGCGTCGGCCGTCATCGGCAGGTTCGGGTCGGACACCGCGGACCTGACCGGGGTGTTGCCCGACATGAAGTACGCCGCGTCCTTGGAGTTGACGTAGAACCAGTTGAACGCGAAGCCGATCGTCGAGGCCGAGTTCGCGAACGCCGCCGCGTCACCCATCTGGGCCGGGTCGTTGAACATCTGGAAGCCGACCGCCGAGTCGACCTCGTGCTGGTACGTCGACCGCAGCGCGGTGAAGGCGGTGGGCTGCCCGCCGACGCTGCCGCGCCAGCTCACCAGCCCGTACTTCGTGCGCTGGATGACGAGGTCGTACGAGCCCTTGGCGGTGGAGTCGGCGACGGTGGGCTTCCACGAGTTGGTCTTCCTCAGCGTCTCCATCTCCGTGCAGACGCCCCGGTAGAGGTAGTGGTTGGACGCGGTGGTGGGCGCGCCGCCGCCGGGCTCGCAGAGCTGGAGGGCGTACGTGTCGGTGATGTCCTGGCCGCTGGAGGTCGCGCTCCAGGCGTAGTCGGTGCCCCTGCCGAGCAGCACGTAGAGGTTGAGCCCGGCGAAGGCGGCGCCGCGCGAGCGGATGCCCGGCCCGGAGAGCTCCTGCAGCATGAGCAACTGGGGGGCGAAGTAGCCCGTCTGCGGGCCGAACACCGCGATCGGGTTCCCGGTCGCCGACTTCGCCGCCGAGACCACCACGGCGTTGGACATTCCGGGCTTGGAGTTGTCGACGAGCAGGCCGTCGAGCACGCCCTTCTGGGCCGTCGCCGCCGCAGAGGTGGCGGAGCCGGTCTCGTTCGCGGTGATGTCCACGGGCGCCGTCGACGGGTCGGGCAGGACGACCCCGGTGGCTCCGGCGGGCGCGGCGCCGGACGGGAAGCTCTGGCCGTTGTGCAGGGTGAGCGTCGCCTCCGGGTCGTTCTGCGCGCGGAACGCCGCCCAGACCTGGTCGCCGACCGCCGTACCGTACTTGGCTCGGGCAGCGACCCGCACGAGCGCGGACTGCATCTCCGCACCGCCGCCACCGCCGAACAACCCGCCGATCACGCCGGAGATCGCGACCAGGTCGGTCATGGTGAACTTCACCGGGCCGCCCGCGTTGGTGATCGCGTCGAGGTGCCCGGTCAGTACGTACTCTCCGGGACAGTTCCGGTCCGCCATGCAGCGGTCGATGTAGGCGTTGACACCGGCGATGTAGTGCTGCACGTCGGTGTAGAGCTGCGCGCCCCGGGGGCCGGAGTCCCTCAGCCTGGTGATCTGCGCCTGGAGGTCCGCCTCGGTGTAGGGGGCGTTGCGCCAGGCGCTCTGCTCCAGCGCCCGGTTGCCCGGCGCGCCACCGGCGAACGGCGTGAGCTCACCGCGGCCCACGTGCCGCATCAGGTCCATCACCCACAGTCGGTCCTGCGCGCCCGCGTACCCGGCGCCGAACATCGTGCCCTCGCGGGTCGTCCCGGTGATGTGCGGGGTCCCGGTCGCCTTGTCACGGACGATCGTCACGTCCGAACGAGGGCTCGTGGTGCTCTCCACCTGTCCGGCGGGGACGCCGAACGAGGCGTCGTTGAAGAAGTCGGCGATCTGGTCGTTGGTGAGGCCGGTGTAGCCGGACAGGAGGTTCGCGTACTTGCCGAGCTGGTCGTCGCTGTGCTTCGGCTTGGTGCCCAGGGCCTGGTGGGCGAGGATCCCGGCGAGGGTGGCGTTGCCGTTCTGCCCCGGGGGCAGGATGTCGGCGCACTCTCCGAGGCAGTAGTCGTCGGGAGGGAGGACGGCCGCGGTCGCGGCTCCGGCCGTGTTGCCGGTCGTTTCGCCGGTCGTGGATAAGGTCGTGGAGGCGGCGGCTGCGGGCACGAGGGGGGATGCCAGCGTGAGGACCAGAAGGAGCCCGGAGGCCGCCGTGGTCATCCGCCGGAGGCGTGCATGCATAGGAGGATCCCCTAAACATGAGGCGTACTCGGATGTTGAGAGGAACATACGTTCCGGCCAACACCGAATCAATGGCCGCTGTGATAATCGTCATCTCCGGTTCATGACCGGCCGTCAAGGCGATCGGTCGAAGCCGGAGGCGCCGTCATCGCCGGATCACGAGTGCCAGCGACGTTCGGCGGGAGGCAACAGGAGGACCTCCAGGACACGGGCGCAGGCGCGGGCCTGCTTGACGAACCAGGGGATCCGCGCGTCACCGATGAGCCGGGGGGTGGCCCGTACCGCGAGGGCATAGCGGGCGTGGTCGGCGCGGTCCAGCACGGGGACCGCTACGGTGCGGACGCCCTCCGAGGACTCGCCGTCGTTGAGCGCGTAGCCGCTCTGGCGCACCTGGTCCAGCTCGGCGCGGAGGGCGGCGTGGTCAATGATCGTCCGCTGGGTCTGGGCCTGGAGCGGGCCGAGCGCGGCGAGGTCGCCGTTCCCCGGGAGGGCCCAGGCGAGCAGGACCTTGCCGAGCGCCGTCGAGTGGAGCGGGCGGTGCAGGCCGATTCCCCGATCGGGGTTGAGGGACCCTCCGACCAGGATGACCGCGTGCGGGCCGTTGCGGACGGCCAGGTCCACGGTGGCCGAGGTGACGCGGGCGAGCTGCCCCAGCTCGGGGGCGACCTTGTGCAGGCCGCGCCGGTGGAAGGAGAGCTGGCCCAGCTCGGCGATCGAAGGACCCAGCCGGTAGCGGGCGGTCTCGACGTCCTGTTCCAGGAATCCGGTGTCGAGCAGGCTGCGAGCCAGCCGGTGCGCGGTGGAGGTGGACAGGCCCGTCCGCCGGGCGAGCTCCGAGACAGTCAGGGCGGGCTCGCCCTCGCGGAAACAGTTGAGTATCCCGACCGCCCGCAGGACCGACTGGACGCCGTCCACGCGGCTCGATGCCGTCATGCGGGAATCTCCTTCTCTCAGGTAGGGAGGGATATGAGCAGGTAGAAGCGGTTGATGGGGTCAAGGTTTCCCGTATCGCGGGACATACTTTGCATTTCCTACCAATTTACTAGCAAACTCTTTCGCATGACCACAGCCGTGCCAGACACGATCTGGTTCACCCGGTGTCCGGTGCCCACCGCGACCGGTGTCGCCGCCGACCGGGGCTGGCTCACCGAGGAGTTCGCACCCGACGGGATCGGCGTCCGGTCCCTGCAGGACGCCGAAGCCGACGTCTCCGCCGACCACCACTTCACCCACGAGCTGACCGGCCTGTTCCGCGAGGGCGGGAACGTCCCCGCGCTCTGGGCCCGCTCACGCGGCGAGGCCACCCGGCTCGTCGGCCTGACCTGGATCGAGGAGCGCCAGGTCATCCTGGCCCGTGACGGCAGTGGCCTGGAGAGCCCGGAGCAGCTCAAGGGGCTACGTCTGGCCGTCCCCCGGCACCACCTCGCCATCGACTTCTGGCGGGCCATGGCGCTGCAGGGTTTCCGGGGTGCGCTCTCCCTTGCCGGACTCGGCCTGGGCGACGCGGACCTGGTGGACGTCGAGGCCACCCCGGGTCACGGGCAGTGGGAGGCCGAACTGGCGGCCCTGGCCCGCGGCAAGGTCGACGCGGTCTATGTCAAGGGCGCGCTCGCCGTCGAGGCGGCCCTGCGCCACAGCGCCGAGGTGGCGGTCGACCTCGACGCCGTTCCCGACCGGCGAGCACGGATCAACAACGGGACGCCGCGCCCCATCACCGTCCACCAGCGGCTACTCGACGAGCGCCCCGACCTGGTCACCCGGTTCCTCGCGGTGCTGCTGCGGGCGGCCGACTGGGCGGCGGACCACCCGGCCGACGTCGCCAGGATCCTGGGCGCCGAGACCGGCGCGGGCTCGGCGGGAGTGGCCGGCGCCTACCACTCGGGAGCCTCCCTGCACCTCGACCTGTCCGCGGAACGCCTGGAGTTGCTCGCCGAGCAGGAGCGGTTCCTGCGCGGCCACGGCTTCCTGGAGTCGGCGGTGGACGTCGCCTCCTGGGCCGACCACACCCCCCTCGCCAATGCCCGAACCCACGGAGAATCCCATGCGTAGACTCCCCCTGGCCGCCGTACTGCCCCTCGCCCTGCTGGTCGCGTGCGGCTCCACTCCCTCGGCGGACACCTCGGCCGCCGCGCCGGACGCCAAGGCCGAGCCGGTGGTGGTGCGGATCTCCGATCCGGGCAACAGCGGCTTCCTGGCGGTCGCGAAGAAGGACGGAAGCCTCGACGCCGCCCTGGCCAAGGCGAACGCGAAGGTCCAGTGGGCCGGCGACTTCTCCGTCTTCGCTCCGGCGGCGCAGGCCATCAACGCCGGGTCGCTCGACATCGCCGTCGGCTCGATCACCGCGGGTGTCACGGCGCTGGCCGTCAAGCCCAGCTTCAAGATCTTCGCCACCGTCCCGCCGGACCTCGCGGGCGAGGGGATCGTGGTCAAGAAGGACTCCCCGATCAAGTCCGTGGCCGACCTCGCCGGGCACAGCGTGGCGGTCGGCCACGGCGGCACCAGCGAATACCTGCTCCTCAAGGCACTGCAGACGTTCAACGTGCCGGTCGAGAAGGTCAAGCGGGTCTACCTGGCCCCTCCGCAGACGGCACCGGTCTTCGGCTCCGGCAAGGTGGACGCCTGGTCGACCTTCTCCACCTTCCTCGTCCCGGCCGTGACCAGCCTGGACGCCCGCATCCTGGCCGACGGGGAGGAGATCGGGTCGGACAACTACGTCATCTACGCCGCCTCCAACACCCTGATCGACGAGCACCCCGAGGTACTGAAGGCGCTGTACGCGTTCATCGAGGAGGGCACCGTCAAGGAGAACGCCGCCCCGGCTGCCTACCTAAACGTCTTCACCTCCACCGGACCGCAGGCCGTGGCCGGTGTCCAGAAGGACCTGGTGGTCCAGATCCAGAAGCAGGGCAAGCCCGCCCAGCCGGTAACCGCCGCCGAGATCGCCAAGTACCAGGAGGTCGCCAAGTTCTTCTTCGACCAGAAGGTCCTCACCGCGCCGCTGGACGTCTCCCAGTACGTCGTCGACATCACCGCGCTGCCGGACGCGGCCTCATGACGACATCGGCCACGTCCGTCGGGCGGGAGACGGCGGGGCTCGTCCCGCCGGATCCGCCCAGGAACGCCCGCCGCCATCCGGCGGCGAGCCTGACCCTGCGCGCCCTCGGCCCGGTCCTGCTCGTCGGACTTTGGTACGCGGGAACCGCGTCGGGGATGATCACCCCTGACGTGCTGGCCGGTCCGCAGGAGGTGGTCGGCACCTTCGGTGAGCTGTGGGCCGACGGGCAGATGCAGGAGGCGCTGGGCGTCTCGCTCACCCGCGCGGGTCTCGGCCTGCTGCTCGGCGCCTCCGCCGGACTGGTCATCGGGGTGCTGTCCGGGCTGAGCAGGCTCGGCGAGGAGCTTCTCGACTCCTCCATGCAGGCGCTGCGTGCCATCCCGTTCCTGGCGCTGACCTCGCTGTTCATGGTCTGGTTCGGGATCGAGGAGACCTCCAAGATCCTGCTGATCAGTGTGGCCTGCACCTTCCCGATGTACATCAACGTCTCCAGCGGGGTGCGCAACGTCGACCGCAAGGTGGTGGAGGCCGCCCGCTCGTTCGGGCTCGGCCGCCTCGCTCTCGTCAGGGAGGTGGTACTGCCGGGCGCGCTGCCCTCGATCTTCGCCGGACTACGGCTGTCGACCACGCTCAGCGTGATCGCGCTGATCGCCGCCGAGGAGATCAACGTCACTGCCGGTCTGGGATACCTGATGGCCAGGGCCACCGACTACCTGCGCACCGACATCCTCGCCCTGTGCGTCATCCTCTACGCGCTGATCGGACTGACCGCCGACGTCGTCCTCCGACTGGCCGAGCGATTCACCATGCCGTGGCGGAAGGCGGTGGCGGCCCGATGAGCCTGGCCGTACAGACCACGGGCCTGCGCAAGGTCTTCGGCGACCGCGCCGTGCTGGACGGGATCGACCTGCGGGTGCGGCGCGGTGAGTTCCTCGCGCTGCTCGGTGCCAGCGGTACCGGCAAGACGACGCTGCTGCGGATCCTCGCCGGACTGGACGCCGCCACGAGCGGGAGCGTACTGGTCCCGCCGGTGCGGACCGTCGTCTTCCAGGAGCCTCGGCTCATCCCCTCCAAGCGCGCGCTGGCGAACGTAATCCTCGGGCAGGGCCGCGGCGCCCGCGCCAAGGGCCTGGAGGCGCTCGCCGAGGTGGGCCTGAGCAGCCACGCCGACGCCTGGCCCGCGACGCTGTCCGGCGGTGAGGCGCAGCGGGTCGCGCTGGCCCGTGCCCTGGTCCGCGGGCCCGAACTGCTGCTGCTCGACGAGCCGTTCGCCGCGCTCGACGCGCTGACCAGGCTGCACATGCAGGACCTGATCACCGAACTGTGCGCCAGGCATCGCCCCGCCGTGGTCCTGGTCACCCACGACGTCGAGGAGGCCATCCTGCTCGCCGACCGGATCGCCGTGCTCCGCGAAAGCGCGTTCGTCACCGACCTGACCGTCGAACTGGACCGCCCCCGCGACCGGGCGGACGGCGACTTCGTGGCGCTCCGCCGCCGCCTGCTCGCCGACCTCGGGGTCTCCGCCAAGGAACCCGGGCCCGTGAGGGTGGCACGGTGAGCACGGAGGCGACCGCGCTGAGCCGGATCGTTGCGAACGAGCCCGTGCTGACCGGCCTGTCCGGCTTCCTGAAGGAGACCAGGCAGGAGTTCACCCTCCCAGCGCGGCCCTTTCCCATCTCCACCGAACCTCTAGGAAAGATCTGACATGGCTGTCCCACCGATTCCGGCCGGCCCCCGAGAGCATTCCCGCGCGGCACGACGCCCCGGCACAATGGCATGGGCACACGACGTCTCCTCGGACACGGTGTCACAGCCGCACGACGTTCCGCTCGGCACGGTGGCGTGATGGCCAGGTTCAACGTCACGCTGCCCACCCGGGGCGCCGCCCGTACCGTGCTGCCCGGCTTCATCACCGACGTACGGCCCGCCCGCTCGGATCCGGCGGGACCGGCGGGTAGGGCCGCCGAGCTGGCGGGATTCTCCGGCGCGCTGGTGCCCTTCGATCCCGAGGGGCGGGAGTCGCTGGTACTGGCCGCCGGGGTGCTGCGCGACTCACGCCACCTGCGGGTGATCGCGGAGTTCCACCCGGGGATCGCCACCCCGGTCTACCTGGCCAAGCTCTCGGCCTCGCTGCGGCGCTTCTCCGCCGACCGGCTCGGCTGGTGGCTCGCGGCGGCCCTCGATCCCGCGGTGGCCAGGGCCCAGGGGGACTTTCTCACCGGAGCCGACCGGTACGCGCGGGCCGAGGAGTTCCTCACCGTCGCCAAAGGCGTCTATCGGGGAGACTTCGAGTACCGGGGCCGCTTCTATCAGGTGGCCGGGGGCGGCTTCGCGCCCCCGCTCTCCGGGCGGGCCTTCCCCACCGTCTATCTCGGCGGCACCTCGCAGGAGGCGCTTGACCTCTCCGCCCGCCACGCCGACGTACACGTCTTCTCACCCCAGGACGATCTGGAGGCGCTGACCGCGCGGCTGCCCGGCGTGGCGTACGGCCTGCGGCTGCCGGTGCTGGCCCGCGAGGACGACGACGAGGCGCTGGCCGCCGCTCGCCGTACCGGCTTCACCGGGCTGACCGGCGGCTACGCCACCGTCGCCGCCGCGATCGGGGAGTACGCCGACCGGGGCGTCTCGGAGTTCTTCCTTGAGGCCGGACGGCAGCCTGAGGAGACCTACCGGCTGGGCGAGCACCTGCTTCCGCTGCTGAAGGAGAACACCCGTGTCGGTTGACATCTACTGGCGCATCCACATGGAGGGCGACCAGCCCTCGCTGCGCCGCAGGGGCGGCAGCCGCGGCGGCTTCGCCGACCTGCCGGGCGCCCTCGCGCCGGGATTCAGGGACGGTGCCCCCGACGGCTACAGTCATGCCGACTACATGGCCGAGGTGGTCAGGGCGGCCGAGGACTCCGGCTTCGTCGGCGGACTGTTGCCGTCCTTCCCGCACACCGACGACCCGTGGGCCGCGGCGGCCACCCTTGCCAGGGAGACCCGCTCCTACCGGTTCATGATCGCCTTCCAGCCGGGATTCCTGCATCCGGTGCAGGCGGCCCGGATGACCGCCACTCTGCAGCGGGCCACCGGCGGGCGGGTGGTCTACAACGTCATCTCCGGCGGCGGTGGACCCGCACAGCTCTGGTGGGGCGACCGGATCGACCACGACGACCGCTACGCGCGCACCTCGGAGTTCCTCGACGTGCTCAAGGGCGTGTGGCACGGCTCCCACACCCACCACGGCCGCTTCTACCGGGTGGAGAACGCGGGCCTGCCCGAGGAACTGGCCGGGCAGCCGTTCCCGGAGATCTTCTTCTCCGGCTCCTCCCCCGCCGCGATCGCCGCCGCCGGGCGGCACGCCGACTACTACCTGTCCTGGCTGGAGCCGTACCCCGCGCTGGCGGAGAAGTTCGACCTGGTCCGTGCGCACAGCGACACCCCGCCGAAGTTCGCGGTCCGGGTGGACGTGCTCGCCCGCGAGACCGAGGAGGAGGCGTGGGACGAGCTCCGCCGTGGCTGGGCAGCCAGGGTGCCCCGCGACTCCGGCGGGGAGGCCTGCTCCGGCGACTCGGTCGGCGTGCGGCGCAGCCGGTCCTTCCTCACCTCGGCCGGTGAGGACCTCCGTGACCTGGAGGTCTCGCCAGGCGTCTGGGGCGGGTTCGGCGAGTTGCGCGAAGGCCCCGCCTTCGGCCTGGTCGGCGACTACCACCAGGTCGCCGAACGGCTCGACGAACTGATCGGGCTCGGCGTGGACGCCCTCATCCTCGCCGGAGTCCCGCACCTGGAAGAGGCACACCGGGTGGGCACACACGTACTCCCCCTGTTGAAAGGACGGTCCTGATGACCACCCGAGTCGGATATTTCCCCCAGAACAACTCGCTCTGGGTGCTACGTCACCGGGGACTCCCCGACGTGGAGTGGGTGAACCTGTGCTCCCTGCCGACCGGCGAGCGGGTCGACCCCACCAGGGCGCTGCCGTCGGTGCACAGCGACCATCTGTTCGACGGCGGCTACGACTTCATCGGCACCGGCGCCACGCCCCCGGTGACCGCCCAGGCCAAGGGGCACGACGTCGTCTACGTCGCGATCTCCGAACCCCGGATCGAGAACGGCCGCCTGGTCGTCCTCGACGACTCGCCGATCCGGAACCTGGAAGACCTGAAGGGCAAGCGCGTCGCCCTCGGGCACGGCTCGTGGCAGACCACGCTGCTGCTGCTCGCTCTGGAGCGGGTCGGCCTCGGCTGGAGTGACATCGTCCCGGTCGACGCCTATGGCAACGCCGCCGAGCTGTTCCTGTCCGGCGAGGTCGACGCGTGGGTCGGCTCCTACCCCTACCTCACCGGGGTCGAGCAGCGGGCGGCCGTCCGGGAACTGGTCGCCACCGACGGCCTGTTCAGCCACCGCTCCCTGTGGTTCACCCGCCGCGACTTCGCCCTCGAACAGCCCGAGGAACTGGCCAGGATCGTCTCCGCGCTCCAGGAGTCCGACGAGTGGACACGGCGAAACCCCCGCGCGGCGGCGGAGCTGTTCGCCAAGGACGACGGCGGCGACCTGGACGCCTGGGAGCACGCACTGCGCACCCGCCCGTGGGGCCTGCACCCGATCAGTGAGGAGTTCGTCGCCGAGCAGCAGCACGTGGCCGACCTCTTCCACGCCAACGGGCTGATCGAGAAGAGGATCACCGTCACCGACGCGGTACTCCCCGAACTCGGCAAGCTGGTCACGGGCTGACCTCTCACTGTGATCCCGCGGCTCCGGGCATCGGGAGGGCCGCCCCGCCTCCGCATTTTTACCCCATGATGCAGCGATGGTTACATCTATTTGCAACCATCGCTGCATCATGAGTGTAATCTTTGCTGCATGAGAAGAGATCGGGCGCTCAGGACGGTGGGTGAGCTGACTGCTGATCAGTGGGGTCTGGTGACAGCGGCCCAGGCCAAAACCGCAGGTCTCAGCGCTGTGGATCTACTGCGACTGGTTGACGCCGGTTTCCTGGAAAGCGTCGGCCACGGCGTCTACCTCATCACGAGTGCGGTGCAGCCTGAACATCTGGACATCAAGGTCGCCTGGCTGCGACTTGAACCCAGGCAGCCGGCATGGCGACGCCACAGCATTGAGACGTACGGGGGAGTGATCTCCCACGGCTCGGCCTGCGAGCTCCATCAGCTCGGGGATCTCCCGACGTCGATGGTGGAGATCTCGGCACCTCGCCGCCGCACCACCCGCGAACAGGGAGTACGCATACATCGCGCCGATTTCGAACCGGCCGATGTCGTACTGGTCGACGGACTGCCGGTCACCACGGCCGAGCGAACCGTGGTCGACCTACTGACCGCACATGTGGATGGCGCGCATATCGGCGGAGTGATCGCCGACGCCGATCGGCGCGGCCTGACAAACCGTGACTCTCTCGCTCGACGGGTTGACCGGTTCACGGCCTCCTATGGGCTACCTCGCTCCGCCTCGGGACGGCAACTGCTGGAATACCTGGTGGAACAGTCCGGTACGGAGATGCCCATCGAGGAAGCCGCGCGACTTAGGCAAGAGGGTGTCGCTCAAGGTTTCATCTCCGCACTCGCACTGCTTTCTGAAAATGAAAACGAGCGAGCGGACCGGATCTCCACTGAACGCCCCAACCTCCAACTCTCCAAAATACAGGCTCAAGCGATCTCATCACTGGCCGAACAAATAGCCAAGAGTGGCGCTCTTGATTCGATCAGATCAGCATCCCGAGAATCGCTAAAACAGATCTCCACCGACATCCACAACACCCTGTTCTCCGGCCTGCAAGCTCAACTGATCTCATCACTGACCGAACGAATAGCGCGCGATGCCGGATCACCAAAAATAGACAATCATCAGATTTCCAAAACTTCCCGAACCGCCGCTTGCCGCTCTCCCGCCACAAAAACGAAGGCAGGCAGTTCTAACCGTTTTAAACAAAGATCGACTACGGGCAGCAGCGACGACTCACCTTCCGGAGATGCCCAGTGAGTGATCTCTACACCACCCCCCGAGCCGTTGAGATGGCTATGAAAAAACGCCTAGGAGCTCTTGCTAAGCAGCATGGACTCAACCCCTCCCTGGTCTTCCGTAGCTTCTACTTCAGTCGCTTGGCTGCACGAGTATTTCGTCACGACCCCGACGGATGGCTGCTCAAAGGAGGCCAATCCCTCCTGCTGCGTTATCCGATCCAGGCCCGACTGAGTCGGGACATCGATCTGCAACGCCTCACAGCTTCGAGCGCACAAGAAGCGCTCAGGGCATTACTCGATGCCGCCGCACTCGACCTGGGGGACTTTTTCGTTTTCAGCCCCACCAGCACGATTGAACATTCCGATGAAACAGGTGGAGCAAAACAAACCTTCACCGTTACCTTGGGAACGCGCACGCTGGACACGATCAAGGTTGATCTTGTTGTCGGCCGATATCCTACCGACACCCCCGAGACCGTAAGCCTCGCATCAAGCGCTCTCATGCCATGGCCGGACGATTGGCCGCTCGTGCAGTTGTATCCGCTCGCCGATCACGTTGCGGATAAAATCTGCGCCATGTACGAGCGTCACCAGGGCGTCGCGTCCAGTCGTTTCCGCGACCTCGCGGACCTGCTGTTGATCAGCCAACGGGAAGGTCTGCACGGAGCCGCCGTACAAATCGCACTGAAGAGCGAAGTCCATCGCCGCACCGGGATGGGAACGGATTTGACGTTGCCGGATCGATTTACCGTACCCGATTCCTCCTGGATCAAGGGCTATCCCACCGCCGCGGCCGAGGTCGTTGGACTCAGGGGGTGCCTTTCCTTGGTTGATGCTCAGGTAGCCGCAGACAGGTTCATCACTCCCATACTTGCCGGCACGTCCGTGGGGCGGTGGAATCCTCGTTCGGCAGTATGGTCGATGGCTGATTGAGTGGTGTTTCAAGCGCAAGCCGACCTGGCGGCAAGGCCGGGCAGTGCCATCTCCCAGATCTGCAAGCCGAAGTACGCAGAGGGCAGCCGATTCCGCCACCATCAAAGGAGCCGGTCACTCCTGTGGGACACCACCGCGCGTACCCCGGCAGGCGTCGAGCCCGCGCAGTCGACGGCGTGGGACGGGTCGGACTCCACGTAGGAGATTCCCCAGGCGGCCCAGACCGTCTTGCCGATTCCGCCCCTTACCGGGATCACACCCCACCGGTCGGCCAGCACCTCCACGATCGCGAGCCCTCGGCCGTGCGAGGCATCCTCGCCCAGGCTGAGCTTGCGGGGCCGCTCGGAGCCGTGATCGGTGACCCGTACGCAGACTCCCTGGGCCGTGCTCCACAGCGACAGCCGGATCGGCTCCTCTCCGTACACCGTGGCGTTCGCCACCAGCTCGCCGACCACCAGGACCGCGTCGTCGACGAACTCCGGCGGCAGGTCCCAACGGGTGAAGACGTCACGCGTCATCCGGCGGGCCTCGGCGACGGTCGCCGGGTCACGGGGAATGTCCCAGCAGACGGTCCAGAGTCCGTCAGGGGTGCCTGCGACCATCAGATCTCCTTGCCCGTACCGGTGGGTTTCCGCTTTGGTCTCTTCCGCCTCGCGCATCAGCGCACACAACTCCTCGGCCGTGCCCGCCTGCACGACCAGCGGCTCGCCTCCCACCGCGATCGCGTAGAACCGGCGCCCGCCCACCCCGTACATGACCAGCCAGCCGGTCTCGGCCCGATCCAGCTGGTCCGCGACCTCCCGCTGCTCGCGGTCCCACCGCCGTGGACCGCGCTGGTCGACGGGCTCGCCCCGCCGATGCCGCCCGCTCACGCCGCTCTTCCCTGCCGCAGCATGCCCGGGTACGGCCTCCGCCCGCTCCCGGTGACCTCGTCCGGTGGTCGTCCTCGCCCGTACGGCGCGAACGCCCCCGCGCCCACCGGCTCCACGGGCCGGGCGTGACGTCCGTGACCGGGAAACGGCCGCACCTCCCTCACCGGGCGTACCTCCGCCGAGGCGGACAGGCGCCCCGCGAACCCCAGCCGCCACCACTCCGCCAGCCGCGCCCGGAACTGCGCGGGAGTCGGCCGCTCGTAGGCGTGCGCCTGCCGGTGCGGCAGGCATCGGTCGTCGTGCGCGTACGGCGAATGCCCACACCACCGACACCCCAGCGGCGCGGGCGGCCGGTCACCACTGAAACGCATCCGGATGACCTTGATCGCTCTTGTAAAGTCGACCATGGGATCGGACCTCCTACGTCCGGTTCAAGAGGCCGTCACGGTGTTGCCTCACCGTGGCGGCCTCGCCTATTGGCATCGGTTCAGTGGAGACGAGACGGGATGCGACCATCGCAACCGCTTGGGCCGGATAGATAGACCAGGATCACCGATGTCACCGCCCTTCTCATTCCACATCGATCACATCAGACATTCCTTCTGTCGATCCAGATCTGACATGCAATCCGTGCCCGAACTAGCGATCCGCAAGTAGCATTAAATATGCTAATCGCCGATATAACACTAATTCGGACACGTTTCCACAGGCTCCGGGGCAAGCAACTACCACTGTCGCAATGCGACCACTTTCCCGCCTCAAGCCCACTAGCATGCTGGCAGAGCAAAGTATAAATCGCAACGCACAAGTGATTGTGCGGTAAATTGTCCACTTTGACCGGAGGTCATAGCGGACAATTCCCAGGGAGGTCTCAGCATGGCGAACAGCCCTACGGTCAAGCGACGGAGGCTTTCTCAGGCATTCCGCCAACTCCGCCAGGAAGCCGGCCTCTCGGTGACCGAGGCCGCCAGGAGGCTGGAGTGGGAGCCGTCGAAGATATCGAGGATGGAGCGCAACGAGTGGAAGCTTCCCAGCGTCCATGACATACGCCTGATGCTCGACTTCTATGGGGTCACCGACAAAGACCATCGCGAGGCGATGATCACTCTCGCCAGGGAGTCACGTCAGCGCGGCTGGTGGGAGAAGTACCAGGACGTCTTCCGTGGCAGCTTGCCCGACTTCGAAGCAGGCGCCAGTGCCATCCGTACCTGGGAAGTCATTCTTGTCCCAGGCCTGCTTCAGACAGAGGGATACGCCAAGGCAGTGTGGCAAGCCGGTCGAGTTCTGAACGAGGGTCTCATAGAGCGCCATGTGCAGGCGAGGCTTGCGCGTCAGGAAATTCTCACCAGAGAGAATCCACCGACCCTGTTGGCGCTGATCGACGAAGCCGCGTTGCGAAAGTCCATTGGTGGGGCAGAGGTGATGCGTGAGCAGATTCGCCATCTCATCGACATGGCTACCAAACCAAACATCACCATCCAGATAGTTCCCGACTCTGCTGGCGCTCACCACGCCCTGGAAGGGGCGTTCGTCATCCTGGACTTCCTTGACGACCCGAGCCTCATCTACACAGTGACCACGACGGAAAGCCTCTGGCTTGAGCAGCAGGAGGACTACCAGAGATATAGCCTTATTTTCAGTCATGTGATGACATTGGCTCTATCGCCAGAGGAATCAGTTCGACACATGGCGACACTTGTTTAGGACATCGAGAGATAGGCGAAATCCGGTGGACCGAAACACTCAAGATCTCACCTGGCGCAAGAGCACCCTCAGCGGGGCCAACAACGACAACTGCGTCGAAGTAGCCGACCTACCCGGCGGCAACCGGGCAGTACGAGACAGCAAGGACCCCAACGGGCCGATACTGAACTTCACTCCCGCAGAGTGGCAGTCATTCACCAACAACATCAAAAACAACAAGTTCGACTAGCCAAACCAGCCGACTCAACAGGCGGCTAATCCCATGAAGCATCACAAGGGATAGGCGAAACAGTGGACCAGACCCGTCCGAATCTCACCTGGCGCAAGAGCACCCTCAGCGGAACCAACAACGACAACTGCGTCGAAGTAGCCAACCTCCCCGGCGGCAACCGAGCCGTACGAGACAGCAAGGACCCCAAAGGCCCCATGCTCAACTTCACGCACACCGAATGGCGGGCGTTCATCACCAACGTCAAAAACGGCCGGTTCGACTGACCTAAACAAGCAGCAGAGCCGGTTCGCCATCCGGAAATACCCGTGGATCAAAACAAGGAACAAGAAAAACCCGGGGCCGGAGAACTCGGAATCTCCCCTGGCATAGGAGCACTTTCAGTTGGGCCAACACCGATGACCGCGTCGAGGCCGCCAACCTATCCGGCGGCCTGACGGCCACCTGCGTGATCCGATCACGAGCGACGGATATCGACAGCGGGCGACCCTGCCCATTCAACTCCGGCTTGGCGCCGAGCCTCCCACCGCTGCCCGGCCCGGACTTCCACCGGCGAGCGACAACGAGCTCATGAGAACCAAGGTGAGCCGTTATGTCAAGGCTTCATCTCCTGCTCTGCCAGGCGTACGAAAAAAGCTCAACGAGTTGACGACCGCCGCATCGGGCGAATCTGCCGTGTCGCCTCCGGCAGACGATCAACCGGCACAAATAATGATATTCTCTCCCACCCATAAATCGATGGGATCGCCGGCGTGGACTTTTGGCCCGGACCGGATATTCGGGAATTTATTTTCGCTCTGGACTTCGGCCGGCCGGCGAGGGACCATCCTTTTCGAAACCTCGGGCGCAGGACGGCGATGACGGAATCAAAAGGACCACTCCGAGAAAACGTCGCGTTCCCGCTCTCGGCATGGTCCATCGATGTTCGCCAGTAATGCCACGGAGCGATCGCGCCTTGTCCACCCGCCCGCCGTCACCGAGCGGTCCCGAACCCGTCGTGACGGCGGATCGTCGAAAGGAGATCCACCTTGTCCGACCGAGCCTTCACCGCCGACCGACGGCCTTTCACCCGATTAGCCTCCGCGGTGACCACCGTGACGCTGGTCCTGGCCTCCTGCGTGACAGGGCTCCTGACCGCGTCTCCCGCCCACGCCGCCTATCCAGGCGCCAACGGCAAGATCTACTTTCTGTACAACGAGGACATCTACGGTGTCGACGCCGACGGCACCAACCCCGTCCAGCTCACCGACACCCCCGCGGCCGAGCGCGAACTGAGCGTGTCCGCCGACGGCCTCAAGATAGTCTTCTTACGCTGCTCGAGCACTTCGGCTGACGTGTACTCGATGAACGCCGACGGCACCGGCGTCACCCAGCTCACCACCGGCTCCAGTGCCACCTGCATGGGGCTCGACATCTCCCCTGACGGCACCAAGATCGCGTACACCTTCAACGGCGGGATCAAGGTGATCAACGCCGACGGCACCAACCCTGTGACACTGATCACGGGCAACGCCTACTTCCCGGACTACTCCCCCGACGGCACCAAGATCGCCTACGGGCTTACCAAAGACATTTACACCATTAACACGGACGGCACCGGACAGAACAAGCTCACCGTGAACCCACCTACCTGGAGCGACACCTCCAGCCATCCGGAGTGGTCCCCAGACGGCACGAAGATCGTCTACATGCATTCCCAGCCAGGTCCTCCGCCGCTCATCTACGTCATGAACGCCGCCGACGGCAGCAACAAGACTTGGATCTCCGCCGGAACACTTAGGGCGGTATGGTCCCCGGACGGCACCCAAATCCTTTGTCAAGGCAACCGCTTGATCACCATGAGCCCTGATGGATCAAACAGTGCCACACTGGCACCCCCTACGGGCAGTCGGCTCGGCGACTGGGCGGCCGCCACCTCCCCCTCGACGCCCAGTCCCTGATCGACTCCCCCGGGCCTGTGAGAACACCGACCGGCGTTCAATTCCCACTCTGACGACGCCGACCTTCCTTGCAGGTGACCTCATCACCATGCGCGGTGCCCCGGTCGGGGGCATCGCGCCTCATGGTGATCAGCGTCATCCGTTGACTTCCGAGTTCGCGTCCGCCACCAAAGACCCACAGCGATGACCTCATCTCGCTGCCAAAACGTGAAAGCCTCTCTAAGATCAAAGCCAGACAAAGGCGGAAGAGTCTGGAGAAACCGTGGATGATCAGGCTGGGCCGGCCGGGATTGACCCGAACGTGCCCAATGTCGCCCGGATGTACGATTACTACCTGGACGGCAAGGACAACTTCGCCTCCGATCGGGCCGCGGCCGAGCAGATTCTGAAGATCTTCCCCGAGACACGCGACTCCGCGAAGGAGAACCGGGCGTTCCTCGCCCGTGCCGTACGTCTCCTGGTCGAGGCGGGCGTCCGGCAGATCGTGGACCTGGGCTCCGGGCTTCCCACCCGGGGCAACACGCACGAGATCGCGCACGAGATCGCACCCGACACCCGCGTGGTCTATGTGGACTACGACAGCGTCGTGTGCGCGCACAGCCGGGCGATCCTGGGCAACGGCGACAACGTCACCGTCGTGGAAGCCGACGTTCGTGACCCGAAGACGCTGCTGGCCGAGTTGCGCGAGCACGTCGACTTCGACCAGCCCGTGGCGTTCCTGCTGCTCGCCATCCTGCACTTCATCCCGGACGAGAGCCCCGACGGCGCGGGGGCCTACCAGATCGTCGAGCGGTTGCACGAGGTGAGCGCGCCGGGCAGCCATCTCGTCGTCAGTCACGGCACCGACGCCAAGCCCGACACCACGCCGGAGGCCCTGGAGGTCTACAACCGGGCCACCGCGGCGCTGAGCCTGCGCACGCACGCGGAGATCTCCCGCTTCTTCGACGGTTACGAGCTGCTCGAACCCGGCCTGGTGTTCCCCAGGGAATGGCGCCCGGTCGACGAGCCCCTGTTCAATGCTCGGAGCACCGCGATCGGCTACGTCGGAGTGGGTCGCAAGCCCTGACGCGCCTCGGCGCCGGGAGGGAGTGGCGGGTCGCCCCGACGTTCCCGCTCGGCGCCGTACGAGCCGCTCGTACGGCTCCGAGCGGGTGAAGGCAGGTCAGCGGCGCGGGTTCCAGCTCTTGGTGTCGATGTCCAGGCCGAGACGGCGGGCGATGTCGTCCCACTTCACGTACTTGAAGTTGGTGTTCTCCCGCACCTCGCCCTCCGAGTCCGACGTTTCGGGGGTGTTGGTGCCGTCGTGCGTGACGAACAGGCCCTTGGGGAACCCGCGGCCGAGAGGCACGTTGATCACCATCGCCCCGTCGCTGCCCTGCACACCGTCGATGCGACCGCGTCCGCCGACCTGGAAGGAGCCGAGGTAGGCGTTCCTTCCGCCGCGGTCGTAGACGGCGAAGGTGTTGTCTCCCTGGCTGGAGGCGATCAGGTAACCCTCGCCGCCCTTGCCGTGGTAGACGGTCAGGCCCTCGGCGTCCGCGGTCAGGTTGCGACCGCCGTACCCCGGGTCGGCCCCGGGTACGCACTCGTCGGCGTCGGCGTCGTAGGTGGCGGGTACGCCGTACTCCCGGACGCGGTCGACCAGCACCGGTGAGCCGGTGAGATCACCGTTCACGCGCCAGATGCCGACGTCCTCCTGTGCCGCGTAGAGCGTGCCGGTCCTGGCGTCGACGACCATGCCCTCGATCTGCGGACCCACGCCCGGCTCGTCGCAGGGAGTCCAGCTCCGACCGTTCGGGAGGGTGAAGCGCGACGGCAGGTCGATGGTCCTGATCTTCGTGTAGCCGACCTTGCCGCCCGGGGCGTCGGTGAGCTTCAGCAGCGCGAGCCGCGTCGTGTGCCGACGGCTGACCAGGACGTAGGTGCCCGAGTCCCGCTTCCAGGTCGCGAGGCCGTACACGGTCTCGGCGTCGTTCACCTCCGCCTGGGTCGTGTTGAAGACGAACGGGGCGGCGGGGTCGGTGACGTCGGTGAGCACCCGCCGGTCCCGTCCGGTCTTCGCGGGATCGATCCGGTAGACGCGCAGCTTGTCCGCGCCGCGGTCGGAGGCGACGAAGATGTCCGACCGTCCCGCCGCGGAGGCGTGACCGTAGACGACGTCCACGTTGTTCAACCGGCCCGGTTCGTCGTCCCGGCCGGGCGCGGCCGGCGCGGGCAGGTGCTGGAGCTGCCTGCCGTTCAGGTCGTAGACGTAGAGCCCGCCCTCCTTCGCGGTGGCGGCGATCACGCTCGCCGCCGGGGAGGTGGGGTGGACCCAGATCGCCGGGTCGTCACCGTTGGCGTTGCCTCCGGCCTCGTCGTCGAAGAGGGCCGGGGTCTCGACCCTGGGGTCGACGGTGGGCAGGTCCTTCGCCGTCGCCGGTAGGGCCACGGTACCGAGCAGGCAGACCGTCAACGCTGTGGATGCCAGTGTGCTCAAGGGACGCATTGACTTCTCCTGGGAAAGGGGGGTGTCGCGACCTCGATCCTGTGCAGGGAAGCGGAACGAACGATGAACCGGACCGAAATTTCCGCTCAAATCAGGATGCCGTTCGCACTTGCCGACAAACTTCGATCTCAGCTTTAAACTCGCTCGGAGTGGGTCGAAAATACTCCCGACCCGCGCGATGTGACGGGTGACGGGATGACCGTCGCGCCCGTTCGGCCACCGGAGACCCACAACGGCGACGGGCGCGCGTTCCAGCCGTCTTCCGCCCCGGACGACCCGCCGCCGTTCCCGCTAGGCCACCGCGCTCTGGCGGCGATACCGGCCGGGCGCCACGCCGAGCTCCCGCTTGAAGGCGTTGCCGAAGGCGAACTCCGACCCGTACCCCACCCGCTCGGCCACCTCCGCCACCGACGCGTCGGAGTCACGCAGCATGCGGGCCGCGCTCATCAGCCGCCACCAGGTCAGGTACGCCAGCGGCGGCTGCCCGACCAGTCCCGTGAAGCGGCGGGCGAAGCCGGCGCGCGACAGGCCCGCGTGAGCGCCGAGGGACTCGACCGTCCAGCGGCGGGCGGGGTCGCGGTGGATGGCGTCGAGCGCGCGGCCGACGGCCGGGTCCGCCAGCGCGGCGGCCCAGCCGGACAGGGTGCAGGGCTCGTCCTGCGTCTCGAAGTAGGCCCGCAGGACGTACAGCTGCAACATGTCGAGCAGGGACGACACGACGGTGTCCGTGCCCGGGCGAGGGTTGTCGATCTCGCCGGCCAGCAACTCGACGGCGGCCCGCAGCTCCGGATGGCTGCCGAGCGTCGAGGGCAGATGGATCACGCCGGGCAGCGAACCCAGGATCGGGTGGGTCCTGTCGAGGTCGAGCAGGTAACCGCAGGACAGAATGACCGTCTCGGCGCCCGCCCCGCCGAACCCTGCCGAGGCGAACAGCTCGGAGTGCACGCCACAGTCGGACTCGACCAGCGGCCTCGCGGGATCGTCGGCCAACCCGAACGAGTCGCCGTGCGGCAGGAACACCAGGTCGCCCACGCTCAGCGGAACGGGCTCGCCCTCCTCGGGGAGCAGCCAGCAGGATCCGCGCAGCACCACCTGGAACCCCGCGGAACCGGGCGACGCGCGGAACGACACCCCCCAGGGCGCACGCCAGGAGACACGGGCGGAGGTGGGGCGTCCACACCGGATGAAGGCCGCGACGTCGCTCAGCATATCCACGCGGCCAGTCTACGCCCTGAGACGATGGCTTATAAATATTGGACAGCTGCGCATTCATTATCTCAGCCGGCCTCCCTACGGTGGTTTTCACAACCGAGCGAGGGAGCATCGACATGCTGAAGGTGGGCATCATCCTGGGCAGCACCCGCCCTGGCAGAAACGGCGAGGCGGTGGCGCACTGGGTCCGCGATCTGGCGGCCAAGCGGGGCGACGCCGAGTACGAACTCGTCGACCTGAAAGACTACGAACTGGGAAATCTGGACGAGCCCGAGCACCCCGCCATGGGCAACTACCAGCACGAGCACACCAAGCGCTGGTCGGCCAAGATCTCATCCCTGGACGCGTTCGTGATCGTGACTCCCGAGTACAACAACTCGTTTCCCGGCGGGCTCAAGAACGCCCTCGACTTCCTGTACACCGAATGGAGCAACAAGGCGGCCGGTTTCGTCGGCTACGGCGTGGACGGCGCGCCCCGGGCGATCGCGCACCTACGGCACGTGCTGGGCCTGCTCAGTGTGGCCACCGTGTCGAACCAGGTCGGGCTGTCGATCCACACCGACTTCGTGGACGGCTTCAATCCCGCCTCCGTCCACGAGGACCGGCTGAACGTCGTCCTCGACCAGGTCCTCGCCTGGGGCTCCGCCCTGCGCCCGCTGAGAGGATGAACCGGGACGTCGCCGTCCACGTCTCTCCCGGCTCAGCGGGCCCGCTCAGCCGGCGGAGGTGAGCAGCGGCAGTTTGCGTACGCCGGTCATGTTGGGGCTGGGGATGAACTGCGGCGGCTCGTCCGGGTCGGTGCGCAGGTGCGGGAAGCGGTCGAGCAGGATGTCGAGCGCGACGCGGCCCTCCAGGCGGGCCAGCGGGGCGCCGAGACAGAAGTGGATGCCCCTGCCGAAACCGAGGTGGGGGTTGGGATCGCGGGTCGGGTCGAAGACGTCGGGGTCGGCGAACTGCCTGGGGTCGCGGTTGGCCGCCGCGATCCACACCATGAGCATCTGGTCGGCGGGCACCTGCTGCCCGCCGAGCTCGACGTCGACGTTGGTGACCCGGGCAAGGGCCGCGAACGGACTGAAGAAGCGCAGGGACTCCTCGATCACGGCGGGGATCGTCGAGCGGTCCGCACGGGCACGGGCGAACCGCTCGGGCTGTTCGTCCAGGCAGAGCACCGTGTTGCCCAGCAGCATGGTGGTGGTGATGTGCCCGGCTATCAGCAGGATGTTGGCGAAGTTCACCACCTCGGCCTGGCTGAGCCGCTCACCGTCCACCTCGGCCTCGACGAGCTGGGTGAGCAGGTCGGCGCGTGGGTGGCGCCTGCGCTCGGCGGCGTGTTCGCCTAGGTAGTCGGTGAGGTGCTTCATCTGCTCCATCGCGACCGCGAGGTTGCGTTCCTGCTCCTCGCTGCGGTTGACCAGGGAGAACCGCTGGGAGTTCTCGAAGATTCTGTCGACCCACTGCTTGAACACGTAGCGGTCGGAGCTGGGCACCCCGAGCAGTTCCGCGATGACGATGACCGGCAGCGGGTAGGCGAGGTCGGACACCAGCTCCAGCCGGTCCTGCTCGGCCACCGCGTCGAGCAGCTCATTGGTGAGCGTGGCGATGCGCGGTTCGAGGTCGGCGACGATCTTGGGGGTGAAGGCGTGGCTGACGAGCTTGCGAAGCTTGCCGTGCATGGGCGGGTCCAGCTGTGTCAGGCTGCGCTCGGCGGGCCTGGCGATCTCGGGCACCATGCGGCTGGTGTCGGAGGAGAAGGTCTTCGGGTCGCCGAGAATCCGCAGCGCCTCGGGGTAGCCGTAGACGTTCCACATCCCGGTGTCGGCGTCGAAGCTCACCGGCTGGTCGGGCCGCTTTCCGCGTAGCCAGAAGTGCCCCTCGTGCAGGCCCCATGTGTCGGCGATGGTGGTCATGGCGTGCCTTTCCGCTCAGGACGGGTCCGGGATCAGCCGGGCTCGTGCGTTCTCTCGTACGCGTGGAACCAGGTGCGGTGGGTCGGACCGACGCGCTTACCTTCCGGTGCTCGAAGGTCGGTCTTCGAAAATCTCACGGGAAGACACTCAGGGGAGGGTCTCCAGCCGGATATCAGGGATGTCGTAGTACAGATATGGCGCTGAAGTGATGATGCGCCGGCCTCCGCGCCCTCCGGCCAGGATCATTGGGTCACACTCCGGCACCCAAGACGCGGGATCACGCCGAGAGCGTCATGTTCACCGTGAGGAGTTCTACGGGAGTACGGGGACCGACTCGACGAGGGTGACGAGGCCGCGTTCGTCGAGGAGGTCGACGGGGCGGACCGTCTCGTTGAGCAGGACGTAGTGGAAGGCCGCCCCCACCTGGTCCAGCGGGACGGCGGCCAGGTGGGACCAGGCCAGCCGGTAGGCGGCGAGCTGCACGGAGGCGGCGGCCTCGGCCTTCCTCCCGTTCGGGCGGCGGCCGGTCTTCCAGTCGACGACCTCGTAGCGGCCTTCCGAGACCTGGAAGACCGCGTCCATCCGGCCCCTGACCACCCGGTCGGCGATCACGGTCTCGAAGGGGACCTCGACGTCGAGCGGCTCCCTGCCCGCCCACTCGCTCTCCTCGAAGCGTTCGCGCAGCTGGTCGAGGTGGGCGTCGGTCTCCTCGAAGTCGTCGGACGCGCCGGGCAGCTCGAACTCGTCCATCAGCCGCTGCTGCCCCCAGCGCCCCTCAAGCCAGCGGTGGAAGGAGGTGCCCCGTCGAGCCAGCGGCGCCGGTTTCTTCGGCACCGGGCGGCGGATCTGCCTGGCGAGCGCCTTGGGGTCGGAGGCGAGGGTGACGAGGGAGGAGACGGTGAGGTGGGTCGGCAGCTCCACCCGGCCCCTGCCGCGCCGCCGCTTCAGCTCCTGTTCCCTGAGCAGGAGCTCGATGTCGCGTTCCCACGCCTTCGCCCGTTCCCTGTCCCACCCTCGCAGCTCTGCCGCGGGGGCCGGCCGCCGCTCCGACAACTCACCGGGCTCGGCCTCGAACCCGGCCCAGGGCCCGGAGTCGGCTGCGGGTTCCGCAGCCGCCGTCCCCGGCTCGGACACCGCACTCGCCCCGGAGACCGGCTCGGACACCGTTTCCGCCCCGGGAGCCGTCCCCGACTCGGGTACGGCTCCCGAACCGGTCGATTCGTCCCGCTGGACGGGGGGTGCTCCAAGGTCGGCATCGGCAGGGAACGGCGCCTCAGGGTCCTCGGGGAAGGACCCGTCCCACGGGTCCTCGGGGAAGGGCACGTCCGTCTCGTCCGGGAAGACCCCTCCTTGTGAGGCCTCGGACAGCGGGGCCTCGGGAAAGGGGACGTCCTCGTACGCGGGCGCGGAAACGCCCTCGGTCGCGGGAGCGGGAACGGAGGCGGCCCCGCCCGCGAGGGCCGCGAGGGCGGCCTCCACCATGGTGGCGCCGTCGAGAACGGCGGCGTAGCGGGCGTCGTCCGGCTCGATCGGCCACCGGGCCTCGGCGGGCTCGTCGAGGAGCGGGTTGGTGGCGCCCTCTTCCATCTCCGGCGCCCAGGAGACCACCCTGCCGCAGGTCTCGCGGATCTCCAGCAGGAAGTCCGAAGGGTCCAGCGGCCTGGCCGCGGTGCCCCAGCGGTAGCCGGAGGCGATCAGCAGGTAGTGGGCGCGGGTGACGGCGACGTACGCCAGGCGGCGCTCCTCGAGCAGGTCGCGGTCGCGGCAGCGCTCGTCGAAGTCGGCCAGCTCCTCCTTCGCGAGCCCGGCGAGTCCCGGCAGGTCGGAGGCGTCCCCGCGCAGCTGGTAGGGCAGCTTGCGCGGGTTCTCCGTCCACCTCGTGCTGGTCGTGGAGCGGGCGGGGAACACGGTGCCGACGGTGAGCGTCCCGGTCTTCGACAGCGCCTGGGAGAGACCGGGCACCACCACGACCGGCCATTCCAGGCCCTTGGAGGCGTGGACCGTCATCAGCTTCACGCTGTTGCTCTCGCCCACCCGCCCGGCGTCCAGGCCGTTCTCCTCCTCGTCGGCCGCCTTCAGGAACGCCAGGAACGCGCCCAGCGTGGGGTCCTCGGAGTCTCCGGCGAACCGGGCGGCGGCGTCCAGGAAGGCGTCGAGGTCGGCGCGGGCGGCGAAGGGGCCGACAGCCGTCCCCCTCGCCGCCACCTCGATGTCCAGGCCGAGGGTGCGCTCGATCTCCAGGATCAGGTCGGGCAGCGGCTGGCCGGTGTGGGCGCGCAGGACGCGCAACTCCTGGGCCATCGCGACCAGCCTCACCGCGGCCAGGGGGGAGAACAGTTCCTGCCACTCGGGGCGGTCGGGCAGTTCGTCGAGGGCGTCGACCAGGCTGCCGCGCTCCTCGGCCATGTCGGCCACGACCTGGTCCAGCGGGTCGGCCACCGGTGAGGAGCCCTCGCGGGTCTCCCGGTTCAGCTCGCGGGCCCGCTCGCCGAGCTCCTTGAGGTCTGCGGGTCCGATCCGCCAGCGAGGGCCGGACAGCAACCTCACCAGGGCGTCCCCCGCGCTCGGGTCGTAGATCACGCGCAGGGTGGAGACGATGTCGGCGATCTCCGGCACGAGCAGCAGCCCGCCCAGGCCGACGACCTCGACCGGGATGCCGCGCTCCTCCAGGGCCTTGCGGAGCGCGGGGAACTGCGAGCGTTTGCGCGCCAGGACCGCCACGTCGTGCGGCTGGAGCGCCTGCGGCCCGCCCCACATGCTCTGCTTCGCCTTCTTACGCTCGCCTTCGCCCCACGGCATGCCGTCGGGCGCGCTCTCGACGCCCAGCACCTTCGCGACCTCCAGAGCGACCCAGCGCGCCTCGTCGTCCGCGGTCTCGTGGAAGGCGCACATCACCCGGCCGCGCTCGACCCGGTTCTTACCGGGCACCAGGACCGGCACCTCCCTCGCCTCCATCCGGAGCGGCAGCTGGATCCGGGCGGCGACGTCGAGCACGGCGTCGCCGTTGCGGAAGCTGACCGAGAGGCGGTTGACGGGCGCGAGTTCCCCCGAGGCGGTCCTGAAGTCGCGCGGGAACCGGGTGAGGTTGCCCGCCGAGGCGCCGCGCCAGCCGTAGATGGACTGGCAGGGGTCGCCCACCGCCGTCACCGGGTGGCCGCCGCCGAACAGGGCACGCAGCAGGACGAGCTGGGCGTGGCTGGTGTCCTGGTACTCATCGAGCAGGACCACGGCGAACCGCCCGCGCTCGATCACGCCGACGTCGGCGTGCCGGTCGGCGATCCTGGCGGCCAGCGCCATCTGGTCGCCGTGGTCGACCACCTCCCGGCCGCGCTTGAGGCGGTTGTACGCCTCGACAAGCGGCAGCAGCTGCTCCCTGGCCCGCTGGGTGAGCAGCGGCCTGCGCTGGTCCTTGGTCGGGGTGCCGGGCAGCGCGGCGAGCCGCTGGGCGAGCTTGGTGCCGACGTCGCGTACGTCCTGCGGGGTGCGCAGGTGTTCGGCGAGCTCACCGGCGAGTTCGAGCACCGCCCGGGTGACGGTCGCCGGGCTCCACTCGACCTGCTCCATCGGTCCGTCGTACGAGCTCACCACCCGGCTGGCGAGCTGCCAGGAGACGGCTGGGGAGACCAGGCGCATCGTCGGCTCCAGCGCCTCGCGCAGGGCGTGCTCGGTGACCAGGCGGGCCGCGTAGGCGTGGTACGTCGAGATGGTCGGCTCGCCCTCCAGCAGTTCCGCCGGCACCTGCCCGACCTCGACGAGACCGTTGAGCCGCTCGCGCACCCGCGCGGCCAGCTCGGCGGCGGCCTTCCTGGTGAAGGTGAGGCCGAGCACCTGCTCGGGGCGGAGCAGCCCGTTGGCGACCAGCCAGACGACGCGCCCGGCCATGGTCTCGCTCTTGCCGGATCCGGCCCCGGCCATCACGACCATCGGTTCGAGGCCGGCCTCGATCACGGCGGCCTGTTCGGGGGTCGGCGGCAGGATGCCCAGCTTGGCGGCGAGCTGGACCGGGCTCAGCACACCTGGTCTCCGTTCTTGCTGACCGGGCAGCTCGACCGTACGGCGCAGGTGCGGCAGCCGTCGTTCACCTTGGCCTGGAAGAACGGCCCCGACATGCCGACGGCGACGGTGCCGACCATGTCCTTGGCCCAGTTCGGGTCGGGGTCGTCCCCGAGGGGAGGCTGCGACTGCTCCTTGGCGGCCTTCTTGCCCGCCGCGTCGCCCACCTGGACCAGTGCCGCGCCGCCCGGCTCGGTCAGGCCGTGCCGCTGGAAGGCGCCGAGCAGCGCGGCGAGCTGGTAGACGCCGAGCTGGGGGTGGCGTTCGAGCTCGCCGTCCTTGGCGCCGGTCTT
Organism: Streptosporangium sp. NPDC049046; assembly: GCF_040649155.1. Lineage (NCBI taxonomy): Bacteria > Bacillati > Actinomycetota > Actinomycetes > Streptosporangiales > Streptosporangiaceae > Streptosporangium > Streptosporangium sp. NPDC049046. The sequence continues at coordinate 272,714 of NZ_JBEZEZ010000009.1, read as the reverse complement.
ACCGGTCTTGATGTCGATGATCACGGCCCGGCCCTCGCCGTCGCGCTCGACCCGGTCGACCCGGCCCTTGATCTGCACGCCCTCGGAGACCATCGCCGTGAACGCCTCCTCCAGGCCGACCAGCTCCCTGGGGTTCTCCTCGTGCCAGCGGACGAACTTGGAGATCATCTCCTCGGCGACCGCGCGTTGCTTGCGGTTGTACCAGACGCCGCCGAAGTCGAGTTCGTGCCAGACGTCGTCCAGGCGCTTGCCGAGGGTCTCCTCGGTGGGCATGCCCGTCGCGGCGAGGACGGCGAGCGCGTGCACGACCGTGCCCAGGCCGCGGGCCACGTCGGTGCCGCCCGCGCCCACGGAGGTCTCCAGCAGCCAGCGCAGGCCGCACTTGCTGAAGCTCTCCACCGCCGAGGGCGAGACGCGCACGATGTCGTCGGGCCAGCTGAGCGGGCGGTCGTCGGAGATGGGGGTGAGGGCGTACCACTCGTTGGGGTGGGCGCCGGGCACCCCCGAGGCGGCGAGCCTCGCCAGGTGCTCGGCCGCGGACCTGCGCAGCGGCTCGGGCCTGGTGGAGTCGGCGACCGCCGAACGCAGGTCGGCCACGAGCGCGGGCATGCTGAGCCAGCGGGAACGCTCGTCGACGCCCGCGTCCTCGGTCGAACCGGGGACGAGTTCGGTGAGGAAGCGGGAGGGCCGTTCCTCGGTGTCGTCGCCGCCCACGGCGGTGACGATGAGCCTCTTTCTCGCCCTGGTCGCGGCCACGTAGAACAGGCGGCGCTCCTCGGCCAGCAGCTGGGAGGCGAGGGCGGCGGAGACGGCCGCGGGGTTCTCGTGCTCGGAGCCCTCGGCTCTGGCGACCATGTCGTCGGTGCTCAGGATGGACCCGCGCAGCCTCAGGTCGGGCCAGGCGCCCTCCTGGACCCCGGCGACGACCACCACGTCCCATTCCAGGCCCTTGGAGCGGTGCGCGGTGAGGATGCGGACCGTGTCGCCGTCGGGGGCGCGCTCGGCGAGCGAGTCACCGGGGATCTCCTGGGCGACCAGGTCCTCGACGAACACGTCCACCCCGGCGTGCGGGAGCCGGTCGACGAACCTGGCCGTGTGGTCGAACAGCGCCACGACGGCGTCGAGGTCGCGGTCGGCCATGAGGCCCCGCACGCCGCCCCTGAGGCTGACGTCGGTCCACTTCCTGGCCAGTCCGGTGGCCTGCCAGACGGCCCACAGCACGTCCTCGGCGGTGCCGCCCTTCCTCACCGCCTCGGTGGCGGCGGAGATGAGACCGGCGAGCCGTTCGGCGGGCTGCGCGATGTGCGGCTCCACCCTCACCAGCTCCCGCGCGTCCTTCAGCGCCGCGACCATCAGCTCGCCGGACGAACGCGGACCGTGGGTCTCGCGGGCCGCCATCTCGTCCGCGTCGTACGCGCCGACGCGGGCCGGCGCCTCGTCCACACCGTGTTCGCCGAGGCCGGTCTCCGGCTCGTCCGTGACGTCACCGACGCGGGTCGGCGCCTCGTCCGCGCCATGGTCGCCGATGCGGGGCGGCGCCTTGTCCGCATCGTGCTCGCCGGGATCGGCCGGCGTCTCACCCATGTCGCGCTCTTCGGAACCGGCCGGCGTCTCACCCTCGTCGTGCCCGCCAGGGCCGGCCGACCTCTCGTCCACGTCGCGCTCTCCGGAACCGGCCGGCCTCTCGTCCACGGTGTGCTCGCCGGGATCGGCCCGCGTCTCGTCCACGGTGTGCTCGCCGATGCCGGTGAGCGCCTCGTTCTCGGCGATCCGCAGCGCGCGGCGCAGGCGGCGCACCCCGATCATGTCGGTGCCGCCGAGTGCCCCGGTCAGCAGCTCCTCGGCCACCCCCTCGTCCAGGGTCTCCGGGTGCAGTGCCACCTGGATGAGCCTGATCAGCGGCCGTACGCCCGGCTCCTGGAACAGCGGCACCTCGCCGCCGCCGACCACCACGGGCACCCCGGCGCTGACCAGCGCCCGGCGCAGCAGCGGCACCTGACGGGTCGCCGAGCGCACCAGCACGGCCATCCGTGACCAGGGGACACCGTCGAGCAGGTGCGCCCTGCGGAGGGTGTCGGCCACGATCGCCGCCTCCTGAGGTCCCCCGTCGGCCACCAGCACCCGTACGTCGCCGGGCTCGGCGTCCGGCAGGGCTCGCAGGTCGCGGTGGGCGGCGGCGCCGGGGGGAGCGGGCAGGCGGGCGGTGACGCGGCGGGTCGCCCTCAGGAGTTCGCGACCGCTGCGGCGGCAGACGCGCAGCGCGATGACGGGGGCCTTCGCGCCGTTCGCGTCGCGGAACCTGTCGGGGAAGTTCATGATCCCGCGGACGTCGGCGCCACGGAAGCCGTAGATCGACTGGTCGGGGTCGCCGACCGCGACCAGGTCGCGGCCCTCCCCCGCCAGCTGCCGCAGCAGGAACTCCTGTGCGGGGTCGGTGTCCTGGTACTCGTCGACGAAGACGGCGTCGTACGCCGACCGTTCGCGAGCGCGCACCTCGGGGTCGGAGAGCAGCGCGCCCGCCGCGCGGATCAGCTCCGCGTAGTCGAGCACCGGTTCCAGGTCGAGGTCGAACCTGGCCTGGTAGCGGTCGGCGAACCCTCCCGCGGCCACCCAGTCGGCGCGGCCGTGGCGGCGGCCCAGCTCTCTCAGCTCGGGTCCGTCGAGACCGCGCTCGGCGGCGCGGGCGAGGAAGTCGCGGAGCTCCTGGGCGAAGCCGCGCGTCTTGAGCGCCTCGTGCATGTCGTGGGGCCAGTGCGTGGCGCCGTCCTCCAGCTCGCCGTGGAGCAGGCGGCGGATCTCCAGGAGCTGCTCGGGGCCGGTGAGCAGGCGCGGTGGCAGCCCTCCGGCGAGCACGGCCTCGCGGCGCAGCAGCGCGTAGGCGTAGCTGTGGAAGGTGAGGGCGAGGGGGGTGCGGGTGGTGCGGCGCATCCGGGAGGTGATGCGCTCGCGCAGCTCTTCCGCGGCCTTGCGGCTGAAGGTGAGGACGAGCACCCGCTCGGGGTCGACGCCCCGGCGCTCGATCCTGTCGACGACGGTCTCGACGATCGTGGTGGTCTTGCCGGTGCCCGGCCCCGCGAGCACGAGAAGCGGGCCGCTCTCATGGGCCACCACCGCCCGCTGGTGCTCGTCGAGCACAGGGGCAACAGCCCTCCCCGCGCCCTCACGGCGTATCAGCCGCCAGTCCTGACCACTCACAACTCGCCATTCCACCAGATCCCGGACGATGATCGTGCCGAGTCGGTGGGTACGGCATGGCGGATTCTTCACCGGATGGGGCGGGCCGCGAGCGGTTTTCCGGAAAACCGGCGGGCGGAGCACCGCGCGGACCTGGGCGGGAGTCTTCCAAGGGCTCCGAAGGGGGTTCGGCGGACGGGGCGGGCATCGTGCGGGAGACTCGCGGAATCACCGGGAACCGGCCGGGGATCCGCGAGAGCGCCCGGAGCGGAGAGGTGCTCTCCGTGCGACGAACTCGCAGGCGGTTCCGGGCCCGGCGGCCTTTTCCCGTGGGAGGCGCTCCCCGGGACGATCCCGAAGACAGTTCTTCGGGGCCGTATCCGGAGAACGGCCCCGAAGAACCGGCGAACCGTCCGGTCCGGGCGGGTCAGGCGGGTGGGTCAGGCGGAGAAGACGCGGTCGACGAGTCTCGCCGTCGCCTTGCCGTCGTCGCGGGGGACGTAGGTGCGCTGGAAGAGGTCGTACTTCTCGGCGTGGGCGGCGGCCACCTCGTCGATCGACTTCAGGGCCTTGATGACCTCGGCCCCGGTGGACAGCAGCGGGCCGGGGGCCTCGGCGGCGAGGTCGAGGTAGATGCCCCGCTTGGACGAGTAGCGCTGCAGGTCGTAGGTGAAGAAGAGCATCGGCCTGCCGGTCGCGGCGAAGTCGAACATGACCGACGAGTAGTCCGTGATCAGCACGTCCGCGATCAACAACAGATCCGTGATATCCGGATATGTCGTGACGTCGCGGCCGAGGCCGGCACGCACGTTCGGTGCCGCCTGCATCGAGTGACCCCGGATCAGGAACTCGTGACCGGGACCGAGCACCCGGTGCGCCTCGGCCAGGTCCAGGCGGATCGAGGCGTTCTTGCGGTCGTAGTCGCGGTAGGTCGGCGCGTAGAGCACCACCTTGGCGCCCTCGGCGATGCCGAGCCGCGCGCGCACCGCCGCGGCCAGCGCGTCGCGGTCGGGGGCGACGAGCACGTCGTTGCGCGGGTAGCCGCTCTCCAGGACCTCGCCCTGGTAGCCGAACGCCTTGCGCATGACGCGGGTCGCCCAGGGACTCTGGGAGACCAGCAGGTCCCAGCCGCGCACCTCGACGGCCTGCCGGTGCCAGGCCGGCGGCTTGGGGTCGCGGGACATGTGCGGCAGGTCGTTGCCCAGGCGCTTGACCGGGGTGCCGTGCCAGGTCTGCACCACCACCTGGTCCTCGCGGGACCGGAACCACGGCGGCAGGAAACCGTTGGTCACCACGTAGCGCGAACGGGCGAGTGCCGCGTAGTGCTCGCGGCTGCCCGCGCGCACCACGGTCGGCCCCTCGCCCGTGCCGAAACCGAGCCTGTCGGGGCCCGGCGGCACGAAGGCGCCGTCCTTGACCACCCAGATGTGCTCGCCGGTGTCGCCGCGCCGCACGCGCTCCTCGTACACCGCGCGGACGCTGCCCTCGTACTGCCGCCCGTCGTAGGCGACGTAGACGGTCGCGTCGTTCAGCTCGCGGGTCCGCTCGGCGGGGTAGAAGTGCCGGCGCAGGGCGTACAGGCCGCCCGCGCCCTTCTCGTCGTCGGGAAGGTGCTCGGCGACGGAGAGCACGGGGATGTCGAAGCGGGTGGAGATCAGGCGGTATTCGCGACCGTCACGGATCTTCGTCTCCTCGTCCAGCCCGTCGAGGATGGCGTGGTCGACGCGGAACGGGACGATCTGCCCGGCCGCGTCGCGCACCGCCATGCTCCAGGTGCCGCTGTTCAGCGGGGCCGTGTCGCCGAAACGGGGCATCGCGGCGGGCGCGAGCCTCACCGTGAAGCGGGAGTCCTCGCGCTCCAGGGGGATCGCGTGGATCAGCCCGCTGCGGTGCTTGAGGGTGAGCGCTGCCTCACCGGAACCCGGGTAGGAGCCCTCCAGGGTGAGCACACCCCCCTCGTCCCAGGTCGCGGCGGTGACGACCGGGCGGATCCGGTGCGCGGAGACGCTCACGCGGTCGCGCCGGTCGCGCAGCACGGTGATCTCCCGGTCACCGACGACCGTACGGCTCTCCTGGGCCTTGCCGATCATGACGGAGGCCGCGGGGTCGCCCTTGGGCTCGATCCAGAGCCTGCCGCCGTCGCGTTCCTGCAGCAGGGAGGCCGTCGCGAGCGGCACGACGACGGTGGTGCCGCCCTCACCGGGGGTGAAGTCGGCGGCGATCCGGTGGCCGTCCAGGCGGGCCTGTCCCCTGTTGACCTCCTTGCCCGGCAGGAAGACCTCGACCTCCAGGCGCTCACCGACCAGCCGCACGCCGACCAGCTCGGCCCGGGTGGGCTGCAGCACGATCTGGAGGGCACGGTCGGAGGTCCAGACAGGACGGATCCACCAGCCCTTGCCGAGGTCCAGGCCCGCGGGACGCTCGGTGCGGCCGGTGGAGGGGCCACGCAGCAGACCGCCCGCGCGGGCGCCACGGCTCCAGATCACGATCTCGGCGCGCCAGGTGGTGGTGTCCTGGACGGTCTCGCGGCGGCGCAGCAGGCGCTTGCCGCCGCGCACCACGGCCCGCACGGCCGAACGCCAGCGCAGCGGCCACGGGCTCATCTCGGCGGTGAAACCGGACCAGTCGTAGTTGCAGCCCGCCTCCTCCGCCCCGTGGGTCGCCTCGGGGTGGAAGACCCTGCGGGTGCGAAGCCGCACCGGCGGCAGCCAGCGCGGGCCGCGCAGCACCACGGTGGCCCGGTTGAAGCGGCGGCTGCGCACGGACAGTCCGGCCAGGTAGGCGTGCCCGCTGACATGCAGACGGCCACCCGACCAGGAGATGTCCTCGATCTGGGTGACCGGGATGAGGTCGGCCGCCCGCAGGCGGTACAGGGCCTCGGGCAGCTCGTCCTGGAGCGGCAGGTCGGCGTACCACCTGAGGCTCTTGCGGACGCGTCTGGACGGTTCGGCCGCGGCGGTGACGAGCTTTTGCAGCGCGTCGCCGTCGGCGAGCTCGTCGATCTCCCGGTGCTCGATCAGGTGGAAGGCGATCCTGCGGGCGACCGGAAGGTCACGCTTGACCTTCGGGTCGACGCCGGTGACGTACGGCTTCAGGAGCGTGACGAACTCGCGGCGCTTGGCGGCTCCTCGTTTGGCCGCGATCTCCAGCCTGGACCCCAGGGGGCCGGCCAGCGCGTCGGCGTCGAAACGGCGTCGCTCGACCGGTTTCAGTCCGTCTGCCAGCACCGCTTCCATGATCGAGTCGAGTGGTTCTCCCCGGTCGCAGAGATCCTGGACAGCCCGCAGGCGATCGGCGACGGGGTCGCCGCCGGCTCGTGCGGGAGTGGCACCGGTCGCCATGGAGAAGGCACCGCCTTTCGGACAGAGCGCTGTCCTAGGCCATGTTAGTGCGCCACAGCAGGGCCGGTTACGCGGTAATTTACGGGCTTGAAGGATTTACAGGCATTTGTAATCTAGCCGGTTTCCCGCTCGGCCCCTTCGTACCGTCTACGGTTTCCCGTCCCATCTGGCCGCCCGCATGTCGGCGCGCGTACCCCTCAGCGGGGTCCGCTCCTCGCGCCAGCTCACCAGGCACCGCTGCTCGTGACCGGGCGGCGGGGTGCCGTCGGCGTGCACGACGCGCCACCAGGGCACGCCCCCGCCCCATGTGGACATCACCCTGCCGACCTGGCGCGGACCTCCCTCGCCGAGATACTCGGCGATGTCGCCGTAGGACATCACCATCCCCGGCGGGATGCGCTCGACCAGGTCGAGCACCCGCTCGGCGTACGGGGTGGGGTGGCCTACTGGCTCCATACGGTCGGTCCGGCGGAGAGGATCTCGTCGAGCTTGCCGAACTCGTAGGCCGCGGAGCCGTTCAGCTGCTCCACCAGGCCACCGCGGATCGCGTAGGACTCGCCGTCCTCACCGACGAGCCGCGCCCCCAGGAGGGCGGACACCCGCGCCAGCTGGGCCACCTGCCAGTCGGATCCGGGCGTGCCGGAAAGCCGACCGTCCCATACCGCTATGGCATGGACCGCACCATTGTGACGGGCCAGGATCTCTCCCGACTCCTGTGAACCTCTGAATTCGAACCCCGCCTGCCCCAGCACAGTCGCGAGTTCCGCGAAGGCGAGAGGCGCAGGGCGCTCCACGCGCAACTCGTACCCCATAAGGCGCGAGACTATCGAACCTTCCAGGTATTCCGGGTATGAATCCCGACATCTGGGCTGCCGCATCCGAACGGTGTCCAAAACGCGTTCGAATCGCAGTCGAATCGCCGTCGAACACGGTTACCTCCGCGATCTCCCGCGCCGGATCGGCTCGGGGGCCGCCATCACCTGCCCTCCCCTGCCGGAGTGCCGGTTGAGCATCACCACGGCCCCCGCGAACGCGAGCAGGCCGGCCACGAGGCCCGTGCCGTACAGCCAGAGGCGCACGGGCTCCGGGCCCGGCCTGCTGGGCTCGGTGGGCAGGGTGCCGTCACCGAAGTGCTTGCCCTCGGGAACCGGAACCTCCTTCGCGCCGGCCACGAGGCGGCCCGCCGCCTCCAGGGCGGCCGCGGCGTCGACGACGCCGAACCCGACGTGGTCGTCGTAGCCGTTACGGGGTCGGGACGTGGCCGTGGAGGTGAGGGCCTGCGACACCATTTGCGGCGATATATCCGGATATTTTGCTTTTATTAGGGCGGCGACGCCGGCCACCAGCGCGGTCGCCGAACTGGTCCCCTCAGAAGACCCGTACTCCCCACCGGGAACGACCACCGGAACATTGACGCCCGGCGCCGAGACCAGGACCGAGAGGTTGTCACTGCTGAACGTCGCCGGCCTGCCCAGATCGTCCACCGCGCCCACCCCGATCACCCCGGAGTATCCGGCGGGGAAGTTCCAGAAGGAGGTGGCCTTGTCCATGGCGTACTGGGAATCCCCGTCGTTGCCCACGGCCGCGACGAGCACCACGCCCCTGGACAGCGCGTAGGAGACCGCCTCCCGCTCGCTCCTGTGCGGCCCGTAGGCGCCCAGCGACATGCTCACGACCTTGGCCCCGTGGTCGGCGGCGTAGCGGATCGCGCGGGCGAGAGGGCTGTCCGCGCGCGAGCGCAGGTCCTCGGGCGGCGCGGAGGAGCCGTCCTCCGGCCGCTCCTCGACGATCAGCGGCAACGAGAGGATGCTCGCCTCGGGCGCGACGCCGAGCAGGCCCTCCTCCCCCTTGCCGGCCCCGGCGATGAGCGAGGCCATCGCGGTGCCGTGCCGCCCGGCGTCCGGTGCGTCCCTGTCGAATTGGACCGACCCCATGTCCGGCCCGGAGATCACCCGCCCCCGCAGCTCGGCGACCTGGTCGTCCACCCCGCTGTCGACCAGGGCCACGATGACGCCCGCGCCCCTGGTGACCTTCCACGCCTCCCCGGCGTTGAGCATCTCCAGCACCCAGCGCTGGTCCTCTCGGACGTCCGCGGCCCCCCCGGGCTGTACGGAAACAGACGGTGCCGACACCGGCGAGGCGGCCGACACCGGCCCGGCGAGCGCCGGACCCGCCACGCAGAACGTGGCCAGCACTCCCGCCGCCCAGAACCGGCGCCGCCTCAGCACACGTTCCCCTGGGTGCACTGGGGCACGGCGCTCGGCTCGTCGCCGAGGGCACGGGCGATGCGCCCGGCGACCGCCTGGGCCGCGGGCCACAGCTCGCTGTGCAGGATCTCCTCGGGGGCGACCGCAGCCCGGGTGCGCCCGTCGGTGTAACCGGCGGTGGAGAAGACGATGTAGGGACCGACGCCCACCCAGGCGTTGCGCTGGCGTTGCGCGGCCCCGAACAGCTCGGTCGCCGTGCCGGGGAAGGCCACGGGACGCACCCCCACCCGGTCGTCCACGCCCAGCTGCGCGGTCGCGGCGAGCCTCCGCTCCTCGTTGTCGAGCACGGCGATGCCCACGGTGAAGACGAACGAGGACGTCTGGTCGACGTAGGTGGCCCGCAGCAGGGTGCGGCAGCCGTATTCGGAGAGCACCGATCCCACCGGCGCGTCCGTTCCCGCCGCGCAGGCCACCTCGGGGGCGAGACCGACCCTGCGGGCGTACTGCTGGACCCTGCCGAGGCCGATGTACTGCAACTCGACGGGGAAGACCAGGTCGGCGGTCCAGGTGTACCAGCGCCTGGCGATGTCGTCCTGGATGTAGCGGGCCTGCTCGGCGGCGGTCAGCGGGCGTGAGCTCGTCTCGCGCACCAGCCCGACCGTGCCGGTCAGCACGTTGGTGGCGGCGATGGCGAGGATCATGCCCACCAGGATCAGGAAGATCGTACGGAAGTGGATGCCCTGCTCCAGGGTCGCCAGCTCGGCCCGCCTGACCGCCTCGCGGTCGCGGCCCGCCGCGGGCCAGGACCGCACCCGGGCCCGCCGGGCGGACGCACCGGGCGCGGGCGCTCGCCGACCCCGGCCGCCTCCGGCGCCGCCGGTGCCGCCCACCCGTGAACCGGACGGCGGCCAGCCGCCGCGCGCGCGGGGGGCGGGAGTCCCCAGGGGCCGCTCCGGCTCCCGGGACCGCCCTTGCTGCGACATACTTCCGATGCTACGTCGAAGGACCTCTCCGCCCTATCGGTGGAGTGTATTTTCGCGGCGCTCTCCCGCCCGGACGTCCACGGTCAGGCCGGAGGTTCACGGCCAGGGGGCCGTGAACGGGTCCCGCACGGGTTCCTCGACGATCTCCGACGAGCGCGTACGGCCGATGCACACGGCGAGCACGATCAGGGAGACGACCGCGCCGAGTCCGGCGGCCACGGCCACCCCGCCGTACAGGGTGATCCGGTCCCGGTCGCGGTGGACGATCCGCACGGGCTCGACCGCCCTGCCCAGCGGGCGGGCGGGGTCGTGCCCACCGGCGCCCCCGGCCCCCTCGGCGGTGAGGGTGTGCCGGGAGATCCTGGCGGCGGCGGCGAGTGCCCGGGTGGCGTTGACGACGCCGAAGCCCGTATCGGTGTCGTAGCCGCCGGTGGGCCGCCGGGTGGCTCCCGCGGTGATCGCCTGCACGACCAGCACGGGCGACATATCTGGATATTTTGCCTTAATGAGGGCGGCGACGCCCGACACCAGGGCGGTCGCCTGCGAGGTGCCCCGGCCGACCCAGTACTCGTCCCCCGGCCCGGCGCCGAGGATGTCCACCCCCGGCGCGGCCACCAGGACCGAGGGGTTCCGGTTGGAGAACGAGGCCCGGCGCAGCCCGCGGTCCGTCGCGGCGACCGAGACCACCCCGGGGAAGGCCGCCGGGTAGGAGTAGGGGGCGTGACCTCTCGCGTCCGGCTTCTCCGCGCCCTCGTTGCCCGCCGCCGCGACGAGCACGACCCCCTTGGAGATCGCGTACCGGATCGCCGACCGCTCCTCCCTGGTCGCCAGCTCCTTGGAGATCGACATGTTGATCACGTCGGCGCCGCGGTCCACCGCGTGCCTGATGCCTCTGGCCACCACGTTCTCGTAGCGCTCGGCGGTGTTGAACTCCCGGAAACCGGGCTCCTCGTCCTCCAGGATGACCCGTACGGAGAGCACCTTCGCGCGGGGCGCGACGCCGATCACCCCGTCGCCGCCACCGGGACCGTGCCCGTGTCCGGCGATCAGCGACGCCATGTACGTGCCGTGCAGCCTCAGGGGTTCCACCCCCGGAGGGTTGGCCCCGGTCGTGAAGTCCTTGCCCTCGATCACCGAGCCGACGAGATCCCGGTGGTCGCGGTCCACCCCCGAGTCGAGGACGGCCACGATCACCCCGCTGCCCTCGGAGATCTGCCAGGCCGCGGGCAGGTCAAGGGTTCGCAGCACCTCCCGCTGGCTGTCCCTGACGTCGTCGGCCCGCGCGACCGGTGCCGGAACCAGGACCACCGGCACCGCCAGGGCCGCCAGCACCACCGGCGTCGCCCGCGTCACCGCGCTTCTCAGCGCTCTCAGCGTCCTCGGTGCCCTCGGCGACACCAGAAGTCTCAGCGCCACCAGCACGGTGAGCACCGGATGAACCCCCACGGACGGCCCGGCGGCGGGCGGACGCCTCGGCGTGGTCAGCATCGCCATTCCGTGGAGGCGCAGTCGGGGTGGGCGGGCATGGACAGCTTGGCGAGAATGCGGTCGGCGATGTCCCCGGTGAACGCGAACAGGGTCGGCCGCTGCTCACCGACCGCCCTCGCCGGCCGGCCGTCGGTCTGCCCGACCGTGGCCATCACCAGGTACGGGCCCGCCTGCCGGGCGAGGCCCGCCTGGCGCCCCGCAGAGACGAACCTGTCGGTGACGGTGCCGGGGAAGGCGAGCGCCCTCAACCCCGGCGAGGGCCTGCCACTCCTGGGCAGTGCCGCCCTCGCCGTGGTGGCGCCGATCTCGTCCGCGAAGGCCGCGACGCCGACGGTGACGACGATCCCCTGGAGCGCGTCGATGTAGGTGGCCCGCAGGATGCCCAGGCAACCGGCCCGTCGCAGCACCTTGCGCAGCGGGGCGTCGACCGCCCTGTCACAGCGGGTCTCCGGCGAGATGCCCACCCGGCGGGCCTTCTCCTCGCCGCCCTGCTCGGGGGCGTAGGTGACGGTCTCGGGGAAGACACGCCCGGCGGGCCAGGCCTGCCAGCGCCTGGCCACCTCGTCGAGGACAGCCCGGTCGAGCTCCGCCTGGGTCGGCCCCCGGGTGAGCTCCGTCGCCGCGGCACTGCTCGCCACCCCGGCCACGATCGCGCAGAACATCGTGAGGGCCGAGGCCACGACCAGCGTCGGCCATGAACGCCGCCGCTGACGTGGGACTTCATGCACGCCCTCGACCTTAATGCGGCGAGGCGGGTGTCATCCGCCGTTCCGTCCAGATCCGTCAGTGTGGAGAGCACTTGGTGACCCCGACGGAACCCCTGGAACCACTGCGGACCGCCTGAACGGCGAGCGCCCCGCGGAGCGCGTGCTCCACGGGGCGTCGGACATACCGGACACGAGCCTCAGTAGGTGGGCAGGCTCGGGTCGACCGTCTTGATCCAGCTGAGCACGCCGCCGCCCACGTGGACGGCGTCGGAGAAGCCGGCGCTCTTGACGACCGCGAGCACCTCGGCGGAGCGGGCACCCGACTTGCAGTGCAGGACGATCTTCTTGTCCTGCGGGAGCCGCTCCAGCGCGGAGCCGTTGAGGAACTCTCCCTTGGGGATGAGCACGGCGCCGGGGATGGACACGATCTCGTACTCGTTCGGCTCGCGGACGTCGATCACGTAGATGCTCTCGCCCTGGTCCTGCCAGGACTTGAGCTCGGCGGCGGTGATCGTGGAGCCGGAGGCGGCCTCCTGCGCCTCCTCGGAGACCGCGCCGCAGAACGCCTCGTAGTCGTCGAGGAGCTGGGTGACCGTCGGGTTCTTGCCGCAGAGCACGCACTCGGGGTCCTTGCGGACCTTGACCGAGCGGTAGTTCATCTCCAGGGCGTCGTAGATCATCAGACGGCCGACCAGCGGCTCCCCGATGCCCGCGAGGAGCTTGATCGCCTCGTTGACCTGGATGGAGCCGATCGACGCGCACAGCACGCCGAGCACGCCGCCCTCGGCGCACGAGGGGACCATGCCGGGCGGCGGGGGCTCGGGGTAGAGGCAGCGGTAGCAGGGGCCGTGCTCGGCCCAGAAGACGCTGGCCTGGCCGTCGAAGCGGTAGATCGAACCCCAGACGTACGGCTTGCCGAGGAGAACGGCCGCGTCGTTGACCATGTAACGGGTGGCGAAGTTGTCGGTGCCGTCCACGATGAGGTCGTAGGCGGCGAAGATCTCCATCACGTTGTCCGTGGTGAGCACCTCGTTGTGGACGACCACGTTGACCAGCGGGTTGATCTCCCTGACGCTGTCGGCGGCGCTCTCCGCCTTGGGGCGGCCGATGTCGGACTGGCCGTGGATGACCTGCCGCTGCAGGTTGGACTCATCGACCACGTCGAAGTCGATGACGCCGAGCGTGCCCACTCCCGCCGCCGCGAGATAGAGCAGCGCCGGAGAACCCAGGCCTCCGGCGCCCACGCAGAGCACCTTGGCGTTCTTCAGACGCTTCTGCCCGGCCATGCCCACGTCCGGGATGATCAGGTGGCGCGAGTAACGGCGCACCTCGTCGACGGTCAGCTCGGCTGCCGGCTCTACCAGCGGTGGCAACGACACAGTTCTGCTCCCGTTTCAGGGGTCCTTGATGCGGCTGGCGCAGCACGCTCCACTCACAACCTAACCCGGTGCCCCCGTCATTCCCCAACCGGTGTGAGACGCGTCTCGGCGATGAGGAGCCTCGCCTCCCGGGCCACCCGCTCGGGGAACTCCATCTGGGCCACGTGCCCGGCGTCGGGCAGCAGCACCAGCCGCACGCGCGGGAACGTCCGGACCGCGCGAGCGGCCATCCGGGGGTTGACGAGGCGGTCGTGGCGGCCGTGGACGACCAGCGTGGGCGCGCTCACCTGGGCCGCCTGCCGCCACAGGTTCGTCTCCCCGCGCCTGAAGTACTCGGCGACGATGCCCCGGGCCGAGTTGATCATCGCCTCCACCGCGTACGGGAGGCCGTCCCTGCGGCGCAGCTCCTCGGCCGCCTCCCTGAGCCGCTCAGGGTGGATCCGCCCGGTGTCGGCGTAACACAGGGCGAGCGTCGCGCCGAGCCTGCGCTCGGCGGGTAAGAGGGTGAGCCTGCTCGCGGCCCACTCGCCGATGCGGGGCACGGTGGACAGCGCGACCCGAGCCGGAGCGTACCTGGGCAGGAGGTCGGGCAGGGCCGGCGAGATCAGGGTGAGCGATCGGACCAGGTCGGGGCGGGTGGCCGCGACCCGCACCGAGACGGCACCGCCCAGGGAGTTTCCGAACAGGTGTACGGGAGCGCTGGAGAGCCGCTCGATCAGGGCCGCGACGGTCCTGGCGTGGGCGTCGACGGAGTAGTCGGCGCCCGGCGGCGCGGGCGAGTATCCGGCGCCGGGCAGGTCGAGGGCGTGGCCTGTCACCGTCTCGGACAGCTCGTCCATCAGATCGGTCCAGTTGGTCGCCGAGCCTGCGAGACCGTGCACGTAGACGGCGGTCTCGGAGGGCCCACGGGGTGTCGACCGCACGTGGACCCGCTGTTCGCCGAGGTCGATCATCTCACCCGGCCAGATGGGGATCGGGTTGTTCACCACTCGCCTCCTGTCGTCCCACTGCCCTTCCACGATAGTTCGGCCCCCGAGATGCCGGGAGACAGCCTCCGGTTACCACGAAAGACGCATAACGCATTTTTCGCTAAATGTCTTTTATTACACGATTTATCATCATTAATTCGCTGGCGTTTCACCCGCGCCCGCGACCCCCGAGGGGCATGTCGGCGGACGAACCTCCTCTCCACATCTCACCACCAAAGAACAAAAGCGACATTAGAGACATTTCATTTCAAAATCACTAATAAGAGTCCAACACATGCCATAAATAGATAAGAGCAGTGCAAAGCCCTTTGATTCCTGTTTCTAGCCAGACATGGGCGGAAATCACGACAAGCAGGGATGGCTCACAGTCAGCCACCTTTGGCAATTCCGATTTATCCGGAAAATGTCAGAAATCGGGGTAATCGATCCTTTCAAGGGGGAAACGCATGCCCAAGTACAAGAGTGTCCTCGCAGGACTCGCGATCAGCACGGCACTGACCGGCGGAGTCGTCGGCCTGGGTGCGGCGACCACCGCCACGAGCGCCGGCGCGATGACCACCACGATCACCGCCGCCGCCTTTCCGACCTGCGGCGGCGGCTGCGGCTGGCGTCGCGGTTGCGGCCGCTGCTGCGGCCGCCGCTGCTGTGGCGGCGGTTGGCGCCACCACCGTCGCCACAGCCGGATCAAGGTGATCATCAACAACCACAACAACAACGAGAACTACCTGCGCAATGAAAACCGCAACGGTCTTCTTCGCCCCCTGACCTTCGGCGACGACGACGAGTAGTCACCGGCCCGGGGTCGCGTACCCACAGGGGGCGTGGCACCGGCGGAGGACAGGATCACTCACGTCCCGATCCGCGATTTCCCGCGGTTTCGAGACCGTGACGGAGAGACAGGACCCCGCGTTCGTCGCGGCCGTGCTTCTCACCCAGGGGAACGGGCCGAACGACGACGGCGGAAACCTGAGGAGAGGTCTACAGGCGCCTGACTCTCACCACAGTGCGAGTTCTCATCTCACGAAGTGACAGCGAGGCCCCGCGGTTTCCGGACCGCGGGGCCTTCTCGCGTCCTTCACGACCTCCCGCGCCCCGCCTTTCCCGCCGTCGCCCGGCATCTTCCCCGGACCGTGAACCTCTCTCACCACCTCGGCACCCGCGCTCAGGGACGGCACCGGCTCGCCCTTCGGAGACATTCCACCCCCTCACTCCGTCCCCCCAAAGAACAAATCGGACATTAAATGCATTTCATTTCAAAACGACCAATAAGCATCCAACATCGACGATAAATAGCTAAGAGGATCGCAAAAGCCTTCGATCTCCGTTTGTCAGCAGACATGCGAGGAAACTATGACAACCAGGGATGGCTCATCACCGGCCATCCCTGACAATTTCCGGCTTATACGGGAAAAGTCAAAAACGGGGATACTTAGTCCTTACAAGGGGGAAACGCAATGCCCAAGTTCAAGAGTGTCATGGCAGGGCTCGCGATCAGCACCGCGCTGGCCGGCGGGATCGTCACCATGGGCGCGGCGACCACTGTCATGAGCGCCAACGCGATGACCACCACGGTCACCGCCGCCGCCTTCCCGACCTGTGGCGGCGGCTGCGAGCGTCGCTGCTGCTGCGGTGGTGGCCACTGCCACCGGCACCACAGCCGCAAGCGCTTCAGGCTGATCATCAACAACCACAACAACAACGACAACGAGCTGTTCAACGACAACCGCAACGACCGCATCGTGCCGCTGATCGGCACGGGCGCCGCCGGTTAGTCCTCGGAGCGAAGCCGCATCCCCCGACCGGGGCGCGGCACGTTCGGAGAACAAAATCGCTCACGGCGGGATCCACGATTTCCCGTGGTTTCCAGGCCGTGACAACGGAGAGACAGGACCCCGCGCTCGCCGCGACCGTGCTCCTCACCCAGGGGAACCGGCCGAACGACGACAGTGGGACCCCGAGGAGAGATCCGCGGGTGCCTGATCCTCACCACAGTGCGAATTCTCATCTCACGAAGTGACAGCGAGGCCCCGCGGTTTCCACACCGCGGGGCCTTCGTCATTCATGTCCGTTCCCGGCACACCGCCACCCCCTCCCCTCCCCTCCGCCGCTGCCGGCGCCGGAGCGCGGCACCGACGCCCGTTCGGCCCATCGGCGGATCGACCCCTCCGGGGACGCTCGATCAAGACGCCGGGCCCCAGGGCCGCGCGATGACACTCTCGACGGACGCGAACCGCACCGTCCCATTCTCGGCGACACCGGATCTCCTTTCCTCCCCGAAGAACAAATCCGACATTAAATACATTTCGCTTTAAAGCGACCAATAAGCATCCAACATCGACGATAAATAGCTAAGAGTAGGGTAAAAGCCTTCGATCTTCGTTTGTCAGCAGACATACGAGGAAACTATGACAAGCAGGGATGGCCCATCACCGGCTATCTCTAACCATCTCTGGCAATTACCGACTCACACGGTAAATGCCAAAAATTGGTAAATCGATCCTTTCAAGGGGGAAACGCAATGCCCGAGTTCAAGAGTGTTCTCGCAGGGCTCGCGATCAGCACGGCCCTGGCCGGCGGAGTCGTCGCCATGGGCGCGGCGACCACCGTCACCAGCGCCAACGCGATGACCACCGCGGTCACCGCCGGCACCTTCACGACCTGGTGGGGCGGCGGCGGCTGCTGCCGCAACCGGGACTACCGTCGCACCCACCACCGCTTCCGTCTGACGCTCAACAACGACAGCTGCAACCGGAACCGTCTGCACAACAAGACCCGCTCCGACCGCCTCGTGCCTCTTCATGAGGAAGACCACACCCCGCCTCGCCCTCCGGGCCCTCCGGAGGGCCCGGTTGCCGCGTCCTGATCCCCGCCTGACACGGGATCGGAACACGAGGCACAACGGCTGGAACCGCTTTTCGCAGCGGCTCGGAAACCGTTACCGAGAAGTAGGAATCCCGTGTTCACCAGGATCGCGTTCGCCCACTCGGGGACATCGGCCCGGACGGTGAGCATGGAAAGCCGGGGATGACCTCCTCGGGATTTCGACTCTCAACACAGTGCGAATTCTCATTTCTCACGAATCACCGGCGAGGGCTCTGCGGTTTTCCAGCCGCGGAGCCCTCGTCCTGTGTTGTCCGGCGGATTGTCCGAAGCCCGCCGCACGACCCTCCGCACCACCTCCGCCCCCCTCTCCCGTCCCTCTGCATCCCCCCGCTCCCCTGTTTCCCTGAAGGCCACGGCCCTCCCTCGCGTCTCAGACGGCACGGCACTCCCTTGGACGGCCGAGCGCGGCCCTCCCCTCCGACACCTCACCTCGGCCCGGATGCCGCGCACACGTTCCGCCGAACCCCGCCGATGCCATGGACGACGCCATGGGCGGCCCGAGGCCGCGTCCTTCTCGGCACTCGGCACCCGAGGTCGTACGCTGGGCGATGTCCGACGTTTACCGGAACCGGGCGAGGAGAGGGAGCTTGCCGAAGCCCGGATGACGACAGGGGATGTCTGAAATGAACGCGTGGGACGACAGATCACACGGGGAAACGGCCGACGACCTTCCCGAGGAGCTCTCCGTCGAGACGCCCGCGGCCGACGCCGCCGAGCAGCACAGGCCGGTCCGGGAGAACGGCTCGGAGACGCCCACCGACCTCCCGCTGGAGGTGGATCCCGCCGACGCCGCCGAGCAGAGCCGCGCGACGCGCGAGGAAGAGCCGCGGTGGCCCGACTCCGTCCCCCTGGAGGCCGATCCGGCGGACGCCTACGAGCAGCGACGCACCGTCGAGCTCGACGAGGACGACTATCGCTGACCCGGGTTACCCACGCGTAGGATGGCCCCAGACGCCAGGAGCTTGACACGAGGAGACCACGTGACCGCTACCCCGGACGCCAAGCCCCGGGGCACCCGGCTGCCCCGAACAGCTCGCCGCCGCCAGCTGCTCAGCGCGGCACAGGAGGTGTTCGTGGAGAACGGCTACCACGCGGCCGCGATGGACGAGATCGCCGAGCGGGCGGGGGTGAGCAAGCCGGTTCTCTACCAGCACTTCCCCGGCAAGCAGGAGCTCTATCTGGCCCTGCTCGACCTGCACGTGGACGACATGATCGCCCGTTGTCGCGACGCCCTCGCCTCCACCACGGACAACAAGCAGCGCGTCCAGGCCGCGATCGGCGCCTTCTTCGACTTCGTCTCCACCCAGGGGGAGGCGTTCCGGCTGGTCTTCGAGTCGGACCTGCGCAACGTCGCCCCGGTCCGCCAGCGCATGGAGCGCAACCTCCGGGAGAGCGCCGAGATGATCAGTCAGGTCATCCAGGAGGACACCGGCTGCTCCAGCGACGAGGCGCGCCTGCTGGGCGTCGGGCTCGTCGGCATGGCCGAGGTCAGCGCCCGTTACTGGATCAGCAGCAACGGCTCCATTCCCAAGGACGCGGCCACCCAGCTCATCGCCCGCCTGTCGTGGCGCGGCATCTCCGGCTTCCCGCGCACCGTCGCCGACCACTGAGATCCCGGTGCCGACGGCGCTCCGGGCCGCGGCCCGGTTGTTCGCTCGCCGCGATCAGCTGTTCGCTTCGCGCGATCAACCGGCGCGTCGTGCCTTCGTTGGGGACACCATGGGGCGAGCAACCCTCATCGAAAAGGGAGCACGATGGAAATCAAGATCGGCGTACGTTCCGTGCACCGTGAACTCGTAGTGGAAACCGACCTCACGGCCGAGCAGCTTGAGGGCGAGGTCAGCGCCGCCCTGTCGTCCAGCAGCGGTGTCCTCACCATCACCGACGTCAACGGCCGAAAGATCATCGTCCCGGTCGCCTCACTCGGCTTCATCGAGATCGGCGAGGAGCAGGCGCGTCCCGTCGGCTTCGGCGGCACGCTCTGACGGATTCCGGGCTCGCGCCGGGTCGTCGTCCCTCGCCGGCATGGCGCGGTCCGCGGATCCGGTGCGAGCGCGCCGCCGGAGCCGGCGGGAGGGGCGCCCCGCTCGGGCACACCCGTTGGCAGGGCGGTTGCCCGGAGAGCACCCCGCTCCCGGCTGCTCCCGGCTGCCGTGACCACAGGTGCCGAAGCCTCAGGTGCCCGAGCACTCGTCCCGCTCGCCGAACCCGCAGCAGCGCGGGCGTCTGACGCGGCGCAGATGCTCCCGCCCCCGGCTCACCGCCGGGCAGCCCGCACCTCCCCTGCGCAGCACGGGACGCGAAGTCCAGCGGTTCGGCCCACATCTCGTCAAGGAACTGCCATAGCGGCGCGAGGCCCTCATGTCTCGCACGCTACAGCTGTTCGCCGCCTCACGTGTCGTGATCCGCCGACCGGCTTCCCCTCTCCGCCACCGGCGAACAGGCTCGGAGGCGATCGAAGGCCCCGGGCCCGGCACGTGCGGGAAGCCCGTCAGGGACCCGGGGTGAGCCCCAGGGCGGCCATCCGCCGGCCGTGCTTCTCGCTCAGCCGGGAGAACATCCGGCTGATGTCCTCTCCCACCGCCTCCACCAGCAGGGCCGCGAGCTCCGGTCTGGCCGCGGCCACGTGCTGCCCCTGGCTCAGTGCCTCTCCCACCATCCGCCTCGCCCACAGCGCGAGCCGTCCCGCCTGCTTGGGATCCTCGGAGAGCGCCGCGCGGACCCGCTCGACGGCGAACTGCGACCGTCCCTCGTCCGTGAGGACCTCGTCGACGAGCTCCCGCGTCTCGTCGTCCACACCGACGGCCGCCTCGCGGTAGAAGTCGAGCGCGATCCCGGTGCCGACGTACGCCTTGACCAGGGCCTCCAGCCAGTCTCCCGGGAAGGTCTGGGCGTGCCAGTCGTCCAGCGGCCCAGTGAACGGCGCCATCGCCTCCTCGGGGTCCACGCCCAGGGAGGTGAGCCGGTCGCGGAGCAACTCGAAGTGCGCGTATTCCGCCGCCGCGAGGCCGCCGAGGGCGGCCTGATCGGTCAGCGAGGGGGCGTACCTGGTGGCGTCCTCGGCGAGCCTGAGGAACGCGGTCAGCTCGGCGTAGGCGAGGACGCCGAGCAGGTCGGAGACGCCGGGAGGGGAATCGCTCATGGAGGCAGCCTACGAGTTCGGCGGCCTCACGATTCACCGGGAATACGAAGAAATCGGTTCTCCGTTGTGGTATCGAGTACACTGCTCTGTGAAAGTGCGACCGCACCGTGTTAATCCGGGATATCCACGCCCGGACGCCCCCAAAAGTCGGCGTGACGCCGCAGCGGTCGCTGATGACATGAGAGGGCTGGACCTTCCGCGAGGACCCGGCACGGGGACACGTTTTCTGCCCGTGGTCCCGGCAGGCCTGCCTTCAACGGAGATTTAGGCAGGCCAAGCTGACGACGTTCCGAGACCTCGGAGTCACCCCAGAGATCGCCGATGCCCTTGAGACCGAGGGCATCATCGCGCCGTTCCCGATCCAGGAAATGGCACTCCCCCTGGCCCTCAACGGCCAGGACATCATCGGCCAGGCGCGCACCGGCACCGGCAAGACCTACGCCTTCGGCGTGGCGATGCTGCAGCGGGTCGGCAAGCCGAGGAAGAACCGCAAGAAGCCCCGCGGGCTGGTCGTCGTACCGACCCGCGAGCTCGCCGTCCAGGTCACCGAGGACCTCGTGACGGCGGCCGGCAAGCTCGGCTCGCGGATCCTCACCGTGTACGGCGGGCGCGCCTACGAACCCCAGATCGAGGCGCTCAAGCAGGGCGTCGACGTCATCGTCGGCACCCCGGGCCGCCTGCTCGACCTGGTCAAGCAGAAGCACCTCGACCTCAGCCAGATCGGGACCCTCGTCCTGGACGAGGCCGACCGGATGCTCGACCTGGGCTTCCTGCCCGACATCGAGCGCATCATCAAGCTCATCCCGGCGGAGCGGCAGACGATGCTGTTCTCCGCGACCCTGCCGGGCGAGATCGTCGCCCTGTCCAGGCGTTACCTCACCCGCCCCACCCACGTGCGGGCGGAGAACAACGACGCCGAGGCCGAGGCGACCCCGCAGACGACCCAGTTCGTCTGGCGGACGCACCGGATGGACAAGATCGAGATCGTCGGCCGCCTGCTGCAGTGCGAGGGCCGCGGTCTCACCATGATCTTCTGCGAGACCAAGCGCGCCTGCGACATGGTCGTCGAGCAGCTCAAGGAGCGTGGCTTCGCCGCCGCGGCCGTCCACGGCGACCTCGGCCAGGGCCAGCGTGAGCAGGCCCTGCGGGCCTTCCGCAACGGCAAGATCGACGTGCTGGTCGCGACCGACGTCGCGGCGCGCGGCATCGACGTCGACGACGTCACCCACGTCGTCAACTACGACTGCCCGCAGGACGAGAAGGCGTACGTCCACCGGATCGGCCGCACCGGCCGGGCCGGCAAGACGGGCGTCGCGGTGACCTTCGTCGAGTGGGAGGACCTCACTCGCTGGAAGGTCATCAACAACGCGCTCTCGCTCCCCTTCCCCGAGCCGGTCGAGACCTACTCGACCTCCCCGCACGTCTTCAGCGACCTGGGCATCCCCGAGGGCACCAAGGGCGTGCTGCCGCGCGCCAACCGCTCCCGGGCGGGTCTGGCCGCCGAGGAGGTCGAGGACCTCGGCGAGACGGGGCGCATCCGCTCCCGTCCATCCCGCAAGGGACGCGAGGACGATCGCGAGGAGCGTCGCGAGCGTCCCGCGCGCACGTCCCGCGAACGCCGTCGCACCCGTGGCGGCCGTAGCGGCGGGGAGGTTTCCGCGCCGGTCGCGGACGAAGGACTCCAGTCCCCTGTCGTCGAGATCGCCGAGGTGGAGGCGGATGTGGCAGCCCGCAGGGACATCCGTGACGAGCAGCCCGAGGCCGCGCCCCGCAGGGGCAGGGCCCGCAAGGCGGGGCTGAACCCCGAGGTGAGCCTCACCGGCACGTCCGAGGCTCCGGTTCACCCCGAGCCCGTCGCGGAGGAGCCGGTTCGCCGGCAGCGCCGCGCCCGCCGCGAGCAGGTGGCGGACGTCCCCGCGGCTCCGCAGACCCCTTCGGCCCCGCCTCGGGCCGACGAGCGGGTCGCGGCGTTCGCGGAGCCCAGAGAGGACGACATCGTGGCGGAGCGCTGGGACGACGAGCCCGTGGCCGAGGCTCCCGCGCCCCGGCCTCAGCCCGAGAAGATCATTCCTCCGAGCCCGTTCTCGGTGATCTTCAAGTCCCCGGACCTGGCGTCGGACGATGACGAGATCGCCCCCTCGGCGGCCTCGGAACGCGTGCAGAGCCGCCGCCGGCCGCCGGTACGCAACGGTCAGCAGCGAGGATCGCGTCGCCCCAACTAGCAAGTACCACCATGAAAAGGGGCGCGACCATATCGGTAGCGCCCCTTTTCACGCTCCCGGCCCCTCGCGGACGCACGGAGCGCAGTCACCAAGAGAGGTATCGTGGGGCCACGTGAGTACGCCGCGTTTTCTGACCCTGCCTCCTGGCGTCCGCTCTCGCCAGATCGAGACGGCGGTGGGCTCCTTCGCCGTACTGGAGGCCCTGCCCGTCAGCGGCATCCCGGAGCGATGGCCCGCCCTGCTGGTGCCCGGCCTGACCGGCAGCAAGGAAGACTTCATCGCGGTCCTGCAGACTCTCGCGCAGTCGGGTCGCCAGGTCGTCGCGATCGACATGCGCGGCCAGTTCGAGACGAACGGCCCTGACGACAGGAGCGCCTACACCCGCGCCGCGCTCGGCAACGACGTCGACGTCCTGGCCCAGGTGATCGGCCACGGGGGTCCGATCCACCTGGTGGGCCACTCGTTCGGCGGCCTGGTCACCCGGGAGGCGGTCATCGACGGCCGCACCCGGTTCGTGTCCTACACGCTCATGAGCTCCGGGCCGGCCGCGATCGTCGGGCCCCGCGAGCGCGCGGGCCGCTTCATGATCTCGGAGCTGCCCGAAGTCGGTCTCGAACACCTGTGGCACACCCGGCTGGAGCCCGACGCCCTCGCCTCCGGGGTGTCCGACGAGATCATCGCCTTCCTGCGCAAGCGGCTGTTCGCCAACTCGACCGTCGGCATGCTCACGATGACCAACGAGGTGCTCACCGCGCCCGACCGGTGCGACGAGCTCACCCAGGTCGAGGTCGACACCCTGGTCCTGTACGGCGAGCACGACGACGGCTGGCCGCCGCGCATGCAGGCGGAGATGGCCCGCCGCCTGGACGCCGAGTGCGTGGTCGTCCCCGGCGCGGCCCACTCTCCCGCGGTGGAGGCACCGGAGACCACGGCCGCCGCCCTCATCCGCTTCTGGAACGCCGCCGAGAGCCGTCTCAGGAGCTGACCCCGCCAGGTGCCCGGCGGGTGGCGTCGGGTCGTCGCGTGACCGCCTTCGAACGGCGTCCCGGGTGAGCGGGTGCCGCCCCGGCGAAGGCGCGCGACGTCGAGCCCTGTTGTTCGGGCGCGGGGCCGGTGAGACGGCCCTCGCCTTCAGCGCGGGGGATCCCTCGGCTTCAGAGCGGGGGGATGCCGTCGCCAAGTCCTCGCCATCAGTCGGAGAGGGCCGCCCAGGGCTCGCGCTCGGTGCCCGCGGCCTGCCCCTCGGGACAGTGGCGGCGGAAGTCGCACCAGGAGCACAGGGGTCCCGTACGGGGTGGGAAGGCCGCGTCGATCTCGGGGGGCACGACGGGCGGGGCCTGGTCGCCGCCGCGCGCCTTCGCCGGGGCGGCTCCCTTGGGCCGGGCCGTGGCCGACCACTCCTTGTAGCGCTCGTCGGCGCCGGACGCCTCGACGGCGATCTCCTCGGCGTGGCCCAGGTGGCGGGCGAGCGACTCGTCGGTGTGCTCCCACTCCACGATCGAGGCGGTCGGCAGGTGGTGGAGCTCGACCCGGTGGCAGGGGCGGCGCATCATCCGGGATGAGGCGATGGCGTAGACCGCCAGCGCGAGCGAGGAGCGGGCGTCGTCGGCGGTGAGCGGGCGTCTGCCGGTCTTGTAGTCGACCACGACCAGCTCCTCGCCGCGCCGGTCGAGCCGGTCCACCCGGCCGGAGAGCGCGACGACGGAGGTGCGTGTGGCGACCGTACGTTCGACGCCGACCGGCTCGGCGGAGGGGTCGAGGCTCGCCACGTATCCGCTGACCATCTCCCTGGCCCGATCCCGCCAGGTCCGCGACTGCTCCGCGTCGCGGAACCCCTCGTTGATCCATCCCCTGGTGAGCAGGCTTCCCGCGACCTCGGGCGTACGCCGCTCGGGCGGCTCACGCCACCAGGCGGCGAGGGCGTTGTGGACGCTGGCGCCCACGCTGTTGTGCGCCCACGCCGGGCCCTTCCGCGGCGCGGGCCGGTCCAGGTAGGTGAACCGGTAGCGGCGGGGGCAGTCGAGCCAGTTGTTCAGCCGCGACGGCGTACAGGCGTAGAGCCGCCGCGGCATGCCCTCCAGGGGAAGCTGATCCATTTAGAGCTGTTCGTCCCGGAGGTTCAGCCGGATTCCCGCCGCGCGCGTGCCGTCGGTGAGCGGACCCTCCTCTTCCGGCGCCTCGGGGCCGCGGGTCAGCGATCCGGAGAGCCAGGCGTCGAACTGGGGCTCCAGGTCGCCGATGGTCGTCTCCTCCCCGTGCGCGGGCAGCACCCGGGTGCTGTGCGGCAGGGTGAACAGCCGCCCGCCGATCGCCGTCAGCTGGTCGGCCAGGGCGGGATACTCACCGCCGATCCTGCCGGGGCCGTCGGCCTGGAGGGTCTTGCCGGTGAAGACCGCGTCCAGGGCCTCGCAGTACAGCGAGACACCGCCCTGGGAGATGCCGGGGGTGGACATGACCTCCAACTGGACGCCGCCGACCTCGAACAGGCCCTCGTCCTCCATGTCGATGTCGGGCCAGGTGTCGGGCCAGGTCAGCCGCCACAGCGGCCGGTCCTTCGGGTGAAGGGCGACCACCGCCTCGTCCCTGGCCGCGACCTCGATGGCCGCGCCCACGTGGTCGGGCAGGCCGTGGGTGCAGATGATCGCCAGCACCTCCCGCTCGCCGACCTTCTCCAGGATCTTCTCCGCGTCGCGCGCGGCGTCGATGACGATGACATCCTCGTCGTCACCCAGGATCCACGTGTTGTTCTCGACCTTGTGCTCGACGCCGTCGACATCGACGACGCCCTCGGTCACCACTCGCTCGATACGCGCTGTCACGCTTCCGAACTTTACTGCCTACACCCGCCCTCCGGTTCGGACGGAACGGTCAAGGCTCCGAACAAAGGGGACGCGAGCGGGCGAGTGTCAGGGCGCCGGGACGTCCAGACGCGGGGAGAACGCCCCGAAGGGCAGGTCAAGGGCCTGGTCCTGGTCGCGCAGATCGCGCAGGGAGAGCTCGGCGAGGGTGATGAGGTAACCGGCCTCCGGGGGCCACACGACCGCCCAGAGCCAGTTTCCCAAGGCCTCACCGGCGTAGACGGCCCGGTCGGGGGCGGCGGTGACGCACCACAGGGAGCACGGATGGCCCCTGACGTCGATCTTGGCGTGCGGCGGGCCCTGGTCGAACCCGGTGCCGGGGTCGGTACCCTCCAGCCCCGCGAACGCCGCGCCGAGCCCCACCCCGGGCTCCTCCGCGATGATCAGCAGGTCGGCGGGACCGTAGGTCAGCGAGGGACCGGAGACCGCGACCACGGTGGCCCGCGTACCGCTGCGCTCGTCGCCCGCCTCGGCGAATCCCGTGACCAGCCACCCCGTGGGCAGCGGCCAGGGAACCCAGGCGGGGACGCGGGAGTCTCGGGTGACGGCCTCCACCGCGGCGGACGACGGAGGTCTGGGTGGCTGGAACGGCAGGACATCGCCGTGCGGACCGCATCTCCAGGAGCTTGACCAAGCACTCGGCGGACGAAGCGGGCCGAAACACCGTGGACAGACAGGGGCGGCTTTCACGCCTACCCACGCTGCTTCTTGTACGGGTCATCCGTCAAGAGGTTGGGGCGTTATCACAACGTAATCTTGTTCACGTGCGCGTAAATTGTGTTGGAGCGATCGTCCTCGACGGGTCGGGGCGGATGCTTCTGGTGCGTCGTGGCCACCCGCCGGGCGAAGGCCTGTGGTCCGTCCCCGGAGGGCGGGTCGAGTCCGGGGAGTCCGACTCCGAGGCGGTCGTGCGGGAGGTCCTTGAGGAGACCGGGCTCACGGTCGTTCCCGGACGTCTGGCCGGGACCGTCGACCGCCCCGGTCCCGGTGACACCGTCTACGAGATCCGCGACTACCTCGCCGAGGTCTCCGGCGGCACGCTCGCCGCGGGGGACGACGCCGCGGACGCCCGCTGGTTCACCCGCGAGGAGCTCTCGCGCCTCCCCCTCACCCCCGGCCTGCTGGACGCGCTGACCGAGTGGGCGGTCATCGCGCCAGGGTGAAGCGCCACGGGATCGCCGCGAGCGCCACGCGGCCCGGGAGCGCCGGGCGACACGGGAGCGGCGCGGGTGAGCGTGTGGCATCGTGGTTTCCCGTCATCGTGACGAGGTGGGCGCGGAGCGCCACAGGGTGAGGCGTTCCGCACCGTACGTGGTGGAGACTCCTGTCATCGTGACGAGGTGAGCGTGGAACGCCACAGGGTGAGGTGGTCCGCACTGTAGGTGGTGGAGCGGCCCAGGGCGACGACCTGGGCGCCGGAGACCGCCACCGCGCCGAGCCACTGGGTGCCCTCGCCGTCCAGGCTGCCCTGGCTGGGGGTGTGGCGCTGCCAGTTGAGGCCGTCCTCCGAGGTCCAGGCCGCGCTGTCGCCGGCCCCCGCCACCCCGTGCCAGCCGACGGCCACCACACCCTCGGGTGTCGCGGCGAGATCCTGGACGGCGGACGCCCGGTCCGTGGGGAACCAGGAGAACTCCCAGCTCGCCCCGTTGTCGTCGGAGACCGCGCCGAACGCCTTCCTGCCCTCCTCGGTCTGTGCCGTGCCCGCCGCGACGACGTACCCGC
This sequence comes from Streptosporangium sp. NPDC049046, assembly GCF_040649155.1. NCBI lineage: Bacteria > Bacillati > Actinomycetota > Actinomycetes > Streptosporangiales > Streptosporangiaceae > Streptosporangium > Streptosporangium sp. NPDC049046. The sequence continues at coordinate 245,619 of NZ_JBEZEZ010000009.1, read as the reverse complement.
CGTACAGGACCACGTGCCGCAGGCCCGCGGACGTCGCCCCCGGCGGCAGGACCGGCTTGCGCGCGGTCCAGTTGACCCCGTCGGCCGACACCCACACCACGCCGGTCTCGCGCTCGGCCGTACCGGTGCCGCCGACGGCGACGTACCCGGACGAGGTCGCCGAGACGTCGTACAGCCGCACCCCCGTACCGCCCGCGGGAAGCTTGGACGCCCTGGAGAAGCGCTTGAGGTCGGCGGAGAACCACAGGACGGGCACGGTGGCGGCGGGGCCGCGGTCCTCGCCCGCCATGACGTAGCCGGACGGCCCCGCCGCCACCGCGTGCGGGGCGAGGAAGTCGTGGTCGCCCGCCGGCGCGAGGGGTCCGAGCACCGGCACCCTGCGCCAGCTCTCGCCGTCCGCGGAGGTGAACAGCAGGGGCTCGGTGGAGGAGGCGTCGGTCATCGTGCTGCCCGCCGCCAGCCAGCCCCGCCTGCCGTGCGCGACGTCGGCGAGCGCCTGTCGCCTCGGGCCGCCGAAGAGCCGCGCGGGGCCGCCCGGCTTCCAGGCTTCTCCGGCGGCGCTGCTCCAGATCCCGGCGTCGCCGGAGACGGTGCCCACCGCGACGAACCTGCCGTCCCCCGACGCCACCCTGGCCGTCTCGCGGGCGGCTCTGGCGAGGCCCTGGATGCCGCTCAGCGGGACCGGCCTCGCCTCGCCCCCCTTGGGCGCGGTGATGAGGACCACCCGGTTGTCCACGTCGGCGGCGCGTTCGTCGCCGCCGACGACGAGCGTGCCGGTGTCGGACAGCGCGAGCGCGCGCAGCGAGCCGGGCACCTCGCCGAGATCGGTGGTCTTGCTCCAGTCGCGGCCGTCCTCGCTGGTGTGGACGGTGTAGCGCTCGAAGCCGGACTCGACGACCGCGGCCACCCCCGCCGAGGAGGAGGCGAGGCGCTTGACACCCGTGCCCTCCTGCCCCAGGCCGGTGATGGCGCCGCAGGCCTTCCAGTCGGCACCCTCCTTGGAGCAGTAGACGCGTACCTCGCCCTTGTCGCTGCGCTGCTGGGTCGGTACGAGGACGAACCCGTCGCCGGCCACGGCCAGCGCGCCCGGCTCGGGGATGACGTCGTTGAGCGCGGCGCCGGTGCGCTGCCAGTTCCTGCCGCCGTCGGACGAGCGCAGGATGACCGAGGTGGACTGCCCCTGGGCCGGGTCCGCCAGCGCGACGACGGCGTCGCCCCTGGCGACCACCGCCTTCATGCCGCGCACCTTGTCCGGCATGCCGATCTCCCGGGTCTCCACCCGGTCCCAGGCGCGCCCGTCCGAGGAGACCCAGGCGACGGCCCCGGTGGTGCCGTCTTCCAGTACGGCGGCACCGACCGCGACGAAACCGGAGTCGGTCCTCGCCAGATCCATGATCTTGTCCCCGCGGGCGAAGGCGTCCAGCCCGCCGGGGTCGGCCGCGGTCCAGGCGTAGCCGTCGGAGCTGGTCCACAGGCCGTGCCCGCCGCCGAGAGGGTCGTTCCCGGCCGCCAGCCAGAGGCCGTCGCCGCCCGCCACCCGGCCCACCGTGGTCGGCCCCGTCTCGTACCCCTCCGGGCCGGTCACCTTGCCCAGCTGCCAGGTCGTGCCACCGTCGGGGGAGACGAGGAACAGCGGCCTGGGGACCGGGCTGGTGGTGTCGCTGCCGACCGCGACCATGACGGAACCCACCGAGGCCACCGCGTTCAGCACCTGGTTGGATCCGTTGCCGCCGACACCGGCCTGCGGCACGAAGTTGTCGTCGCCCGACGTCACCTCGTCACCGACCAGCCGGAGTCCGGCGGCGAACGGGCTGCTCACCCAGCCCCACAGGACCAGGCCGCCGCCGACCGCGACGGTGAGGACCAGAACCATCAGGAACGGGATCACCAGACCACGGCCGCGCCTGCGCCTGGTCGGGCTGGAACGGCGCACGGCGGAGGGCGCGGTGGCCGGGCGGTGGTGCCGCCCGCCGTTCGTCCCCCGCCTGCCCGGCGGGCCCTGCGCGACGAGCATGTCGGGCCTGGCGGGCCTGCCGCCCGGTGGGCGCCCCACTCTTCGTACGGGCTCGAAGTCGTCCTCGGCCGTCGCGGAGGGCCACTCGGGCTCGGGTTCGGGTTCGGACGCCGGCCCGGACGGCGCTCCGCGCTCGGGTCCGGGCTCCGGCGCCGGTTCCGGTGTCGCCGCGATGCTCGGCTCGACCCTGATCCGCTCCTCGGCGGAGGGCTGCGAGGACTCCTTTCTCCCGCTCCCTCCCGGTTCGCGGGGCGGCCCCGAGGCGACGAGGAGGTCGGGGCGATCCGCCCTTCTCCTCCTCCCGCGCTCTGGAGCCGGTCCTGAGGCGACGAGAAGGTCGGGACGGTCCGCCAGCCGCGGCCGCCCCTGATCGGGCGTGGCATGGCGTCCCTGCCCCGCTGACCGCTCCTCCTCGCCCGAGGGGTCGGCGGAGGTCTCCGGCGCGGGCGAGGGGCCCGAGGACTGGGAGGAGGGGCCGTAGGGGCGGGCGTACGGTCGGCGGCGCTCGCTCCCGAGTCCTTCGGGGCGGGCCTGCTGCGGCTCGCCGTCGTCCGGGGTCGGCGCGGCGAACGGCGGGAGCATCCACGGGGAGGCCATCGGACGCCCTCGCGTGCCGTCGTCCGAGGGGCCTGGCGGGGAGTGCTGGATCGTCGGCGGTGACGTCTGGGGCTCCTGGGACCTGCCTTCGTGTATAGCGTCGTCGTGCACGCCGTCGTCGTCCGCCGGCCACTCTTGCGAGCGCGGGTCGTGGGGGCCCGAGGCCACGCTCAGCACCTCCTTGCAGGAAGCCCATTCAGACCGGGACAACTCGCCCCGGACCGTTCCAGTCGTCTCCGTAACAGCAGGCCGCAACCCCTATGGATGCGGCAAATCGCAGCGTTCCTACTAGTACCCCGTTCTCCGGAAACGATCACCTCCCGCGACCGGATACCCGGTCCCCTGCCGTACACAGTCAAGAGCAACACGTCCGGGCCGCGATGACGAGACCTCTCTAGTCAGATTTTTCAATCCAGTACCTGAATTATCCGGCTTTCTCGTAGTTCGGTGAGGATCCAAGGTCGTCCTTCCGAGTGCGGATTAGTTCACAGACGCCCGGAACCACGGCCGGTACATCTGATGTCACCATCCACCACCCCAGGGAGCGGATATGACACGGCTGGGGCCCGTATACACACTGGCGGCAGGAGCGGTGATGGCCGTCGCCCTCGGCGTGGCCAGCGCCACCACCTCACCCGCCACCCGGGCCGTCAACGCCCAGGACGACGCACGGCCCGTCGACGTCCAGGACGACGCACCCGCCACGCCCGCCCGGGCCGCCACGGAGGCGTCGCCCACACCGGAGGTCGTCAAGACGGCCAGGCCCACCCCCGCCAAGGCCGACTACGCCGGGCGGGTCACCGGCAACGGCGGCCTGATCGCCGTCTCCGTCAGGAACGGCAAGGCGGTCGGCTACTTCTGCGACGGCAGGATCGAGGCCTGGATGAAGGGCAGGGCCGCCGACGGCAAGGTCACCCTGTCCGGCCGCGGCGACGCCTCGCTCACCGCCCGTCTCAGCGGCGGCGTCGCCGCGGGAACCCTCGGTTTCGGCGGCAGGAAGTGGAGCTTCAAGGCTCCGACCGTGAAGAAGCCCTCCGGCCTCTACCGGGCGACCGCGCTCGTCCGCGGCGCCGACGTCCGCGCCGGATGGATCTATCTCGACGACGGCACCAGGGTCGGCCTCACCCTCGTGGGCGACGAGGTCGCCGACGTGCCGATCCCCGAGCCCGGCGAGAACGCCGTCGTGGACGGCGTGGAGGTCGATCCCCGGGACGTCGACGAGTTCATCGAGGAGTTCTGATGAGTGACACGCAGATCACACCGGTCCCGCAGCGGCGGGCCAACAACGTCGCCCCGCTCCTCGTCCCGCTCGTCGTCGGCGGGCTGGTGGCGGTCGGGCTCGGCGTCTACGGGCGGGTCCACACGCCCACCGGGTACGCGATCGGGCCGGCCGGATTCTCCGGGGCGCTGGCGATGAAGTCCTGGCTCACCACCGGCGCGTTCCTGCTGGCGTTCGTCCAGCTCTTCTCCGCCCTGGTCATGTGGGGCCGGATCAAGCTGGACGTGCCGTGGATCGGTGCCCTGCACCGCTGGTCGGGGCGGGCGGCGTTCCTGCTCACGATCCCGGTGGCACTGCACTGCCTGTACGCGCTGGGCGCCCAGTTCGACGTGCCGCGCGTGATGATCCACTCACTGCTCGGCTGCTTCTTCTACGGCGTCTTCACCGCGAAGATGCTGTCGCTGCCCAGGCGGGGTCTGCCCGGCTGGACCCTCCCTGTCCTCGGCGGGCTCACCTTCGTCGCCCTCACCGGCCTCTGGCTCACCTCGTCGTTCTGGTTCTTCACCACGATCGGGGTCAGGTTGTAGGAGGGGTGAAGGCCGTGGTGCGCCGCAGACCGGCGGCCCTGCCCTTCGCCGCGACCACCAGCGCCATCTTCCTGGACGCCTCGTCGATCATCTCGTCGCCGAGCATGACCGCGCCGCGCCTCTCGACCGTCGTGTAGTACTCGTACGCGTCGAGGATCAGCTCGGCGTGGTCGTAGTCCTCCTGCGGCGGCGAGAACACCTCGTTCGCGGCCTCGATCTGGGAGGGGTGGAGCACCCACTTCCCGTCGAACCCGAGCGCCGCGGCCCGCCCCGCCACCCGGCGGAACCCGTCGAGATCCCTGATCGCGAGGTACGGGCCGTCGATGGCCTGCAGGTCGTGCGTCCTCGCGGCCATCAGGATGCGCATCAGGATGTAGTGGTAGGCGTCGCCCTCGGTGTAGCCGGGCGGCTGCTCACCGACCACCAGGGTCCGCATGTTGATCGAGGCCATGAAGTCGGCCGGGCCGAACACGAGCGTCTCCAGGCGCGGGGACGCTCCGCCGATGGCGTCCACGTTGACCAGGCCCCTCGCGTTCTCGATCTGGGCCTCGATGCCGATCCCGCCGACCGGCAGGCCGTTCGCCCTCTCGATCTGGGTGAGCAGCGTGTCGAGCCACATCACCTGGGCCGCGTCCTCCACCTTGGGCAGCATCAGGCAGTCGAGGAACTCCCCCGCGCCCTCCACGACCTCGATGACGTCCCGGTAGGTCCACTGGGTGCCGAGGTCGTTGACCCTGACGACCCTCGTCCTGCCCGACCAGTCACCCTCGCGCAGGGCGGCCACGACGTTCTTGCGCGCGCCCTCCTTGGCGAGCGGCGCGACGGAGTCCTCCAGGTCGAGGAAGACCTCGTCGGCGGGGAGCCCCTGGGCCTTCTCCAGGAATCTGGGGTTGCTGCCGGGCACCGCGAGACACGAACGTCGAGAACGCATGGGGAACACGCTAACGCCCTCGGGGAGGCGGACGGCAGACCGGGCGGCGCCACGGCCTTCGCGCCGGGACGAGCCGGGCGACGCCGTGACCTCGGCCGGAACACGCCGGGTGAGGGCGAGGACACCCCTGTGGCCTCCACACAAAGACCCCGCCCTGTTCTTGGTGATGATCTCGTAGGACCCTTGCCTGAGATGTCAGAAGAATGGACATCAGGAATCTGCCAAGGGAGACACGCACGATGGCAAACGCTTCTTCGGTGGCAAGGCCCGCCGTACTGTCCGACCTCATCCCCGCGTCGCGCGTCCGCGACGTCGCGCTCGTGGTCGGCGGCGCCGCCCTGACGGGCCTGGCCGCGCAGCTGAGCTTCCCGCTGCCCGGCTCACCGGTTCCGGTCAGCGGCCAGCCCTTCGCGGTCCTGCTGGTCGGCGCCGCCCTCGGCATGAACCGCGCGACGCTGAGCATGGCGCTCTACATGCTGGTCGGTGTCGCGGGCGTGCCGTGGTTCGCCGCCGGCGCCTCCGGCTTCGGCGGGGCGTCCTTCGGATACATCATCGGCTTCATCCCCGCGGCGGCCATCGTCGGCAAGCTCGCCGAACGCGGAGGCGACCGCACCGTGCCGCGCACGATCGGCACGATGATCCTCGGCAACCTGGTCATCTACGCCTTCGGCCTGCCGGTCCTCATCTCCGTCGCCCAGCTGGATCTCGCCACCGGCCTCGCCCTGGGCGTGGTGCCCTTCCTGCTCGGCGACGCCGTCAAGATCGTCATCGCGGCGGGACTGCTCCCGGCCGCCTGGAAGCTCTCCCGGCGCTGACCCGGCGACGTGTGCGGCCTGTACCGCCATTCGGGGAGGCACAGGCCGTACATTCGTCTCATGGGTGTGATCGAGGAGGGCGCGAAGAAGTCGAGCGTCCTGTGGCTGTCGCTGGACCGGCCCCGGCTGGCCTGGCACACCTGGCACGACGGCGCGATCTACCTGGTCACCGGCGGGGGCGAGCAGCCGCTGCCGGGGCTGGCGGAGGCCAGGGAGGTGCGGGTGACGCTGCGCAGCAAGGACAACGGCGGGCGCCTGGTCGCCTTCGACGCCTCCGTGGAGGTGGTGGACCAGGCGAAGGCCCCGGACGCGGTGGCCGCGCTCGCCAAGGAGCGGCTCAACGCCCCCGACGGGGCGAGGCTTCTGGAGCGCTGGGCCGCGGTTTCCAAGGTGATACGGCTCACCCCACGCGAGCCGGTTCCCTGACCTCTTCGACGGGCGAGGGCAGCGCGGCCGTGGCCCGCTGCGCCAGGTAGGCGCCGACCAGGACGATCAGGCCACCCGCGATCTGGAAGGGGCCGAGTGCCTCGCCCAGCAGGATCCAGGCGACCACCGCCCCGGCGATGACCTCCAGAGAGGCGACGGTGGAGCCGATCGCGGCCGACAGGCGGCGGATCGCGAGGACGCCGAGGATGTAGGCGGCGGCCGTGGCGACCACGATCAGCCAGATCAGCGCCCCGACGACCGGCAGCGTGTGGCCGCCCTCGGGGGTGGCCGTCCCGCTGATCGCCTCCCAGGGGATGTTCCACGGCTGGGAGAACGGCAGGAGCACCACGGCGGCGCCGAGCAGGCCCCAGGCGATCAGGCCGAGCGGGTCGATGTCGTCGCCGAAGCTGTCACTGAGCAGGAAGTATCCGGCGCAGCACGTCATCGCGACAAAGGCCAGCAGCAGGCCCACCGGGTCGAGGGCGAGACCGGACCAGACCTCCACCACGATGCCGAGGCCGACCACGGCGACGACGGCACCGACGAAGGCCGCCCGCGGCAGCCGTACCCGCCGGACGAACCGTACCCAGAGCACCACCAGCACCGGCGAGGTGTACTCGATGAGCAGGGTGACGCCGACCGGCAGCCGGGTGATCGCCGCGAAGAACAGCGCCTGCACACCGGCGACCGCGACCACCGCGTACACCAGGAGGAACGGCAGCCGCGAGCGGGGGATGCGCAGGGCCGCGGGCCGGGCGACCGCGAGGATGCCGACGAGCAGCAGCCCGGCGCCCGCCATCCGGATCCAGACCGCCTCCAGCGGGGCGAGTCCCGCCGCGCCCAGATATCTGGCCATGGGACCCGAGAAGGCGAAGGCCAGGGACGACGCGAGCGCGATCAGGAGTCCTGCACGTCTCATGACCCACCATTTCTGTAATTACCGTTAAGCAGCTTTGATGCTGTCACGGTGGGGCGTCGGGCAGCAAGTGAGTTCCGCCATGTGAGCAGGGGAGCATGGCGGGGGCCGATCGGTCCGGGATGCGGCCTACGCTTCAGATGTGAGGATCTTCATCGCACGTCTCGCCGGAACCCCGGTCTTCGACCCCGTGGGGGACCAGATCGGCCGGGTCCGCGACGTGGTGGTGGCCATCGCCGGAAGCGATCCGCCGCACGTGCACGGGCTGGTCGTCGAGGTGCAGCCCCGGCGGAGGGTCTTCCTGCCGATCACCCGGATACGCTCCGCCAAGGCCGGCGCCGTCGTCTTCAGCGGCCAGCTCAACATGCGCAGGTTCGAACAGCGGGCGACCGAAACCCTCGCCATCACCGAGCTGCTCGACCTCGGCGTGGAGGTCGACGGCGAGCGGATGACGGTCCTGGACCTGGCCATGGAGGAGACCAGGCGCTCGGAGTGGCTGATCACCAAGGTGGCGGTGATCGAGAGCCCTCCCGGCCTGGGACTGCGCCGGCGCGGCGCGACCAGGATCGTCGACTGGCGCGAGGTCCACGGCTTCGGCGCCGTCCAGAAGGACCAGGGCGCGGCCAACCTGCTGGTCGCCTTCGAGTCGATGCGCGCCGCCGACCTGGCCGGCGCCCTGCACGAGTTGCCCGCCAAGCGGCGGGTCGAGGTGGCCGCCGCCCTCGACGACGTACGGCTCGCGGACGTGCTCGAGGAACTTCCCGAGCAGGACCAGATCGGCATCCTGAGCAGGCTCGCCCCCGAGCGGGCCGCGGACGTGCTGGAGGAGATGAACCCCGACGACGCGGCCGACCTGCTCCAGGACCTCCCCGCCGAGCAGGCCGAGGCGCTGATGGCCCTGATGGAGCCCGAGGAGGCCGCACCGATCAGGCGGCTGCTGATCTACCCGGAGAACACCGCGGGCGGCATGATGACGAGCGAGCCGGTGATCCTGCCGCCGAGCGCGACGGTCGCCGAGGCACTCGCCAACATCCGCCAGCGCGAACTCACCCCGGCCGTGGCCGCGCAGGTCTACGTGACCCGGCCGCCCGTCGAGACGCCCACCGGCCGCTTCCTCGGCCTGGCCCACTTCCAGCGGCTGCTGCGCGAGCCGCCCTCGACCCTGCTCGGCGGCATCCTGGACACCTCCCTCGACCCGATCAGACCCTCCTTCACCCTGCACCAGGTCACCTCCTACCTGGCCAACTACAATCTCGTGGCGGCTCCCGTGGTGAACGAGGCGGGACGCCTGGTCGGCGCGGTCACCGTCGACGACGTGCTCGACCACCTGCTGCCGGACGACTGGCGCGAGCGGGACGACCGACCGAGAGAGGGCGGGAATGGCTGACCGTCTCGACCAGCCCAGGCAGCCCGGCCTTCGGTTGCGCCCGCACTACGACCCCGAGGCGTTCGGGCGGCTGTCGGAGCGGATCGCCCGCTTCCTCGGCACCGCCAGGTTCCTGGTGTACATGACGGTTTTCGTCACCGTCTGGGTGCTGTGGAACGTCCTCGTCCCCCACACGCTGAAGTTCGACCCCTACCCCTTCATCTTCCTCACGCTGATCCTGTCGCTCCAGGCCTCGTACGCGGCGCCGTTGATCCTGCTCGCCCAGAACCGGCAGGACGACCGCGACCGGGTCCAGAACGAGAACGACCGCAGGGCCGCGGAGCGCAACCAGGCCGACCTGGACTACCTCACCCGGGAGATCGCCGCCCTGCGCATGGCGCTCGGCGAGGTGGCCACCCGCGACTACATCCGTTCGGAGCTGCAGCGTCTGCAGGAGGATCTCGCCGAGCCCCAGAGGTCCATGGAGCCGTGAGCCCGCGCTCCGGCCGGGCAGGCGAAGGCTCAGCAGGCGAGGGCTCAGTACGGATCGGTGCCGGAGCCGGGAAAAAGCTTGTTCAGCATGTCCGCGCACCGCCGCAGCTCGTCGGGGTCGAGCATGTCCAGGAACTGGCCGCGGATCCCGCGCAGGTAGGTGGGGCCGGCCTCGGCCAGCCGCGCGGCCCCCTCGTCGGTGAGGACGGCGAACAGGCCGCGCGCGTCGCTGGGGCACGCCTCGCGCTCGACCAGGCCGTCGCGCTGGAGACGGTCGATGAGCCGGGTCAGGCCGCTGCGCGACAACAGCACCCTGTCCGCCAGGTCGTTCATCCTCAGCCGCCGCTCGGGCGCCTCCGACAGCTGCGACAGGACCTCGTACGAGGCCAGGGCCAGGTCGTGCTCGACCAGCAGGTCGGCCTCCAGGACCCGGGTGATGCGGACCTGGGCCCGCTGGAGCATGCGCCAGACCACCAGCTCCTCCGAGCCGGTGCTCCCTCTTGACTCGCCCGCTGTGAGGGTCACGGAGTAACCTTAGAACGTTGCACGTGCACCTACACAGCGGATTGTCCGAATCCAGCGACCATCACCGGTTTCGGAATTCCTTCCGGTGTTCTCGGGTTCATACCATGGACTTACGACGCCGACCGCTCCCTGACGGGATCGGCCTCCTGCCAAGCCATACGGGCGCCACGACGGGCAGGGCCCGCCTGTGAGACGCCTCATCGATAACAGACAAGGAGGGACGGCATCCTCGTCGCCCCCGGGTGACGTGATTGCCGACACTTCGATGGCACCTACCACGGAACTGGTGATGGCCGCCCTCGCGACCGTCAACGACCCTGAGATCCGTCGGCCGATCACCGAACTCGACATGGTCAAGAGCGTCGACATCTCCCCCGAGGGAGCCGTACGTGTCGCGATCTACCTGACGGTCTCGGGTTGTCCCATGAAGGACACCATCACCCGAGACGTCACCGGCGCCGTCTCCAAGGTCGACGGGGTGACCGGTGTCTCCGTCGAGATGGACGTGATGAGCACCGAGCAGCGCAAGACGCTGCAGACCAAGTTGCGGGGCGCGAAGGGGCCGGAGAAGGAGATCCCCTTCGCCCAGCCCGGCTCGCTGACCCGTGTCTTCGCGGTCGCCTCGGGCAAGGGCGGCGTCGGCAAGTCGTCCGTCACCGTCAACCTGGCCGCCGCGATGGCCGCGAGCGGCCTGAAGGTCGGCGTCGTCGACGCCGACATCTACGGCCACAGTGTTCCGCGCATGCTCGGCGTCTCCGAGCGCCCCACCAAGGTCGAGGACATGATCATGCCGCCGGTGGCGCATGACATCAAGGTCATCTCGGTCGGCATGTTCAAGCCGGAGGGCAACACCCCGGTCGTGTGGCGTGGCCCGATGCTCGACCGTGCCCTGCACCAGTTCCTCGCCGACGTCTACTGGGGCGACCTGGACGTGCTTCTGATGGACCTGCCCCCGGGCACCGGTGACATCGCGATCTCCGTGGCGCAGCGGATGCCGTCCGCCGAACTCCTGGTGGTGACCACCCCGCAACAGGCCGCCGCCGAGGTCGCCGAGCGCGCGGGGTCGATCGCCGTCCAGACCCACCAGCAGATCGCCGGTGTCATCGAGAACATGTCGTGGCTGCCCTGCCCGCACTGCGACGAGCGGATCTCGGTCTTCGGCGAGGGCGGCGGCCAGACCGTGGCCGACGCGCTCACCCGCACCCTGGGCTCCCGCGTGCCGCTGCTGGGCCAGGTGCCCATCGACATGCGGCTGCGCGAGGGCGGCGACGAGGGCAAGCCGCTCGTGCTGACCGACCCGGACGCCCCGGCCGCGGCCGAGTTGAGCCGCATCGCCGCGTCCCTCAGCAAGAAGTCGACCAGCCTCAAGGGGCTCCAGCTCGGCATCTCGCCCACCCGGCGCGGCTGAGGCGACCGGGTCGGCTGAGCCAGAGGCCGACGGACCGGTCTTTCGGGACCTGGAGCGGCCTCTCCCGCGACGCGACGACGGCGGCGCCCCCGAACCGGGGGCGTCGCCGTCGGCCGTGTGAGGCGCATCTCAGCCGCGCGAAACGGAAAAACTACGCAAAGTTCAAATGGCTGGTGTGCCGACACGCGACCTTGCCGGGGAAACCAGACCCGAAAGGAATCGGTCACCCGGCCGGGAGACCCGGCTGGCGTCCGGAGACGGGACGCTAGGTCGCGTCGGAGTCGTACGGGGGGATCTCGCCGTACCCCAGCTCCCCGCCGCCGCTCATCGCGTGGTGGTCGGCCGCCGGTTCCGCGGTGGCGGTGGTCTTCGAAGTGCCGTTCAGATCGTCCTCAAGATCGGCGATGAGGTGCTTTCTGACGAAGTTCTTCGGGTTGAGGTCGGCCGGGTCGAAGTCGGCGAACTCGGGACCGAGCCCCGACCGCAGGTCGTCTCTCGCGTTGTTGGCCATCCGGCGCAGGTTGCGTATCGTCTTGCCCGCCTGCGAGGCGGCCTGGGGCAGTTTCTCCGGGCCGAAGACGAGAAGGGCGATCACCACCAGCGCCACGATCTCAGGCCAGCCGAGTCCGAACACGGTGATCTCCTACCGGGAGGAAGGTGCCAGAGGCACCTCTCCGGCCACACGCCGGAGAGGTTCCACACTAACGCCCCCACTGGTGAGCACGCGCCTCACCCCGCCTCTCAAAAGGGCCGCTCAGGAGGGTTGGGGTGAGGGCTGCTCGGGGGCGGTACCGACGGTGACGGTCGCGGTCTTCTCCTCACCGCCGCGCTGGTACTTGACCGCGAGCTTCTCACCGGGAGCCCTGTTACGGATCATGGCGATCAGCTCGTTGCCGTCCTGGAGCACGACACCGTCGATCTCCAGGATGACGTCTCCGGGCTTGAGGCCCGCCTGGGCCGCGGGGCCGTTCGGCTCGACCGGCTGGGTGCCCTGCCTGGACTCGGTGGCGATGCGCACCCCGACGCCCTGGTAGGTCGGGTCGATCGCGACGCCGATGCGCGACTTCTTCGCCTTGCCCGTGGTGATCAGCTCCTCGGCGACCCGCCTGGCGTGGTTCACCGGGATGGCGAAGCCGAGGCCGATGCTGCCGCTCTGGCCGCCGACCGACCTGCCGAGCGTGGCGATCGCCGAGTTGACGCCGATCACCTCACCGTTCACGTTGACCAGCGGTCCCCCCGAGTTGCCGGGGTTGATGGCCGCGTCGGTCTGCACGGCGCTGAGCCAGGTGGTGTCGGAGCTGTTCTCCTCACCCGCCTGGACGGGCCGGTTGAGCGAGCTGACGATGCCGGAGGTCACGGTGCCGGTCAGGCCCAGCGGGGATCCGATCGCGATGACCGGGTCTCCCACGACCACGTTGTCCGAGTTGCCGAGAACGATCTCGGGGGCGCCGAAGGTCTCCGCGGGCTTGACCACGGCCAGGTCGGACTCGGGGTCACGGCCCACGACGACGGCCGAGGTGGACTTGCGGTTGTTGAACTGGATCTGGATCTGGACGCGCGAGTCGGCGTTGGCCACCACGTGGTTGTTGGTCACCACGTAGCCGCCCTTGATCAGGAAGCCAGAACCGGTGCTGGAACTCGCCCCGCCCTCGACGGCGAGTGACACCACGCTGGGCAGGACCTTCGAGGCCACGCCCGCCACCGACTCCGGAGGCCGGACGTTGGAGCCCGTCGGCGCCCCGCCCAGGCTGAAGGAGGGGTCGCGCCCCGAGCCCGCGGGCTTGGTGAGGAGATAGGTGCCGACGCTGCCGAGCGTGGAGGCGAGCAGCGCGATCACCAGGCCGAGGATCACCAGCGTGGTGGTGCGAGGCCCACTCCTGGCGGGCCTGGGCGGCGAACCGCCGAAGCCGCCGAAACCTCCGGGGCCCACGGGGGCCCCGGGCGGCGGCGCCCACCCGGGTCCCATGCCGAACGCCTGGGTGGGCGGAGGGGGCTGAGCGGACTGGGAGGCGAAGACCATCGTGTCCTGCCTGGGCGGCCTGCCCGAGGGGTCGCCCCAGCTGTGGCCCACGGGACCGGGGCCCTGGTCGCCCTCATCGGGCGGCAGGTGCCTGTCGTGGTGGAGCGACTCGGGCTGGTCCTGCGGCCTGCCCCACCGGGCGTGGTCGGACTGGGCGCCCGGCCGGCTCCAGTCGTCGTCGCGGGGCTGCTCGGCGTGGAAGGGAGCACCCTCTCCGGCGGGCAGGAACTCGGGACGGGAGAACTCGGGGCCGGATAAGTCGGGGCGGCGGGACTCCTGGGTCTCGTGTCCGCCGTCGGCGAATTCCGACGGCGTACGGCCCTCAGCATCGTTCGCCTCGCGGGCAGTACGGGCGTCGTCGGTCATCGAATACTCACTACTCCTTGACTCGCGGACGGCCGCTCACCGGTGCAACCCGGCAATCTTCCCCCGAGTGGCATACGCGATGTGTAAAGCACGCGCTATCCGAAGGGATTGACCCAGGAGAGCAGACGGCTGGCACCGCGGCCGAGCCGCGTCCAGAGATCGGGAACGGGCTCGTGCGGCAGCGCCGCGACAGCGGCGTCGACCATGTCGGCCGGCGCGTCGGCAAAGACAGTGTAGACATGACCCCCACTCGCCCAGATCGTCTCCTGCACAGCAGGGTCTCGAATCCAGATCGTATGCCCCTTACGCCGTTCCGCATGCCAACCCTGGAGACGTTCTTCGTCAAGCATCCCAGACTGGATAAAAACCGACACAACCGACAGACCATCTGAATACCCGAGATACACGTATCCGGAAGGGACGATGCGAGCGGCGAAGAGCTCCAGCCGTCCCGGCAGGGTGTGGGGGAGACGCAGCCCCTCGGCCTCCAGCCGCGGCAGCTCGGCCAGGTCAAGGCCACCGGCCGCCATCGCGGGCGCCGCGCTCCTCACCACCGGATCGAGGGTCAGGTCGACGAAGGCTCCGGCCCTGACGACCCGCCCCTTCGTGTCCATGAGCTCGCGGCGCAGCACCGGACCTCCGTCCCGGTCGAGCCAGTAGCGGGCGGCGACCGTGCCGTCGGCCCGCAGGACGTTCACCAGGCGGGCCGGGCGCCCGCAGGCGAAGCCCTCCCCCGCGTCCACGACCCGGTAGTTGCGGGCCATGACCTCGAGCATCACCTCGGACGGGCTGGACATGCCCCCGGCCGGGGTGCCGGGATCGGCGTTCCGCACCGAACCCGAGGGGGCGGCATCTCCCCCGGAGCCCGGGGACCCCGAGGACCCCGAGGACGCGGTGCGTACCGTCAGCCCCTTTCCCGGGACGTTGCGCACCTCCAACACCTCGGAGACGGCACCCGAGGTGCCCCAGGAGGTGACGTACTGGGTGCCGGAGTATCCGCGGGAGCGGCCCGCGGCCGCCGCCTCGCGGAGCAGGTGCAGGCCGGTGTCCTCGCTCTCGACGTCGTCCGGCGGCGCGACGTGCGGGGACCGGACGGCGTGTGCCGTACCGCCCGTCACCAGCCCCAGCAGCATGAGAGCGGCCAGGATGACCGTGGCGGGCAGCCGGATCACGGAGAGGGGGAGAGAGTCGGCGTCGCCGACCCGCCATAGGGCGCGGTGTTCCTGTGCTGGTTGGCGAACATGTCGACCGGCGGCACGATGCGCGGGTTGGGATCGGCCCCGCCTACCACGAACAGGGTCCCGATGGCCACGGCCGCCGAGGCGACGCCCACCGCGACGTAACCCGCCCTGCGCGCGCGGCGGGGTCCTCCGGCACGGCCCCTGGGCCGGTTGTCGGGGGGTGCGATGCCGTGCATGCTCGGAATGGGCGCGCCACCGAAGGTGCGTGCGGCCCGAAAGGGGCGCTCACGCGGCGGCAACGGGCCGCCGGGCTCGGCCATTCGCAGCAGGGACATCGTCAGGTCGGTCGGCATCGCCGGACCGTCAAGGGAGCGCAACCGGCTCTTCAGGGCCCGCACGGCGTCGACCTCGGCCCTGCAGGGGGCACAGAAGGTCAGGTGCGAGAGGGCACGGTCGCGCTCGTGGTGATTCAGCTCACCGTCGACCAGCGCGGAAACGCGTTCTCCGAGGTGACTCATGCGCACTCCTTGCCAAGTGGCTCGTCGTGACATTCGTCATGACTGTGGTTTCTCATGCGAATTCCTCCCCGTGAGTAACGTTCGGGGGGAATTGATCGTTCCGCGGCGCACGGTGGTCCAGCGCCTCACGCAACTGCGACCGCCCACGGTGGATCCTGCTGCGGACGGTGCCGAGCTTCACGCCCAGCGTCGCCGCGATCTCCTCGTAGGACAGCCCCTCGATGTCACACAGGACGACGGCCGCGCGGAACTCGGGCGCGAGCGCGTCGAGTGCCGCCTGGATGTCGGGCTCCAGATGGGTGTCGTCGTACACCTGGGCGGGAGAAGGCTCGCGTCCGCGCAACCGCTCGGCGGCGTCGTCGGCGAGCCCCTCGAACCTGATGCGCTGCTTGCGCCGCGCCATGTCGAGGAACAGGTTGGTGGTGATGCGGTGCAGCCAGCCCTCGAAGGTGCCCGGCGTGTAGTTGGACAACGACCTGAAGACCCGGACGAAGACCTCCTGGGTGAGATCCTCCGCATCGTGCACGTTCCCGGTCAGCCGATAGGCCAGCCGGTAGACGCGCGCAGAGTGCGTCCGGACCACCTCCTCCCAGGTGGGAGGCGTCCAGTCGGACATGGGAGCTTCCGCCTGGTGGTCGGAACCCTCCACCGGCACTCCTCTCTCAGGGGCCACCGCTATCGCCATAGTGCCTGGTTTCGTCCCTTCGTGCGCACTCACTACCTTCAGGACCGGCAAAGGCCGCTTAAACCGTGCAACGCACCGGGGGTGACATGAGTTCCCGATCGGGCCTGCCTCCCTTAGGCTGCGACCCAGCGCCTATATGACTGTGTACGGAGAAAGCGGGAGGAGAGGCCGATGGCAGAGACGCCGACAAGTCCGTTGGAGGCCACTCTGGCCTATGCCGACGAGTTCCACAGGGAGGACGACATCCTGCGGGCCGCGCGCATGCGCGGCGCGGAGGTGGGGGCACCCCCGATCCTGCCCGGCGGCGGCGCCGCTCTCTGCTTCCTCGCCACCGCCATCAACGCCCGTGCCGTCGTGGAGATCGGCACCGGTTGCGGCGTGTCGGGGCTGTGGCTGCTCCGCGGCATGCGCCAGGACGGCACGCTCACCAGCGTGGACGTGGAACCCGAGCACCAGCGGCTGGCCAGGCAGAGCTTCGCCCAGGCCGGATTCTCCGGTGGCCGGATCCGCCTGATCACCGGCCGCGCCCTCGACGTGCTCCCCCGTCTCTCCGACGGCGGCTACGACCTGGTCTTCTGCGACGGCGCCATGCACGAGTACGCCGACTACCTGGCCGAGTCCGTCCGCCTGCTGCGGGTCGGCGGCATCGTCGTCTTCGACAACGCCCTCTGGGGCAACAGGGTGGCCGACCCCTCGCAGCGGGATCCGGAAACGGTCGTCATCAGGGAACTGGGCAAGCTGGTCCGCTCCGACGAGCGGCTCCGCCCGCTGATGATGCCCCTGGGAGACGGCATCCTGGCGGCCGTCAAACTCGCCGACTGAGCCGGCTACGGGCGTCCCGTGCGCCGAGACGCTCAAGCCGGCTCCCGGTGCGCCCGAACGGTCGCCTCGTCATGGAGAGAGCCGGTTCTCGGGCGGCCCTGACGATGTCCACGGTGCCGTCGGGGCGGGTCCACCCCGTCCACCGGCCGGCGTCTCGACCGTCACCGCCCGCGACACACCCCGAAACCTGGCAATACCGTTCACACGGGTCCGGCAAGCGATCACCAAGATCCTGGGAGACGCGCGTCAATCCTCTATCGGCCGGAAACGATGCCGATAAGGCCATGTCGCCACAACGCGGGCCTTTCCCACGATCACCGATACACAGGGGTGCGCCATGACGGTTGCCGCCAAGCTCGACAAACTGCTCGACAAGGAGTATGAGGGGTCCGATCTTCACTCGCTTGCCAACGCGCCGGTCAGCGCGCTCTCCGGGGTGAGCGAGAGCGACGCCCAGGACCTGGCCAAGGCGTTCGGTATCAGGACCATCGGCGACCTCGGCCGCAACAAGCACTTCCGGGCCGCCGAGGCCATCGTCAGCCTCGCGGAGGCGAGCAGGTAGGAGTTGGTCCGGCGGGAGCGGCGGCCCGCACCGGACCCTTCGGGGGATCCGGTCCCGCGACCGCAGGCTGACCGGGAGCCAGGCCCACGGGCCTGGCTCCCGGCCTACCGCTCAGCGCCACGTGATCGGCGCGGACGGTCACCGCTACCTGACTCAGCGCCACGTGGTCGGCATCGCCGACATGGTCGGCATGGTCGGCGCGGCTGTCACCGCTCCCCGATCGGCGCTCCCTGGAGCTCCGACAGCCATCCGAGCAGCAGACGCACGCCGTACCCGGTGGCCCCCTTGCTGAGAACGCCGTCGTCGGCGCCGCTGCGGCCGACATTCGCGATGTCCAGGTGCGCCCACGGCCGTCCACCGGTGAACTCGCGCAGGAACAGCGCCGCGGTGACGGAACCCGCGCCGTAGGTCGATCCCGCCTCGATGTTGGTCAGGTCCGCCACGGACGAGTCGAGCGCGGGAACGTAGTCGTCGATCAGGGGCATCCGCCAGAGCCGCTCCCCACTCGTCTCCCCCGCCCCGATCAGGGCGTCGGCCAGCTCGTCGTCGGAGGCGAAGACCGCGCCGAGATCCTTGCCCAGGGCGATGCCGATCGCCCCGGTCAGCGTGGCGATGTCGATCATGACGTCCGGCTTCAGTTCCGCGTCGGCGTACGCCAGCGCGTCGGCCAGGACCAGACGGCCCTCGGCGTCGGTGTTGAGCACCTCGACCGTCCGGCCCCCGTACTGCGTGATCACGTCGGAGGGGCGCTGGGCCGTGCCGGAGAAGGAGTTCTCGGCGGCGGCGACGAGGCCGGTGACCCGAACCCGCACGCCGAGCGCGGCCAGCGCGCCCAGGACCGCGATGACGACGGCTCCGCCGGCCATGTCGGTCTTCATGAACACCATGTTGCTCGTCGGCTTGAGCGAGATGCCGCCGGTGTCGTACGTGATGCCCTTGCCGACCAGGACCACGTGACCGGTCGCGTCCTCGGGCTCGTAGGAGAGCTGGATCAGCCGGGGCGGGCTCACCGATCCCTGGCCGACGGCGAGGATGCCGCCGAACCCGCCGGAGCGCAGCTCACGCTCGTCCCACACCCGCACCGCGACACCCCGCTCGGCGGCGCGCTCGGCGAGCCAGGCGGGTGACTTCACCGAGGAGGGGGTGTTGGTCAGGTCTCTGGCGAGCGCCACGGCCTCGGCCACCACCTCGGCGGCGGCGACCTCCGTCTCGACCCCGTCGCCGACGAACTCGAGCGTGACCGGGGAGGACTTCACCTCACCGACCCTGAAGGTGTACGTGGCCAGGAGCGCGCCCTCCACGAACGCGGACACCGGCCCGCTCGGGAGCACGATCCTGATGGCGTCCCTGCCCTTGCCGCGCCGCGCCACCGCCGCGCCCGCCTTGCGCAGGGTGGCCGGCGAACCGTCGCCGACCCCGTAGAGAAGCACCCGGCCGACGGCGTCGCCGTTCGCGACCGGAACCTCGACGATCTCGCCCGCCTCACCCTTGACCTTGTGATGGGCGAGCAGCGCCGCCACCGGAACCGGCAGCTCGATATCGGGCGCGAGGTCCTCGGCGAAGGGGACGGCCAGCAACTCGGCGTCACCGGGGAGCGTGGTCCCGGCCCCCTCCCCTGCGGCCGGCTCCGCGCCCTCCGAGGACGCGACGGACAGCCCCTGCGCGTAGGGAACGCGCGGCAGGAGCAGATGGGGGGAGATGGGCATAGCGGTAACTCCAGTCATCAGGCCCGGCGTGGGGAGAGGCACCGGGGAGAACACCACGGCCCTGGCGCGAGCCACCGTGAGGCGGTCCGACGGCCAGGGCCGTGTCGTCGTCTGTCCATCGTCGGTCTCGCGGGCCGTCGCAGGTGTCATGCTTCCCGAGCAAGCTCAAATAGGGCCCGGCTCCACCACTTCTGGTTTAGATCGGGATCAACCGACGATTTTCTTCAGTTCCTCACCGAGGGCACTTGCCTCGTCCGCCGAGAGTTCGACGACAAGGCGGCCGCCACCCTCCAGGGGAACCCGCATGACGATGCCCCTGCCTTCCTTGACGACCTCCAGCGGACCATCACCGGTCCTCGGCTTCATAGCCGCCATGCGTGTATCCCTTCCTGCTTCGGGCTCCGGATCTCCGACTGACCCGAGGGTGGCCGACGCATTCACGTCTTCTGTGATGTCCTATTATCCCGCCTCCGCAGGGAGAATGGGAACGATCAATCTCAGCGTCGGCTCATCCGGCGATCAAGACCGTTGTCCAAGCCCCCTTCAGACGGCCAAACTTGTCCTCGTGAACGCCCGCGCCGCTCTCTTCGATCTGTACGGGGACCACCTCAGGTCCCGAGGCGGTCGCGCGTCCGTGGCCGCCCTCGTTCGTCTGCTCGCCCCGCTGGACATCGCGGCTCCCGCCGTCCGCACCGCCATCTCACGGATGGTCCGGCAGGGCTGGCTCACACCGGCCCGGCTGCCCAGGGGACCCGGCTACGAGGTCACTCCCAAGTGCGTACGCCGCCTCGACGAAACCGCGCTAAGAATTTACCGAGTCGGAACGATCACGTGGAACGGCCGATGGCACATCCTCGTGGTGGAACCCGTGCGCGAGCGTCCCAGACGGGAGCGCCTGCGCTCGGATCTCTCCTTCATCGGATACGCCTCCCTGTCGGAGACGACCTGGATCGGACCACGTCCCTCCCCGGAACTCGACGCGATCCTCGAAGGCGCGGATCTCGCCGCCGACCGGTTCGAGGCGGTGTTCGACGGTGACCCCGCCGCGCTCGTCGCCAGGACATGGGACCTGGACGCCATCGGGGCCGCCTACGAGGAGTGGATGACCCAGGCGACGGAGCTGGTCGGCGGGCTGCCCGACAACGCGGGCGGCGACCAGGTGTTCGCCACCCGGAGCAGGCTGCTGCACGGCTGGCGCAACTTCCTGTTCCGCGACCCCGGGCTCCCCGCCGAACTCCTGCCGCGAGGCTGGCCGGGAGAGAAGGCGAGGATCTACTTCGAGCACGAGGCCGGGCGGCTGCTCCCCGCCGCCGCCGCCTTCGTCGACCGCCAGCTCAACGAGGTCTGAAACCGCACACGGAGTTCACCGAGTCCGCCCGCTTCACGGGGCTCGAGGAAAAAGCCGCCGGGCACCGTCGTCTCCCCGCGTGAGAAGGTGACCCCGCGCCACAAGCCCTGAGGGAAAACGTCAGGCCCGGCGTATCCAGCAGTCGGCCAGGTGATCGTTGACCAGGCCGATGGCCTGCATCAGCGCGTAGGCGGTGGTCGGGCCGAAGAAACGGAAGCCGTGCGCCTTGAGTTCCTTGGCCAGCGCCTTGGAACCGGGGGTCTGGGCGGGCACGTCCGCGGGGATCTTCGGTACGGGCGCGCCGGGGTCCGCGTGCTTCCAGACGAGGTCGGACAGGTCGACGTCGAGCGCGGCCCGCGCGTTCGCGATCGTCGCCTCGATCTTGGCCCGGTTGCGGACGATGCCCGCGTCGCCGAGCAGACGATCGACGTCCTCCTCGCCGAACGCGGCCACGGCCGGGATGGAGAATCCCGCGAAGGCCGCCCGGAAGTTCTCCCGCTTGCGCAGGATGGTGATCCACGACAGGCCGGACTGGAAGGACTCCAGCGAGATCCGCTCGAACACCTGGTCGTCACCGGTGACCGGACGCCCCCACTCCTCGTCGTGGTAGGCGATGTAGTCGGGGGCCGAGGTCGCCCAGCCGCAGCGCACGAGCCCTGGGGATTCCGCCGATTCCACGGGCTGCGCGAGAGTCTCGGATGTCACAGGCTCACCGTGAACCGGGGCGCCTGGAGCCACTGTTCGCGAGGTCTCGGTCACCGGGTGTCCTCCGTCTCCCGCTCCCCCGTACGGAGGCCGACGGATCCGGGAGACGATTTCTTCGAATCCGAAGTCTCGGACGAGGAAGACGAATCCGGCACCTGGGGCGGCTCGGACGGCCTGGCGAAAGGTGACACACCGGATGACCCGGATGACTCAGACGCCTCGTCGGGCCTGGCAGTCTCCTCCGGCTCGGAATCCTTGGAAGGCACAGCCTCCTCGGGCTCATCCTCGGCCTTCGCCCCGTCAGAGAGCTTCTCGGACGCCTCGAAACCGTCCCCGCCGAAGGGCCCGGATGACCTCTCACTCTCGGCACCCGAAACCGCCCGCGACCCACTCGACAACTCCTCGGACGGCCCGAAACCGTCCCCGCCGGAAAGCTCGTACGGCGCCTCGGGGCCGCGCGGCGAGGTCCGGGAGCCGGGGTTGAGCTCGTGACGAGCCTGGAGCCGGCCGGCGAGCAACTCCGACACCCGCTGCTCCAGCACGGCGATCCTGGTGTCACGCTCGCTCAGTGCCCCGGCGACCCGGCTCAGCGTCTCGTCCACGCTCTGCGTGTTGTATCCGACGAGGCTCACCGGGAGTTGGAGGGCCATGAAGTCGACCGCGCCGAGCTGACCTGCCTGGGGCAGGTTCAGCGGGGGCACGTCGGGGGCGAACTCACTCAGCTCCCCTCCCCGGCCCATGGCGACGACCGTGACACCGGCGATAACGGCTACGGCAGCGAGAGCTAATACGACCAGCACATACGAATCGTGCCACATCTGCGCTGGCCTAGGATCGGATCATGACGTCCGCCCCCGGCTTGGCAGCCTTCGTCGTGCTCCGTCCCGGTGACCCGGGCGAGCCCGGCTGGGTCGAGGCCGCCTCGATCGGGGAG
Organism: Streptosporangium sp. NPDC049046; assembly: GCF_040649155.1. Taxonomy (NCBI): domain Bacteria; kingdom Bacillati; phylum Actinomycetota; class Actinomycetes; order Streptosporangiales; family Streptosporangiaceae; genus Streptosporangium; species Streptosporangium sp. NPDC049046. The sequence continues at coordinate 223,476 of NZ_JBEZEZ010000009.1, read as the reverse complement.
GTCGAGGAGCTCGCCCGTGCCGGGCGCACCGTGGTCGTCACCCCGGCCAGGCTGGCCGGCGTCACCTCCGCACCACCCGTACCGTCCGGCGACCTCGGGGAGTCCGACGAGGCCGAGGGCGGGGCGGACACGGCCGGAAACGCCGGAAGGGCGGACGCCAGGGCCGCAACAGCGGCCGCGGGCAACACCGGAGGCGGGCCGGACGCCGCAGCAGCCTCGGGAAAGGGCGCAGAAAACGCCAGGACCGGGACGAACGCCACCGGAAACCCAGCGACCTGGATGGACACCGTCGGAAACACCGCCGGAGACGCCGCGAGGGAGCGGGACGCCGAGGCCGCCGAGCTCACCGCGGCCTCGATCTGCGCGTGGGCCGGTGCCCGCGTCTTCCGTACGGACCGCGTCGAGCAGGTGCGGCTCGCGGTCGAGATGACCGACGCCCTCGCCGGGCGGCGACCGCCCGCGCTAACCCGCCGTGGCCTCGCCTAGCTCCTCCGCGCTCGGCTCCAGGTGCCTGGTCGACTTCTCCAGCAGCCGGAACGCCTCGTCGACCGTGGTGGCCCAGGAGATGGCGTCGAAGACGTTCGGGCGGGTGAAGCCCGCCTCCTCCATACCCTCGACCAGCTCCCGCAGCGGCTTGAAGATCCCCCAGGGATCGAGGACCACCAGCGGCTTGTCGTGCAGACCCAGGGTGCGGGACGTCCAGATCTCGAACAGTTCCTCCAGGGTCCCGATGCCGCCGGGCAGGACCAGGAAGGCGTCGGAGCGGGCGTCCATCACGCCCTTGCGCTCACGCATGTCGGTGGTGACCACCAGCTCGTCGGCGCTCTCGTCCGCGAGCTCGATGTCGACCAGCGACTGAGGGATCACTCCGATGGTCCGGGCGCCGCCCGCACGGGCCGCACGGGCCACGGCTCCCATGCAGGACACCCTGGCCCCGCCACTCACCAGGGAGTGGCCGCGCCTGGCTAGCTCGGTGCCGACCTGCTCCGCCAGCTCCAGATACTTCTTGTCGATCTTCTGACTCGACGCGAGGAATATGCAAATGAACACGCGCCGACCCTATTCGGCGTGGCCGAACACGCGCCAACTATTCGGCGTCACCGACTGTGGACATGGCCGCCTTCCGTTCGTCCTCCAGTAGGCGGCCCCTCTTGCTGTCGGCGTCCACAATGATCCGGACCGCCTCGTCGACGTCGTCGGTGACGTGGATGAGATTCACGTCCACCGGAGAGATCTTGCCCGTCGCCACGAGGGTGTTCTTGATCCAGTCGATCAGGCCGCCCCAGAACTCCGTCCCCATCAGCACCACGGGAAAGGAGGTGACCTTCCGGGTCTGGACCAGGGTGAGCGCCTCGAAGAGCTCGTCCATGGTGCCGAAACCGCCGGGCAGCGTGACGAATCCGCAGGAGTACTTCACGAACATGGTCTTGCGGACGAAGAAGTAGCGGAACTCGATGCCGAGATCGACGTACTCGTTCATGCTCTGCTCGAAGGGCAGCTCGATGCCCAGGCCGACCGAGACGCCGTCCGCCTCCACGGCTCCCCGGTTGGCGGCCTCCATGCAGCCGGGGCCGCCACCGGTGATCACGGCGTAGCCCGCCTCGGACAGCTTCCTGCCCAGCTGAACCCCCATCTCGTACTCGGGGGTGCCCTCGGGGGTGCGCGCGGACCCGAAGACGGTGACCGCCTGGGGCAGCTCGGCGAGGTGACCGAAGCCCTCCACGAACTCGGCCTGGATGCGCATCACCCGCCACGGATCCATGTGCAGCCAGTCGGCGGGACCCCTCCGATCAAGAAGCCGCTGGTCGTGGGTGGACTCGGAGACGAGGTCACCACGGACCACGGCGGCCCCCTGGCGACGCTCCGGACGTGTTTTCTTCATGCGGGCCACCGTAGCGTCGTCTCAGAAAAATCTTGAAAAATCTCCATGAAAACATGGAACCGGACTTTGAACAGCTCACGTCTAACCGAACGAGGGTGCTGCTCGGGACTGAAAGTGGCTTTCCCCGCCAAATGGCCGGCGAGGAAAGCCACTTTCATTTGCACCGCCCCTCCAGGCTCTCGCTCGTCGAGGCCCGCGCACGCCGCGAACAAGCCCTCACGACAGCCAGCCGAGCATTCCGCGCTCGCAGTCGGCGATCTTCGCCAACGAGACGAACTCCTCCTTCTGGTGCGCCAGGTTCGGATCCCCGGGACCGTAGTTGACGGCGGGCACGCCCAGGCCGGAAAAGAGCGAGACGTCGGTCCAGCCGAGCTTGGCCCGCGGCGTGCCGCCGACGGCCTCGACGAAGGCCGACGCCGTCGGATGGGTCAGGCCGGGCCGCGCGGCGGCGGCGCCGTCGGTGAAGCGGACCTCGTACCCGTCGAAGACCTCGCGTACGTGGGCGCGCGCCTCGTCCAGCGACAGGTCGGGAGCGAAGCGGTAGTTCACGGTCACCACGCACTCGTCCGGGATCACGTTGCCCGCGATGCCGCCGCCGATGCCCACCGCGTTCAGTCCCTCGTGATACTCCAGGCCGTCCACGACGGGAAGTCTCGCCTCGTAGGCGTTCAGGATCGCGAGCACCGGCTGGGCGGCGTGGATCGCGTTGATCCCGAACCAGGACCTGGCGCTGTGCGAGCGCCTGCCCCGGATGACGATCTGGGCTCGGAGCGTGCCCTGGCAGCCGCCCTCGATCACGCCGTCGGTGGGCTCCATGAGCACGGCGAAGTCACCCGCGAGCCAGTCGGGACGGGTGCGGCTGAGGCGGAGCAGCCCGTTACGCTCGGCCTCGATCTCCTCGCAGTCGTAGAAGACGTAGGTCACGTCCCTGCTGGGCTCGGGAAGGGTGGCCGCGAGTTTCAGCGCGACCGCGACACCGGCCTTCATGTCCGAGGTGCCGCAGCCGTACAGCCGGTCTCCCTCGACCCGGCTGGGCAGGTTGCCCGCGACGGGAACGGTGTCGAGGTGCCCGGCGATCACCACCCGCTCGCCGCGGCCCAGATGAGTGCGGGCCACGATCGACTCGCCGTCGCGTTCGACGGTGAGGTGCCGTAGCGGCCTCAGGGACTCCTCCACGGCGTCGGCCAGGGCCTTCTCGCCGCCGCTGACCGACTCGACGTCCACGATCCTGGCGGTGAGCTCCCCGACATCCTGCGTGAGGTCCAGACGCGTACTCATGCCCGCGACCCTAGTGCCCGCACGAGTCTCACGCCCACGCCCGGGTGCCCGCACGAGATCCCACGCCCAGGCCGCGGGAGCTCGCACGAGATCCCGCGCCCCGGGAGCCCGCACGAGGTCCCGCCCCGTGGGAAACCCGCCGTGCCCGCGCCGGATCCGAACGGTCCTCCCGTCCCACCCGCGCCCCCACCGGTCCGGGCGCCGACGACCCTATCCGCGCAGGACGCGGTCGAGTTCGGCCCTGCCTGGTCTGTGGCCGTCCTTCAGGCGTTCGAGCACCAGGACACAGCCCAGGTCGAAGGCGCCGCCGGGAAACTCGCGCCGACGGGTGCCTCCGGTCGCCACGCACCAGTCGGGGACGCGCCCGGGCTCCAGTTCCTCGCCCGTCCGCACGTCGATCACCGGGGTCGAGCCCGACAGGATCGTCCCGGCTCCGACCACGGCACCCCGTCCCACCCGGGCTCCATCGGCGATCACCGCCCGGCCGCCGATCATCGCACCGTCCTCGACGATCGCGGGCACCGTCCGTTCCTCGGCGGCGAGGAAGGCCTCTTCGTCGCCGGGGTCGCCGCTCTCCCCGACGCCGACTCCTCCGGACAGGTGGACGTTCCTGCCGATCTGGGCGCACGAGCCGATCGAGGCCCACGTGCCCACCGTGCTGCCCTCGTCCACGTGGGCGCCGATGTCGACGAACGAGGGCATCAGCACGACGCCCGGCGCCAGGTAGGAGCCCCAGCGGGCGATCGCCCCCGGCACGACGCGCACCCCCTCGACGGAGGCCTTCAGCGGAACGCGGTCGTGGTGGTGGAAGTCGCCCACCTGGGACCTGTACGTGCCGAGCACCAGGAACGCGAGCATGACGGCCCGCCGGGCGCGCTCGTCCACGACCACCTCGCCGGCGCGGGAGACCCCGGCGACCCGGACCTTGCCGCTGTCGAGCATGTCCACCGCGCTCACGACGACGGCGCGGGCCTCGGTGTCGGCGGGGCTCAACTCGGCCCTGCGCCGCCACAGCTCGTCGACGGCCGCGGGCAGCGGGCCGGCATCGCTCTGGGTCATGGCCGGAGCCTACGTTCGCGGCGTTCTACCAGACCGCGCAATCGCTGGGGACCTGTAGGTTCTTGACCGTGCGACGGCGCTTCTCAAAAGGGGTCATCGCGATCATCGCGATCGTGACCGTGCTCGCGGTGGCCATCACCGTGGGTCTTCTCAGCCTTCTCAGAAAGGTGACACCGCTCGTCGACCTCGGTGAGGGATGCAAGATCACTACGCCCGAGGGCTCTCTGGAGCTGGACCTCGAACAGGCCAAGGTGGCCGCGATCATCGCGGCCGTCGCGGCCCGCAGAAAGCTGCCCGAGCGGGCCGTGGTGATCGCCTACGCCACCGGCATCCAGGAGTCCAAGCTGGAGAATTTGACGGGCGGCGACCGCGACTCGGTCGGCGTGTTCCAGCAGCGCCCCTCCCAGGGGTGGGGTAGGCCCGAGCAGCTCGTCGACCCCGTCTACGCCTCGGGAAGGTTCTTCTCCGCGCTGGTGAAGGTGCGAAACTACCGCAAGCTGCCGCTCCACGAGGCGGCCCAGGCCGTGCAGCGCTCGGCGGACGGGTCGGCGTACGCCCAGCACGAGGAGGACGGGAAGGTTCTCGCGGCGGCGTTCACCGGGCGCGTGCCCAAGGCGGTGCACTGCTGGTTCCCCGCCCCGACGGGCAAGACCCCGCTCCCCGACGAGCGGAGGGCCGCGCGCGAGCTCGCCAGGGCGTTCGGAGCGGGCAGCGCCTTCGAGCCCTCCTCGCGCAAGCGCGGCTGGCTGGTGGCCGCCTGGTCGATCGCCCACGCCAAGGAGTTCGGGCTGGGAGGGATCCGCTACGACGGCCAGGCATGGACGGCCGCGAAAAGCCACGACGGCTGGCGGGCCGACCCGAAAGCCTCCGCCAGGAAAGTCGATCTGTCCTGATCGTCCGCGACCTGTCGGGGACGGCGGCCCCGCACACCCCGCATTTCGTACACCGTGAGTGAGGAGCCCGGCGGGCCCCACCGCGACTCGCTACGCGACGAGTGCGTCCACATCGCGACCGGACAGGTCGGGTTCGGGTCGACGTACAGGGCGTCGGAGTGATCGGAGGCGTGTGGCCTAGCTGCCCTTCTTCTTTTCGATCTTGATCGTGCCGGGGGCGAGGGGCTGAGCGTGGGAGGCACTCCAGCGCTTGCCCTGGAGGCGTTCGAAGCTGAGCAAGCGGCCGTCGGCGGCCCGGTAGTCGGCGAAGTCGAGCAGGCCCCGCTCGGGCATCGAGGTGACCCCCTCGCCCCGAAAGGCCGCGGTGCCCCGGTCGACGGGGAAGAAGTCGACTCCCTCGACGCTCAGCGTGGCCTTGGCGGGGATCATGCCCTCCGTGGGCACCTGCGTCCACAGCAGCACCTCAAGGTGCGGCGGATCATCGGTGGCCAGCCCGGGGCGCATCTGGATCGAGAGCCACTGGGGACGGCGGGTGCCGTCGTCGAGGCGGTACTCGGTCCACTGGGTGCCCTGCCACGACAGGTACAGGGCGCCGAGGACCCTGCTGCGGACCCCCTGGCACTCGATCGTGTCGCCGACCCTGATCGTGCGGGGGTCGGGGTAGTCGATGCCGACATGGCCCGCGGACGGTTGGGCCGACGGCTGCGCGGCCTCAACCGAGGGGAGGGGCGTCTCGCCGGAGCGCTCGGACTCGTCGGCCTCCCCGTCCTGACGCGTCGTCGCGAGGAACGCGACGAACAGCAGGACGAGCGTGGCCACACTCAGTCCGAATATCACGACGACCTCGGGGGTCATGCCGCGCGATCCTACTGGAGGCGCCGCACCGCCGCAGCGACGCGTTCGTCGTCGGCCGTCACGGCGATCCTGATGTGCCTCTCGCCCGCGGTCCCGTAGAAGTCGCCGGGCGCGACCAGGATTCCCTTCCCGGCCAGCGCGCGGACCTGGTCCCAGCAGCCGGCTCCGTTGGACGCCCACAGGTACAGGCCCGCGGTGGAGTGCTCGATCTTCCAGCCGGCCGCCTCCAGGGCGGGGCGGAGCGCCGCACGGCGGGCGGCGTAGCGGGCCCGCTGCTCCTCGGCGTGCTCGTCGTCGTCCAGGGCCACGGCCATCGCCGCCTGGACCGGCGCCGGCATGATCATGCCGGCGTGCTTGCGTATCTCCAGCAGCCGCTTGACCAGCGCGGGGTCTCCCGCGACGAACCCGGCCCGGTAACCGGCCAGGTTGGAGCGCTTGGACAGCGAGTGCACCGCGAGCAGGCCCTCGTGCGAGCCGCCGCAGACGTCCGGGTGCAGGATCGAGACCGGCCGCTCCTCCCAGCCCAGCTCGATGTAGCACTCGTCGGAGGCCACGACCGCGCCGTGCTCACGCGCCCACGAGACGACCTTGCGCAGGTGCTCGGCGGGCAGCACCCTGCCGGTCGGGTTGGACGGGGAGTTCACCCAGACCAGCGGCACCCGCTCGGGACCGAGCGCGAGCAGCCCGTCGGTGGCGTACGGCTCGGCGCCCGCGAGCCGCGCTCCCACGTCGTAGGTGGGGTAGGCGAGCTCGGGCAGGATCACCCGCTGCCCCGGGCCGACACCGAGCAACGTCGGCAGCCAGGCCACGAACTCCTTGGAACCGATCAGCGGCAGCACGTTCGCCTGGTCGAGGATCACGCCGTGCCTGCGTCGCAGCCACCCGGCGGCGGCCGAGCGGAGGCGCTCGGTGCCGTACGTCAGCGGGTATCCGGGACTGTCGGAGGCATCCGCGAGAGCCTGCCGCACGATGGCGGGCACCGGGTCGACGGGCGTGCCCACCGACAGGTCGACGATCCCGTCCGGGTGCGACGCCGCGAGCTCCTTCAGCGGCGTGAGCCGGTCCCACGGGAAGTCCGGCAGGCCGTTCATCGGAGCCTCGCCGGGGCACTCGAAGCCGCTGACCGGTCGGGAGTGGCGTTCATGGTGATCAGCCGTCGTCTTTCACTGGAACTGGGCCCGCCGATGACATGGCGAGGGATTTCGCCGGAACGAGGTCCCGCGATGGCGGTGTGATTCGCCGGAACAGGGTCCGGCGATGGCGGTGTGATTCGCCGGAGCGGGGTCCGGCGACGGCGGCGCGAGGGGACGGCCGTCGCGGCCGCCCCCTCGGACACCGACTCCTAGTGGCTCTCGGCCTGCGGGGGCAGGGCCGCGACGACCGGGTGGTCCTTCTCGATCTTGCCGACCTTGGAGGCGCCGCCGGGCGACCCCAGGTCCTCGAAGAAGTCCACGTTCGCCTTGTAGAAGTCCTTCCACTGCTCGGGAAGGTCGTCCTCGTAGAAGATGGCCTCCACCGGGCACACCGGTTCGCACGCGCCGCAGTCGACGCATTCGTCGGGGTGGATGTAGAGCATCCGCTCACCCTCGTAGATGCAATCGACAGGGCACTCCTCGATGCACGCCTTGTCCAGGACGTCCACGCAAGGCTGCGCGATGACGTAGGTCACCTCGGGCTCCTTCTTCTTTACGCACCTAGGCACGACTTCGACCGCGAGTTGCTAAGCCCTAGTATTGCCGTGCCCGCCGCGTCTCTGAAACGGGAGGGGGCAAAAGCCGGTGGCCTTTCATGTCAGCGCTCGCCTGAGCATCACCATAACCCCTTCCGACGTGGGCAAAAGAGTCACCACTCGGAGAAGGGTCCCCGAGGGATTTCGCGACGCGGTCGGCGAGTTGGAGTTCTGGCGGGACGGCGTGCTCGGTGTGCGCAGGCGGAACGGCGTCCTGGTGGAGATCGCCGAGGAGACGCTCGCCGCGGCGAAGGTCGTTCCCGAGTCTCCACGGCCCCGGGGGCCTCGCACCGGCGCGTGAACGGCGGCACAGAGACTCCGAAGGACTCCAGGGGACTTCCGGGGACCTCAAGCCTCGCCGGGACGCTCGGAGCCACCGACCGGTCAGGACGGGCGCCCTGCGGGTAAGCCACAGACCTCACCGGAGTCTCGCCGGGACTCTCGGAACCCTTGGCCGGTCAGGATGGGCGCCCGGTGGGTAAGCCGCTCGCCAAGACACGTGTAAGCCGTTCGCTAAGAAGCGTCGCGCCTGCTCGACCAGGGGAATGACAGCGGAGAGCATTCCGCTCGTGACCGTACGTACCAGCGCCGCAGCCGCCGTGATCCTCACGGCCACGATCGCCGGATGTGGCGCCCCGGCTCCTCAGAACGTCCAATTCCCGCCTCTCAACGTGCAGGCCGCCTCCCTCAAGGAGGGCTTCTCGACGATGGAGCGCCTCGTGGAGGCCGCCAGGCAGGAGGGGGCGCTCACGGTGATCGCGCTGCCGCGCGACTGGGTGAACTACGGCGAGATCATCGACACCTTCTCCGAGGAGTACGGGATCAAGGTGCACCAGTTGGAGCCCGACGCCGGAAGCGCACGGGAGATCGCGGCCGCGGACGACCTCAAACCGGACGTGTTCGACCTGAGCATGGACGTCGCCGCGGCCAACGCCGCCCGTTTCGCCCCGTACCGGGTCCAGGGCTGGCAGGACATCCCCGACCGCCTGAAGGACCACAGGGGCTTCTGGTACGCCGGGTACGGCGGCTACATGTCCATCGGCTACGACCCGACCAGGGTCACGGCCCCCGCGTCCTTCTCCGACCTGCTCAAGCCGCGCCACAGCGTCGCGCTGCCCGGCGACCCCCGAGAGGTCTCCGCGGCCTTCAACGGGGTGATGGCGACCTCCCTGCGGGGCGGCGAGGCGCGGGCGGAGCGGGGCGTGGAGTTCTTCCACCGCCTCAAGAAGGCGGGCAACCTCGCGGCCACCCCCAAGGCGGCCTCGGTCCTCGTCGACTGGGACTACAACAACACCGAGCGGGCCGCCGCCGACAAGACGTGGAAGGTGATGATTCCCGGCGACGCCGTGCTCGGCGCGTACTACGTGCAGGCCATCAACAAGCGGGCCCCGCACCCGGCCGCGGCCAGGCTCTGGCAGGAGTTCCTGTTCTCCGACAAGGGGCAGAACCTGTTCCTGAAGGGTTACGCCAGGCCCGCGAGGATGGAGGCCCTCCAGATGCGCGGCACCCTCGACCAGGAGCTGGCCGCGAAACTCCCCGCCACCAACGCGAGGCCGGTGGTCCTCACCATCCCGGAGATCGACACGGCGAGGGCCTATCTCCAGCGCGAGTGGGCCGACAAGGTGAGATAGCCCTGAGGCTGCTGAGGCTGCTGAGACTGATATGTCGCGACTTCCCAGAGGCTCTAAAGTGTCTGGAGAGTACCGATAAGAGGCTTCGCGTCTCAGAATGTGAGCTGATCGTCTTGCGATACGACACCCCGAGCTTGATGAGGTGGAACGCTCGCGCCTACGACAACAGCTTCGGGTACGTCTCGGCGCACGGCGCCCCCCTGGTCGACCTCCTCGACCCGCAGCCCGGGGAGCGCATCGTGGATCTCGGCTGCGGCACGGGAATGCTCGCGGCCGAGATCACCTCCCGGGGCGCCTACGTCCTGGGGATCGACGGATCGCAGGCGATGATCGAGAAGGCCCAGGCGCAGCATCCCGGGCTGGACTTCGTCGTCGGCGACGGCCGAAGCTTCACGGTGGCCAAGCCCTACGACGCGGTCTTCTCCAACGCCGCCCTGCACTGGATGGGCCAGGAACCGGACGCGGTGATCAGCAGGGTCCGCGAGGCCCTCACGCCCGGCGGGCGGTTCGTGGCCGAGATGGGCGGCGCGGGCAACTGCGCCGCGCTGACGGCGGCACTGTCCACCGCCTGGCGGGAGTACGGGCTGCCCGAGCCCGGCCTGCCCTGGTACTTCCCCACCCCCGCCGAATACGCCACGCGGCTGGAGAAGGGCGGCTTCACCGTCCGCCTGCTGGAATACTTCGACCGGCCGACCCCGCTCGACGAGTGCCCCGGCGGGGCGGCCGACTGGGTGCGGATGTTCGCCGGCTCGCTGCTCAAGGAGGTGCCCGCGGAGATGGTCGACCCGCTGCTCCGGCGGGTGAACGAGCTGGCCGCCCCCGCCCTGCGTCGGGAGAGCGGGTGGATGGCCGACTACGTGAGACTGCGGTTCGCGGCCGTACGCCGCTGAACTCACCCAATGCGCCGAGGTAATTTGCCAGACTATGGTCTGTTCCATGAGTCTCGTTCCCCGGCCACATGGGGTGACTCGGGCGGCTTGAGGGGCTGGTGAAGGGAACGGATGAACTTCTGTCTGAGTGACCTCGTGCCGCCGCTGCGCTGGAGCGACGCGGCCACGATCCCACTTCTGCGCGAACAGCCCGACCTACCGGACGCTTGGTGGCGGAGCCTGCCGATGGCCCGCGTGCTCGCCGTGCTGGGTCCGGAGAGGCTCGCCGACATCCTCGCCTCGATCGTCCTGAACCACTGGCCCGCCGCCGCCCTGGGTGACGTGCTCCCCGCCCTGCACGTCCTGGACCCGGACGAGGCCGACGAGCCCTCCACGGCCATCGCCCTCGACCGCGCCGGGTCCTGGTCAGGCCTTCTCGCGCTGACCGGCCACGACCTGCGCGACCAGCCGTTCATCCAGCCGGTCCCCCTGCTGCACGTCCTGTTCACGGCGGTCTTCACGCGCCTGGCGGTCCCCGCCCACGCGATCCCGCCGGCGCACGCGGCCGCGTCCTCCGGGGCCGCGTCCTCCAGGGCGGCCGGGGCCGCTCACGGGCCCGTCGCGGACGGTGCCGCCACGCGTGGAGCCCTCGCGGGCGAGGGAGCCGAGAGCGGGTCCGTCGCCGGAGGGCTCCGGGCGCCGGACGGCCCGCCCGTCGTGGCGGACCTCCGCGCGCAGACCGTGCCGGAAGAGGCCGAGAACGTTCCCACGCCGGAGCCCGAGGCCCCCGTGCAGCCGATGGTGTTGCCGAAGCGCAAGGCCCGCCGGGAGCCACCGGTAACCGACGCCCGCCGCCCCGACGAGGCCCCCGGATCGCTCTTCCAGCCCGCCTCGACGAGGAAGAGCCCGTCGGCGAGCACCTTCCAGCGGGATGACGCCTTCCCGTGGGAGGGGGCGAGCGCGTTCGTACCGGAGGACCGGTTCGCGCCCGCTCCCGGGGAGGCGGAGCCCGCCTCCGGAGCCGGACCTGCGGAAACCGGAGCCGGGTTCCTGGAAACCGGGGCCGAGCCCGCGGGGGCCGGTCCAGTGGAAACCGGGGCCGAACCCGCGGACGTCGAAGCCGCGGAAACCGGGGACAGACCTGTGGAAACGGAGGCTGAACCCTCGGAAGTCGAGGCCACGGAAACCGGAGCCGCGGAAACCGGGGACGGACCCGCGGAAACCGGAGTCGGAGCCGTGGAAACCACGGCTGACCCCTCGGAAGTCGAGGCCGTGGAAGCCGGAGCCGCAGGAGCCGGATCTACGGAGGCCGGAGCTGCGGAAACCTCCGAGCCGGACGTGGAGCCCGCCGCCGAGACAGCTGAGACCGGCGCGGAAGACGCCCACGAGGACGACTCCGAGGACGCCCGCGCACTCCCCGACGCCCCCGAGCCGGTCGCGGAGAGCGACGAGGCCGACAGGCGTGACGAGGGTGGCGACGAGGGCCGCGACGACGACGAGGCCCGGCCGGTGCGGAAGAACCTGCACGCGCTGCTGGACGGCGTCTTCGCCAACGTGGAGGACAAGCGCTGGGCGGTGGCGCAGAACAGGTTGTTCAGCGACGCCCCGGCGACCGTGGAGGCGCTGGCCAAGCTCTTCGCGGTGTCTCCCGAGGTCATCAGCGAGATCGAGGCCGATCTGCGCCGGGAACTCGCCGAGTGGGTCGCCTCCGACGAGGCCGCCCCGTACCGGGAGCACCTGGAGGGGGTGAAGAGGATCCTCGGCAAGGCCGCGCCGAGGGAGCGTCTGATCAACGCGGCCGAGTGGCACACCGGGGAACTGCACTCCCTGGACGTACCGGCCTGGCAGTTCGTGCTGGCCACCCTCCCCGGCTACCACCTGGTCGACGAGTGGCTGGTGGAGGGCGACATCACCGAGCTGCGCCACCGTACCCGCGACATGATCAGCGGCGCCAAGCCGCCGCTCACGATCAACAAGGCCCTCGACATGGTCTCCTCGCTGGGCATCCACCCCGAGGTGTCCAAGGAGTGGCTGGAGAACGTCCCGCAGCTCCGCATCCTCGGCGCGGGCGAGCGGTCTCCCCAGCGTTCGAACGGCGCCCCGGCCCTCACCGTGGAGAAGCCGGGTGACGGGACCGGCGAGCCGCCGGGCGGCGGGGAGCCGAGGAAGGCCCCGTTCCGCCCGCTGAAGGACGTCTCGCTCACCAGGCGCTGTTTCCGGCAGCCGGACGGCCGCTGGTGGCTCAGGATCGACGTCACCGAAGAACACCTCGGGGGCACCGAGTGCCCGCTGCCCAGCGGGTTCGCCGCCTACCTCGGGATGTCGCCGGGCGAGGGCCGCACGGTCAGCAGCGCGGTCGGCGAACTGGTACTCAGCTGGCACGACAGGCCCGTGCTGGAGTCGCTCAGGACGCTCCTGGAGGACGTGGGCGCCAAGGAGGGCAGTCACCTGTTTCTCACCCTGTCCGACGAGGGGGTCCTACGGGCCAGGCACCTGCCGCTCGCGGGCGAGGAGGTGGAGACGACGGCGCGGGCGCTGCGGCTGGTCGGCTACACCGCGGCCGGCGGCACTCCCGAGCAGGCGAGGCGGGTCATCGCCACCCGGGTCGGCATGACGGGCCCCGTGGGCTTCCCGGAACTCCTCACCAGGCTTCGAGAACGCGGGGACCGCGATCTCCTGTCCCTGTTGGCCTGACCCATGCCCCGCCTCGCCATCTCCCCCGACTTCCCCGTCGAACTCGGCGCCCTGGCCCAGCCGGTGCGCAGGGACATCGTGGTCTCGACGCGCAGGTTCCTTCAGAACGTCGCGGGCGCCCCGCACCCCGAGCGGGTCAGGGGGGCGAGGGACCCCCGGGTGGCCACCCTGTGGCTGGCCGAGCGGTACCGGGGCGTCGTGGTCAAGCAGCGGGACGTGTACTGGCTGCTCACCGTGCTGCCGGACGCGGAGGCGTGGGCGTACGCGCAGCGCTACCGGTTCGGCGTGAACACGGCGCTGGGCGTGGTCGAGATGTGGGACGCCGAGGCGCTGGACCGGGTGCGGCCCGCGGTGCGCCGGGCGGCCGAGGCGTCCGCGACGCGGCTGTTCGTCGACATCTGCGACAGCGACCTGGCCGAACTGGGGGTCGACGGTCGTTTCCTGCCGCTGGTCAGGCAGATCACCGACCAGCTCACCCTGGAGGCGCTGGAGCCGCTGCTGCCCCCGACGCAGTACGAGCCGCTGGCGGCGCTGGCCAGGGGCGAGTCGATGGCCGGGGCGTGGCGGGAGCTGGAGAACTGCCGCGCCGTCGCCGCGGGCCCCGAGCCGATCAATCCCGAGGACTTCGGCGCCGCGCTCGTACGCAGCCCCGACCGCGCCGTCTTCGTCGAAGATCCGCGCGAGCTGAACCGCGTGCTCGACGCGCCCGGCTGGTGCGTGTTCCTGCACCCGCCGCAGCACCGGCTCGCGTACTGGGAGTCCTACCAGCAGCCGACGCTGGTCACCGGAGGCGCGGGCACCGGCAAGACGCTCGTCGCCCTGCACAGGGCCGCCTACCTGGCCAGGCGCGCGAGCGGGCAGATCCTGCTCGTCACCTTCTCCCAGGGGCTGAGCGCCGAGCTCGCGACCAGGCTCGACCTGCTGATCGAGGACGAGGTGGTCCGCAAGCGGATCGAGGTCGGCAACGTGGACCGGCTCGCCCACCGCGTCGTCGCCGAGGCCGAGGGACGCCCGCCCTCGCTGATCGGCGCCGCCGAGCTGACCGCGCTCTGGGAGGAGACCGAGACCGGTCACAGCCCGGCGTTCCTGCTGCGCGAGTGGGAGCAGGTGGTCCTGGCGCAGAACCTGCGGACCCTGGACGAGTATCTGGCGGCCCCCCGCCCCGGCCGCAGCGTCGAGCTGTCCGGTGAGGAGCGCGCCGCCGTGTGGAGGGCCGTCGAGCACGTCACCGAGCAGTTGCGGGTACGCGGCAAGCGGACCCTGCTGCAGCTCGCCTCCGAGGCGTCGGTGCTGCTCGGCCAGACGACGGGGGACCTGCTGGAGGAGGCGGAGCCCGCGCGGGAGCCGTACCGGCACATCATCGTGGACGAGGCGCAGGATCTCCACCCGGCGCAGTGGCGGCTGCTGCGGGCGGCGGTGCCGCACGCCCGCGACGACCTGTTCATCGTGGGCGACCCGCACCAGCGCATCTTCGACACGCGGGTGACGCTCGGCGCCGTGGGAATCGACGCGATCCAGCAGCGTCTGCGAGTGTCGTACCGGCTCCCACGGGAGATCCTGTCCTGGGGAGTCCGATTACGCGGGGGCGGTCCCGCCGACGGGCTCGTCAAGGGTGTGCAGGAGCTTTACGGCTTCAGGGGCACCCGGCACGGGCTCCGGCCGATGGTCCGCGCCTACGATTCACCGCAGGACGAACTGACGGGTCTGGTGGCACAGGTGGGACAGTGGGTGAATGAGGGTGTGACGCCCGAGGAGATAGCGGTGGCTGCCAGGACCGCCGGCCTCGTGCGTGACGCGCGGGCCGCTCTGCGTGATCTGGGGGTACGGGTGACGACGCTGCACGGCATGAAGGGACTGGAGTTCCGCCGGGTCGCGGTGATCGGCGTGACCGAGGGGATCGTCCCCGACCTCGACTCCCTCACCCCGATCGGCGAGGACCCCGCCGCAAGGGCACACGACCTCCAGCGGGAACGCGGCCTGCTGTATGTGGCCTGCACCCGGGCCAGGGAACTTCTTTACGTTTCTCATTACGGACGGGCAAGTCCATTCCTTCCTACCTGACCACATAGTCTGAAATGCGGATATATTCCCCTTTGCCGGTTGGACCTCAATGAACCTCAGTTTGAGCGACATCGCGCCACCTCTGCGCTGGACCTCTCCCGGCCAGGTGGCGCCGATCGCGACCGACCCCCGCCTCCCCGAGGCGTGGTGGCAGGCGCTCCCGCTCGACACCGCCTGCTCGACCATCGGGACGTCCGAGGTGGCCGGTCGCCTGGCCGACCTCGCCCTGGCGTGCTGGGGCCACCTGATGCTCGGTGACGTCCTCCCCCTGCTCAGGTTCGCCGACCCCGCCGCGAGCGCCCGCACGCCGGAAGGACTCGGCCGCGAGGTGGTGCACAAGCTGTTCACCGGGGTGCTGGAACGGCTCCTCGAACCGATCACCGAGGAGAGCGTCACCAGGATTCGCCCCTCCCGGCCCGACCGGCCGCTGCCCGAGCTGATCGACGAGGTCTTCACCGCACTGGACGAGCGGCAGCGGGCCATCGCCAGGGACCGGCTGTACGCCTCCCAGCGGGCCACCCTCGACGACCTGGCCCAGCGGTTCTCGGTCACCAGGGAGCGCATCCGGCAGATCGAACGCGACCTGCGCGACCATGTCGAGGCCTGGCTCGCCAAGGAGGACGCGGCGCCGCTCATCGCCCACGTGTCGTGGCTGCGGGGCCGGCTGGGCTCCGCCGTGCCCGCCGACGACCTCGCCGCCGCCGTCCCCTGGCACCGCACCGAGCTCGCCACCCTGGGCATCCCCTCCTGGCGGTTCGTACGGACCCTGCTCACCGGCTACGAGCAGGTGGACGGCTGGCTGGTCGCCGGAGGCGCCGACGAGCTCAGGGAGAAGACCCGGCAGCTGTTCACCGACGGGCCCCGCCCGATGGACGAGGCCGTAACGCTCGCCAGCCAGCTCGGCATCCGCGAGGACGTCGCCGAGCGCTGGCTCATCGCGGTGCCCCAGCTGCGCGTGCTGGAGAACCACGTGGTGCCCTGGCCGCGCAGCGTCAACGACAAGGCCGAGGCCGTGCTCGCGGTGGCGGGCGGCCCGCTCACCCCCGAGGAGATCCAGGAACGCATCGGCGAGGACTACAGCCTCGTCGGCATCCGCAACCAGCTCACCGCCGACGACCGTTTCCTGCGGGTCGACCGGAACAAGTACGGGCTCGCGCGCTGGGGCGGCGAGCAGTATCTGGGCATCCGGGAGATGATCGTCCGGGAGATCGAACGGGCCAACGGCGAGGCGTCGGTCAACACGATCGTCACCAACCTCACCGAACGCTACGACGTGAGCGAGAGCTCGGTCCGCGCGTACGCGGGCGGGCCCGGCTTCGAGCGTACGCAGCGCGGGTGGATCAGGGTCGCCGGAGCCGAGCAGGCCGACTACCAGCCGCGCAGGGACGTCTCCGAGACCCGGCGCTGCTTCCGCAGCCGCGACGGGCGCTGGTGGCACCGGGTGGACGTGAACGCCGAGCACCTGCGCGGCTCGGGCTCGCCGCTGCCGACCGGTTTCGCCGCGCACCTGGGCATGGCCCCCGGCGGCCAGCTCACCGCCGCCACCCCCTCGGGCGACGTGGTGATCAGCTGGCACAACCAGCCGACGATGGGCTCCATCCGTCCCGTCCTGATCGCCGCCAACGCCTCCGAGGGCGACCACGTCTTCCTCACGGTCTCCGACGGCGGCGAGCTGCTCACCCGCTACCTGCCCGCCGCCTCACCGACCCTGCCCGCCCTGAACCGGGCACTGCACCTGATCGGCTACACGGCGCCGGTGGCCTCAGAGGCGGAGGGCATCCGCCTGATCGGCGCCCGCATCGGCCTGTCGGAGGGCTGCACCCGCGAAGAGGTGATCACCCGCCTGCGCGACCGGGGCGACCGCGAGATCCTCGCCTTCCTCGAAGGGTGATCTCGCCGTACCCCCCGGTACGGGCGCGGCCACGCGCCCAGAGAGTGGGTGCGGCTGCGCCCGTCCCGGCTCCGGTCGCGCCCGGGGCGGCTCAGGCGCCGTGGGATCGGGCGCGATCGTTGCGTAGGCTCGACACATGCTGCGCCTGTATGACACACGGAATCGCCGGGTCGAGCGGATCGTCCCCGAGGGGAGCCGTTCCCTGCGGATGTACACCTGCGGCCCGACCGTCTACAGGTCGGCCCACGTGGGCAACCTCCGCTCGTACCTGCTCGCGGACCTGATCAGGCGGGTCAGCGAGCGGCAGAAGGTCCGGGTGGTGGCCTGCCGCAACATCACCGACGTCGGGCACCTGGTGGACGACACCGAGATCGACCCCTCCGGCGAGGACAAGGTGCTCGCCCAGGCCAGGGCCGAGGGGCGGGGCATCCTCGAGGTCGCGCGCTTCTACGAGGACGCCTTCGTGGCGGACACGACCGCGCTGAACATCCGCCCGCCCGAGCACTCGCCCCGGGCGAGCGAGTCGATCGACCTGATGATCGAGATGATCGCGAAGCTGATCGAGAAGGGGCACGCGTACGCGACCCCCGACGGATCGGTCTTCTTCGACGCGGCCTCCTTCCCGACGTACGGGGAGATCTCCGGCAACCGGCTCGACCAGCTGAGGCCGGGCCACCGGATCGAGGCCGTCGACCCGCGCAAGCGCTTCCACGCCGACTGGGCGCTGTGGAAGCCCTCCGAGCAGGGGCTGACCTGGGAGACTCCGTGGGGCCGCGGCTTCCCCGGCTGGCACATCGAGTGCTCGGCCATGTCACTGCGCTTCCTCGGCGAGAACATCGACCTGCACACCGGCGGCATCGACCTGCGCTTCCCGCACCACGACGACGAGCGCGCCCAGTCCGACGCCACCGCCGGGCACGAGGTGGTGCGGCACTGGGTGCACGGCGAGCACCTGCTCTTCGACGGGCGCAAGATGTCGAAGTCCACCGGCAACGTCGTCCTGCTCAAGGACGTGGCGGACGCCGGTCTCGACCCGCTGGCCGTACGGCTCGCGCTGCTTGAGCACCGCCACCGCCAGCAGATGAACCTCACCTGGGACACCCTGCGGGCCGCCGACAAGACCCTGCGGCGCTGGCGCGGCCAGGTGGCCGAGTGGTCGGAGTCGCCGAGCGGCCCGATGCCCGCCGACCGGGTCTCCAGGATCGAGGCCGCCTTCGACGACGACCTCGACACCCCGCTCGCGCTGCGGCTCATGCGCGAACTGGAGCGCGACGGCTCGATCTCCCCCGGTTCACGCTTCGAGGCGTTCCTGCACCTCGACCAGATCCTCGCCCTGGACCTCTCCCTCGACATCGGCAAAGCGGTCAGGCCGAAGACCCTGCCCGAAGGCGCCGCTGAGCTGCTCGATCGGCGCTCACGAGCCCGCGACGCCAAGGACTGGGCCGCCTCCGACCTCCTCCGCGACGAGCTCGCCGCCCTCGGCGTGAAGGTCGTCGACACCCCCGAGGGCCAGACCTGGTCCTGACGATCAGGCGAATATCGTTCTGAGGGCGTCGTCTTTACAACCCGTCCATCCCTCCTTGAGGTGGCCGTTTCAGGCGGCGATCACCTGAATCTGGGACTCTAGCCCGGCGAAGTCGTCGGGGTTCCGGGTCACCAAGGGGAGGCTGTTGGCTGCAGCGACCGATGCGATCAACAGATCAGCGAGTCGCTTACGTGGCTGGCGGCCGAGGTCCAACACGAGGGCGTAGATGATTCCGTAGGCACGCGCTGCGTCGGTGTCGAAAGGAATCGGATCGAAGGTGGACTCCGCCCACTGCAGTACCGCCTGCCGTACGGCTCGTGTGTCGGCGGCTTTGGCCGCGTGCGGGCCTGCCGCGAGTTCGGCCATCGAGATGGAGCTGATCGCCGGACGCAAATCGCCTGGACGGCAGCCGAGAACGTCGGCGATGCGCTGCTCGTCGAGTCGTTCGAGATCGATGACGGCGGAGGTGTCCAGCAAGAGGCTGTGCTGGTCGCTCACCGAACGTCCCCGAGCAGGGTGTCTTGATCGATCGCGACATCGACGTCGCTGCGGAACTCGGCGTAGTCGATGCGCGGCAGGTGAGCAGCTGTCCGCTTGAGTTCGTTCCATGGCACGAAGGTCTGGCGGCCGGTGACCAGCCGGAGCGCGTGGGCGCGGACCTCGACCAGTTGGTCGGGGGTCAGCTGCTCGACGAGGTGGTGTACGTCGTCGTAGTCATGGGCGGCGGTCATGCCTTGAGTGTACGCACGACTCTTGCCCAAGCGGCTGGAAATACTGTGGGTGCAGGCTCGTGGCCTCGGCTGCCTCGATCCTGACCTCCGAAAGCCGAGGCGTCGTGTTCGATTCAGACCGACCGGCTGGCAGTCAGCGCGCGTAGCTCACGAGCGGCAGGCAGAGCACGGGCCTGCTCAGGTAGAGCGCCGAGCACGAGTTTTGCATCCATCGCATAGCGGGTCATCCAGCGCTCGATGGAAAGATCATCGACAATCTTGAAGGCCTCTTGTGCGGCCTGCTCTGGATCGGTGCGAGCATGCAGCGCGGCACGGTGCAATCGAATCCGGGGCAACGTCTGATCGCTAACGGGATACAGACCTTCGGCGGCGTCCTGCGACTGAGCAGCGTTCTTCACATCACCCGCGAGGGTGTAGATCAGGCTCCGATCGAACCACAGTCCGCGTTCGCCAAGACTGTGAAACGCGCCGGTCAGGGCCGGAAGCCGGTCGAACATCTTCTCGGCTTCTCGCAGTGTGCCGACTGCGTCCATGTGAGACCCCATCGCCGCGAGTGTTTTCGCCTCTGCGGTCAAGGCGGCCACAAGCGGAGCAGTTGGCTGCTGACCGGCCAGACGGCGAGCCTCCTGGGAGAGTTTGAGAACCTCCGTGAGGTCTTCGGCTGGATCACTTCGCCTGTGGAGCGCCTCGCGGCTACGCAACCAGGAGGCGAGCAACCGATCCCCGGATTCGTCGATGAGCGCTCTGGTTGTTCTCCACCAGCGGCGCGCCTGTCGGCGATTGCCCATGTCGGTCCACTTTCCAGCGATCAAAGCGGCATGTCGGGCGGCGGCATGGGTCAGATCTCGTCGTACAGCGTCGGGTTGCTTACGGGCAAGGTGGGGCGCCATCTCAGCGAAGTCAGCGGCGAGCGCGGTGAGGACGACTGCGGGCGGTTCGGTGCGGGCGGTTTTCGCGTGCGCGGCGGCGGCGTCCTCCCAATCGTCGATCATCACCCCCGACACGCTCGCACCGGCGATCCGAGGCTCAGACGCCTGCCAAGCATCCGTCAGAGCGGCCAGCGCAGGCGCCACGGCACCACCGACGGCAACGACAGCGGCATCCCGGATAAGCCGTCTGCGCTCCATATCCTCGCCCTCGTCCCAGCTTGAGGTCTTTACCTCGACGGTACTCTTCCGCAACTGATCGGCGTCAACCATGGCCGCACGAAGTGCCCGCTTCATGAGTTCGCCTCCCGCGTCGAGTGCGGCGTCGAGAGCCGTGATCGCCTCGACAGGCGGGCGGTTCTTTCCCTGTTCCCACTTGCCGATCAATGAGAAGTGCCATCGGACCCGCTCGGCGAGATCGCGCAGGCTCAACTCACGACGCTCCCGCCACGCTCGCAGAGTGCGACCGAACTCCTGCCACTCCGTCGAGGCATTCGCTGTTGATTGTCCAGTCACGTCTGCCCTCGTGATCCGTCGCATACGTCGCACGAGCATCGATGCGACGCACTGTGTCTTATTGAACACTATCCGTGACTTCAACTATGGGCGCCAGTCAGCGTCACGTAAAGCGGAATGCCGCAGGCGGATCAGGCCGTGCGGAGTTCCTTGATCGAAAAGGAGTCGCGATCCATGAGCGACGCCAGGGCCACCGTGCCCGCAACCGTCATCCCGGGACGGCGGTTGATCATCAGTGGCCGAGGCCGTTTCCGGGCCGTACGCCAAGAGCCGTTCCCTCAGGGCACGTCGCAGGCCGGGACAGAACCCGACTCGCGAGCGGCCGTGACATCGTGCGGGCGGAAGTCGCCGCCAGGGGTGCGGCCCGGCAGGCGCGGGGCGTACCAGAAAGGGGCGACGGCATGAGCATGTCCCTCATCGAGGCGGACGCGGAGAGCCTCCGGCACGAGCCCGGCGAAGACCTCCGGGCACTGCGCACGCTGACGCTCCGCTTCCCCGACTGATGTCCCTGGTACGGCAAGACCACCGGACACTGGTGGGCGCTCTCCCCCATCCGGTACCGGCAACACATCGGCCTTGTCGAGGCCGACACCCCCGCCGAACTCGCCGCACGGATGCAGCACATCGAGGACTTCCACCCCCACTCCGAACAACACGAGCAAGGGAGGTGACCGGGATGACCGTACGACTGTTGTCCGTCCTCGTCGGCGTGCTCGCCGACCGATTCCGGACCACGACCGGCGACGCCACCCGACCGGCTCACCCGGCCGCGCTCTGGTCGCCGGACCCGGGCCGGATACCCGGCTGGTCGACGACGCCGAACCACGCTCCCGTCATCTCCCAGCGGTTCACGGCCACCACCGACCAGGTCAGGCCCGCACGGAACTTCGTCGCCGAGATCCTCGGCGACGATCACCCGCTCCGCGACGACGCCGTGCTCCTGACCAGCGAACTCGCCACCAACGCCATCGAACACTCCAGCGGACTGACCAGCACCGAACCCGCCGACACCGGAACCTCGAACGCCGGAAGCGCGGACGTCACACCGGTCGACCGGCCACGGGAGTTTGTCGTCACGGTGGCCTTCACCTTGCGCGGCGTCATCGTCACCGTCCAGGACCCCGGCTTCACCCGGATCCCCACACCGGAAATCCCCGACCCAATGCCACCGGCGGCCGAGGACTCCTCCTCGTCAACGACCTCGCCACCCGCTGGGGCTTCCACCGCGACCTCATAGGAACCGTTGTCTGGTTCGAACTCACCTAACAGCCCGGCGCGGCGGCACGATCCTGAAGGAGCAGCGCCGCCACGTCCTCAACCAACGGAGCATCCGGTTTCGAGGCTGGGGATATCTCTCCACGCGCGCACAAGGAGCGATTAGAGGAAAGCAAGTGACCCGTGGGGGCCGTTTCCGGTCATCATTCTCTTTCAGCCGCGCGGTGGTTGGTGGATGGGGGGCGGCAGCAGGAGGTGTTGAATTGCCGGGTGAAAAACATCGCGCCCACAGGGGCCCAACACACCATCTCGGACGGCGGTTTCCAGGCCGTCGTCACCGAGCTCGGAGCAGGACTACGGAGTCTCACCCTGGACGGCCGTCCGCTCGTCATCGATTTTCCCGAGGACGAGCCCCCGCTCGGCGGGGCGGGGCTGCCGCTGCTTCCCTGGCCGAACAGGGTCGAGGACGGCCGCTACACGTTCGACGGCGAGGAGCGGCAGCTCGCGCTGAGCGAGCCCAAGATCGGCAACGCGATCCACGGCTTCTCCCGGTCGTTCCCCTGGACGGTCCTCTTCCACGACGACAGCTCGATCCGACTGGGGATGCGGCTGTTCCCCCAGCTCGGCTACCCGCACGTCCTTGACTTCTCCGTCCGGTACGCGCTGGGCTCGGCCGGCCTGGAGGTCGAGGTGAGCGTGGAGAACGTCGGCGCCACCGACGCGCCGTACGGCTTCGGGGCTCATCCCTACCTGTCCCTGGGCACCCTCTGCGCTTTGGACGATGCCCTCCTGGAGCTCCCCGCGGCCCAGTGGATCGCGGTGAACGACCGCAAGATCCCCACCGGCCGCCACGACGTCGAGGGCACCGAGTACGACTTCAGGGTCCCCCGCCCGATCGGCGGGACGGAGCTCGACACCGCGTTCACCGGTCTGGAGCGCGGCGCCGACGGCCGGGTGCGGGTCACGCTGGCGGCCCCCGACGGGACCGGGGTCGAGCTGTGGGCAGGCGAGGGGATCGAGTGGCTCCAGCTCTACACCGGTGACACCCTGCCGGAGGGTCACCGCCGTCTGGGGCTCGCGGTGGAGCCGATGACCTGCCCGCCGAACGCCTTCCGCAGCGGTGAGGACGTCATCAGGCTCGCCCCCGGCGACCGCGCCGTCCACCACTGGGGGATCGGCCCGATCTGACCGGCGTCCCGGCCCGCCTCTGAGGGCTCGGGTCGTACGAGCGGAACCGGGTCAGACGGCTCGCGGCCACCGTGCCGTGGGCGTTGACCAGGTCGGTAGCAAAAGTCTCATACGCGCATCTTCGCCCTGACGTCGGTGCCGACCCCATGGGGGTGGTGCCACACTTGCGGAAGCATGTCGCCTAGGAGGTTTTTGTGAGGTTCCGCCCGTACGCCTGGATGCCCCGCCCACTCACGTGGCTGGCGCGGGTGCTCACCGTTCTTCTGGTGCTCGGGCTGCTGCTCGCCGGAGCGGGCGTATGGAGCGTACGAGCGTCCTTCCCGCAGCTCGAAGGCGAGCTCAAGGTGGACGGCTTGAAGGGAAAAGTCACCGTATATCGCGATAAGACGGGCATCCCGCACATATACGCAGACTCCCCAGAAGATCTCTTTCTCTCCCAGGGCTACGTCCACGCCCAGGACCGTTTCTTCGAGATGGACTTCCGCCGCCACGTCACCGCGGGACGGCTCTCGGAGATGTTCGGCTCGGCGACGCTGACCGAGGACAGGGTCATCAGGACCATGGGCTGGCGGAAGGTGGCCGAGAAGGAACTCCCCCTGCTCGACGAGCGAACCCGGCGCTACCTGGACGCCTACGCGGGCGGGGTGAACGCCTGGATGAAGCGGAACGACGGCTTCGCCGACAAGAGCCTGGAGTACGTGCTGTTGCGGGCGACCAGCCCGGACTACCGGCCCGAGCCGTGGACCCCGGCCGACTCGCTCGCCTGGCTCAAGGCGATGGCCTGGGACCTGCGCTCCAACATGACCGACGAGATCGGCCGGGCGCTCGCGGCGAGCAAGCTGCCGCGCGGCCGGGTGGAGCAGCTCTGGCCCGACTACCCGTACGAGACCAACCAGCCGATCGTCACCCGGGGCTCGGTCGGCGAGCGCGGGTTCCGCCAGGACGAGGAGCCGAAGACGGCCGAGCCCGAGCCGTCGGGGGTGGCGCCCGCCACCGGGGCGCTCACCCGGGCCGCCGAGGCCATCCGCGCGGTGCCGAGCCTGATGGGCGACCCGGCGGGCGGCAGGGGCATCGGCTCGAACTCCTGGGTGGTCGGCGGCGAGCACACCGAGTCGGGCAAACCGATCCTCGCCAACGACCCCCATCTGGGGCCGGGCATGCCCTCGGTCTGGTACCAGGCCGGGCTGCACTGCCGCGTCAAGAGCCCCGAGTGCCCGTTCGACGTCACCGGATTCACCTTCTCCGGTGTACCCGGCGTGGTCATCGGCCGCAACGACAAGATCGCATGGGGCTTCACCAACCTCGGCCCGGACGTCGCCGACCTCTACCTGGAGCGGATCAAGGACGATTCGTACCTGCTCATGGGCGAGTGGAAGCCGATGACCATCAGGACCGAGACGATCAAGGTGGCCGGGGGCGACGACGTACGGCTCACGGTGCGCGACACCATGCACGGGCCGATCATCTCCGACGTCCTGGAGAGCGCGAAGAACACGCTGCCCGGCATGGACGCGGTCTTCGAGGAGAAAGGCGACGCGGTCGCGCTCAAGTGGACCGCCCTGGAGCCCGGCAGGACCGCCGACGCTATCTTCTCGCTGAACGTCGCGCAGGACTGGCAGGAGTTCAGGGCGGCGGCGAGCAGGTTCGAGGTGCCCGCGCAGAACCTGATCTACGCCGACACCGAGGGCAACATCGGCTACCAGGCCCCCGGGCGGATCCCGGTGCGGACCCGCGGCGACGGCACCTGGCCGGTGCCCGGCTGGACCGGTGAGTACGCCTGGCAGTCGACGATCCCCTTCAACGAGCTGCCCAGCCTCTACAACCCGCCGGAGGGCTACATCGTGACCGCCAACAACGCGGTCATCGACCCCGCCCGATATCCGTACAACCTCACCAAGGACTGGGCGTACGGATACCGCTCCCAGCGCATCCTTCAGCGCCTCCGCGAGGCGCTGAAGGACGACGGCAAGGTGGACGTGGCGGCGATGAGCGCGTTGCAGCAGGACAGCGACAACGGCCTCGCCCGCTTCCTGGTGCCCAGGCTGCTCGACGTCGAGATGGCCGGGCCCGCCAAGGACGCCCGCGAGCTGCTGCGCGACTGGGACCACGGGCAGGGCGCGGACTCGGCTCCCGCGATGTACTTCAACGCCGTCTGGCGGCACCTGCTCATCGAGACCTTCAACGACGATCTCCCCGAGGGCGCCTGGCCCCAGGGCGGCGACCGCTGGTTCGAGGTCGTACGGGTCATGCTCGACAAGCCGGACGAGGCGTTCTGGGACGACACGACCACCCCACGCGCCGAGACCCGCGACGACATGCTGCGACGGGCGATGGCGAGGGCCTACGACGAGCTGAACGGCCTGCTCGGCCCGGACGTCAAGGACTGGCGCTGGGGCGACCTGCACTCCCTGGAGCTCGTCCACCAGACCTTCGGCACCTCGGGGATCGGCCCGATCGAGTGGCTGTTCAACCGGGGTCCGTTCCCGGTCGCGGGCAGCGACGACGCCGTCAACGCCGCGGGGTGGGACGTGCGGGACGGTTACGCGGTGAGCTGGCTGCCGTCCATGCGGATGGTGGTGGACCTGGCGAACCCGGACAAGTCCCGATGGATCAACCTGACCGGCGCCTCCGGCCACGCGTTCCACGACAACTACTGGGACCAGGCGCCACTGTGGGCGCGCGGCGAGACCACCCCCATGCTCGCCGGCCAGGAGGCCGTCAAGAAGGCGGCCACCCACACCCTGACGCTCATCCCCTGACGCTCGGTCCCCGAGGCGTGGCCCCTGAGAGGCGAGGGCTGCGCCTCCGGGACCCCTGACGGCCGCTTCCGGGCCGCTTCCGGGCCGCTTCCGGGCCGCTTCCGGGCCGCTTCCGGGCCGCTTCCGGGCCGCTTCCGGGCCGCTTCCGGGCCGCTTCTGGGCGCGGGGCGAGCCCTCGCGGCCCGGATCCCCGTTCCTCCCGCCTCCCCGAGGCGCTGTCAGGGCGTCAGGACGCGGGACTCGCCGACGGCGAGGTCCCACAGGTCGGCGCGGTCACGTCCGGCCTGTGCCCAGGCCACCCTCGCCTCCTCCACCGGCGCGAGGAGCGACTCCCCCGACAGGACGAACGTGCCCCAGTGCATGGTCGCCATCCGGCGCGCCCCCACGTCCTGGCACGCCCGCACGGCCTGCTCAGGATCGACGTGCGCGGCCTGCATGAACCAGCGGGGCTCGAACGCCCCCACCGGCATCAGAGCCAGGTCGATGCCGTCCGGGTAGCGGGCGCCGATCTGCGCGAAGCGCTCACCGTACGCGCTGTCCCCGGCGAAGTAGATCGTCTGGTCGTCGGAGGCGATCACCCAGCCGCCCCAGAGGGTCTTGCAGGTGTCCCAGATCGACCGGCGGCTCCAGTGGTGGGCGGGGACGAAGTCGAAGCGGACGTCCCCCACCCGGGTGCTCTCCCACCAGTCGAGCTCGGTGACGTCACGGAATCCGCGCCGGGTGAACCAGGACCTGAGCCCGGCCGGTACGAGGACGGGCGTGCTGCGCGGCAACCGCCGCACCGTCCACGCGTCCAGGTGGTCGTAGTGGTTGTGGCTGATCACCACGGCGTCGATCCTGGGCAGGTCCGCCCACGCGACGCCGGGCGGGGTGAGGCGGGGTCGGTGGACACCGACGATCTTCCTCGCCCAGACCGGGTCCGTGAGAATGGTGAGCCCGCCGATCTGCACCACGTACGTCGCGTGTCCCACCCAGGTGACGACCGCCTCGGTCCCCGTCGGCCGTGGGAGCCCGTTCCTGTGGACCGGGATGCGGTCCGCGTCCCCGACATCGGGCCGGAGCGTGCCGTGCCAGGCGACCGCCAGCAACTCCTGGAACGTCGGGATCGGCGAGGTCAGCCGGTCCCTGAAGCCATCCGGCCACGACCGTCTCGGCAGGGGCTCCGGCCGCCTCGGCGGCGCGGGCGGTACGGGAGGCGCGGGTCGCACGGAGGTCCCGAACCGTACGGGGAACTCCGCCCCCGTCGAGGTTCCCGTCGAGAAAGCCGGCGAGAGAGCCAACGAGGGGGCCGTCGAGGGAGCGGAGAGCACGGAGGAACGGGATGCCGCCTCGGCGATGGCCGTACGCGGTCCTGAGGGGCGATCCCGCACCGCCCGGCCGGCGGTGCGGCCCAGTTTCCTGAGGGCTCGCGCCGGTCGCGCGGTGAAGCGGGCCGACCATCCGGGACGCCATGGAGGCACCGCGACGAGGCCGTCGAATTCCGCGGGCAGGTGGGAGGCGGTTGCTGGGTGGGAGGTCTGTGACATGGGCGGCCCCCTTCGGTCATCGACAGCTCACCCCTTGTAGATCCCCCCACAGCGGGATTCATTCCTTTTGTGGGGATCTGGTGTTACGCCACCAGGGCGACCTTCGGACGTAGTTGCCGTCCTCCAGGTTCGCCAGCCGCTCGAAAAGGTTCCACGAAGCCTGGTTTCCGCAGATCATCATGGAGACGACCACCGCGACGACGTAGAGCGGGAGCATCGGCAGGCCCACGCAGCACATGTACTGGGAGGCGTGCCGGTCCTCATGCTTGAGCAGGGCACCGGCGAGGAAGCCCTCCGGGTGCTTGGTCAGCACCACGTTCCCCACGGTGAACGCCGAGGCGATCGGGAACCCGAAGCGGTAGCCGTACGCCAGGAGCAGCCCGTCGGGCCCGGGCGTCACCCGGGCGCGGCCGACGCGCGCCAGGAGCAGCCCCAGCGGTGTGGACAGGTTGATGTAGTTGAGGGTTCGCCGTACTCGATGTAACCGCCGCATACCCGGATTGTCCGCCATCGGGGCGGCGAGCGACAGACGCCCCGGGACGCCGAGCGGGGGCCGCGTCAGGGAGCGGACGTGCCCGGTGGTGCGGGTGGGGTCTGGGAGCCGGGAGGGACCCGGCCGGGCGGGGTCTGATCCGGCCCGGTCCGGTCGGGCTGCACGGAACCGGGCACGACCGAGTCGGGCGGCACCGCACCGGACCGGGCCGAGCCGGACGCGACCGCGCCGGACTGAGCCGGGCCCGGCGGAATCCCCGGGTCGGACGTCGCGGGCGAGGGCGGAGAACCGGGCGGGGAACCGGACGGAGGCGGGGAATCCGACGGTATCGGCGCGGACTCGGGACCGGAACGGTAGCCGTCCGAGGTGGGCGGCCACGTCCCGCCCAGGGTGGCCGACGGCGAGAGCATGATCCCCACCGTGACCGCCGCGAGCCCTCCGTAGAGGTAAAGGTAACCGGACAGGTCGTTGGCGATGACCAGGTCGCCCTCCGGCCGTCCGGAGATCCAGATCATGGTGATCAGCGCCCAGCCCGCCACGAACGCCACGGCCGCGGACTTGCCGTGCGTCATCCGGCCGGCCCCGTAGGGGATCGCGAACAGCAGGGCGAGGCAGACGACGGCGGAGACCGGGACGGGCCTGATGTACCAGGAGTGCTGGAAGCCTCCCAGAACACCCAGCAGCAGCCCGAGCACGAAGAGCACGGCGTTCGTCGCCACGGCGACAACCGTCTCCGAGGGCGCGCGCACAGCCGGGACCTGCTCCATCACAAGCATCGAGGCTAGTGGATCCCGGCGAAGAGATCGTCCTCACGGTCGTACGGCTCGCCGAGCCCGCCCATTTCGATCGGCGCTCCCGGGCCCGCGGGACCCCGTACACCGGAGCGGAGGATGAAGTGCTCGACCCCGAGGAGTTCCTGGCCGACGTCGTTGGACAGGGCGAACCAGGGCGGGCTCACGCTGATCTGGGTGGCGTGCGCCCGCAACGCCTCGGTCTTCCTGCCGATGTGGGCGCGGGCGTCGATCTCGGTGGTGACGTCCCCGTCCGCGCAACCGAACGGCAGGTCGTCGACCGGCTCGACGAGAAAGGGGGTGCCGCTCTCGCGCATCGCCTCCTCGCTCCTGTGCAGCACGGATCTGGGGACGGCTGTGTGGTAGAACTTCGCGACCCGCCACGGCCCGTCCCCGCCGAGCACCTCTCCGGACGTCCCCCCGGCCCTCTCGTCGGGCACCTCCCCGCCCCCTCCACCGGGGGCCTCCCCGGACGCGGAAGCGCCCTCCGAGCGGGTCACGGAGCCCGAGAGCACCCCGAACCCCGGGTCGGCGGCCAGCTCGACGGCCCGCCAGGCGACGCGGTGGGCCTGGATGTGGTCGGGGTGGCCGTAGAAACCGTTCTCGTCGTAGGTGACGAGCACTTGGGGCCGCACCTCGCGGATGATCCTCGCGAGCTCGCCCGCCGCCTCGTCCAGGTCGGCCCCCCAGAAGGCGTTCTCCCTGTGGTTGGAGGCGGCGCCCATCATGCCCGAGTCCCTCCAGCGGCCGGGGCCGCCCAGGAAGCGGTGGTCGGTGACGCCGAGCGCCGCGCAGGCCGCGGCGAGCTCCCCGACGCGATGCTCGCCCAGCGTGTCGTCGCGGTCGGCGGTCAGGTGGGCCAGCTCCGGGGGGATGACCTCGCCCTCCTCCCCCAGCGTGCAGGTCACCAGCGTGACGTGCGCGCCCTCGGCGGCGTACCTGGCCATGGTGGCTCCGCTGCCGATCGTCTCGTCGTCCGGGTGGGCGTGTACGAGCATGAGGCGCCGATCAGTCATGCGTCCGAGGGTATCGATGCCGGGCATCGCCCAGAACCTCCGAATTCCCTTCCCGGCGGCCCCTGGAAAACAAGACACTCGATGCGGAACTGGCAAGATGGCTGGTATGAGTGAGAGCTTCCCTCGCCTGCACGCCAGAACCCGTCGATTCACTCTCGGGGTGCCGCGCGGCTTCACGATCGCCCCGGGCGGTGACCGCGTCGTCTTCCTCCGGACCAGGAGCGGCTTCGACCCGGTGACCTGCCTGTGGGAGTACGACGTCCTCAGCGGCACGGAACGGCTCATCGCCGACCCTCGCGCGCTGGCGGCCGACGAGGAGGACCTGCCGCCCGAGGAGCGGGCGCGCCGCGAGCGGAGCAGGGAGCAGGCCGGGGGCATCGTCGGATACAGCACCGACTCGGCGGTGACCGTCGCCGCCTTCGCTCTCTCCGGTGGCCTCTACGTCGTCGATCTGAAGACCAGGCACATACGGCGGCTGACGACCTCCGGGCCGGTGATCGACCCCCGGATGTCCCCCACCGGCGTCCACGTCGGCTACGTGACCGGCGGCGCGTTCCACATCCAGGACCTGGAGGACGAGGTCGACCACGCGCTGGCCCGTCCCGAGTCTCCCGAGGTGACGTACGGCCTCGCCGAGTTCATCGCCGCCGAGGAGATGGACCGCATGCGGGGTTACTGGTGGTCGCCGTCGGGTGAGGCGATCCTGGTCGAGCGGGCCGACGAGTCGCCGGTGCAGCACTGGCACATCGCCGACCCCGCCAACCCGGCCCGCCCCGCCACCGAGCAGCGCTACCCCGCCGCGGGGACGCCCAACGCCGGGGTCGAGCTCTTCGTCCTCACCCTCGACGGGGCCCGCGTCCCGGTGCCCTTCGACGACGAATACCTCGTCAACGCCGGCTGGGACGCCCATGGCCTCTCGATCGTCACCATGACGCGCGACCAGCGGACCATGCGGCTGTTCGACGTCGACCCCGCCACCGGCACCTCCACGCTCGTCCGCGAGGACACCGACCCCGCCTGGGTCGACGTCGTCACCGGCGTTCCGGGCCACCTGTCCGACGGCAGCCTCGTCTGGGCCGCCACCGCCGAGGGCGGCCACCGCCTGATCGTCGGCGACTCCCCCGTCACGCCGCCCACCCTCCAGGTCCGTCAGATCCTCGACATCGACGGCGAGACCGTGCTCTTCCGCGCGAGCGGTGAGCCCACCGAGATCGCCGTCTGGGCCTACCGGCGGGGCCAGATCACCCTGGTCAGCCCGACCGAGGGCGGCGTCTACAGCGGCCACACCGCGGGCGGCACCCTGGTGATCACCGGCCAGACCCTCGGCAGTGAGGGTTCGGTCACCCGCGTCCTGCACAACGGCACGCCCCGCGGCCACATCACCTCCCACGCCGAACGTCCCACCCTGGACCTGCGGGTCTCCCTGATCAAGGCGGGCGAGCGCGACCTCGCCACCGCCGTACTCCTGCCCGCCGGGCACGTGCCGGGCTCGGCGAGGCTGCCGGTCCTCATGGACCCGTACGGCGGACCGCACGCCCAGCGCGTGCTGGCCGCGAGCGGAGCGCACCTGACCAGCCAGTGGTTCGCCGACCAGGGCTTCGCGGTGGTCGTCGCCGACGGCCGCGGCACTCCGGGGCGCGGCCCCGAGTTCGAGCGGGCCGTCCTGCACGATCTGGCCACCCCGATCCTGGAGGACCAGATCGACGCCCTGCACGGCGCCGCCGCGCGGTTCCCCGACGACCTGGACCTGTCGCGGGTCGGCATCAGGGGGTGGTCGTTCGGCGGCTACCTGGCCGCCCTCGCCGTGCTCCGCCGCCCCGACGTGTTCCACGCGGCCGTCGCCGGGGCCCCGGTGACCGACTGGCGCCTGTACGACACCTGCTACACCGAGCGCTACCTCGGCCACCCCGACGAGGGCCACTACGACTCCTCGTCGCTGTTCGCCGACGCCGAGAAGCTGGACCGCCCCCTGCTGCTGATCCACGGCCTCGCCGACGACAACGTGGTCGCCGCGCACACCCTGCGCCTGTCCTCCGCCCTGCTGGCCGCGGGCCGCCCGCACAACGTGCTGCCGCTGTCGGGGGTGACCCACATGACCCCGCAGGAGACCGTGGCGGAGAACCTCCTGCTCCTCCAGGTCGACTTCCTGAAAAAGTCTCTGTCCTGAGCTCTCTTCGGGAAGGCCCTCTGCTCAGGGCCTTCCCGAAGCAGAGCCTGTCCTGAGTTTCCCTCCGGACGATCTTGTCCTAAGCCACCGGTCACCGTCGTCGGCGCACCGCCTCCACCGAGCGGTGAAGGCCGGTCGCGACCGTCAGGCACGGCACCAGGGCAGCGGTCAGGCCACCCGGTACGCTGAGCGAGTCCGGTACGGCACGCCGCGCACCCCCGACCGTCAGGGTGACAGCAGCCCGTGGCACAGTTGGTCGGCACTCCAGTCCTGCCACCGCGCCGTGGTCCACCCGCATTCACGGGTCATCACCAGAAACAGATCCGGCGACAGCAGCCCGACCGTGATGTCGGTGGCCTGGCTTTCGGTCAGGCCGGGCCGCAGGGCCTGCAGGCGGGCCAGGATGGTGACGACCTCCCCGTGAGCGGTGTGCCGCTGTTCGCTGTTGGCGGCCCATTGAGCGGCCATGTCGGGGTCGCCAGCCGCCGCGTCGCGGACTACCGCGAGGACGGGGGCGACCCGGTCGAGGATGACGCCGCTATGGTGCACCCATCCCCGCACCACCGCCATCGGATCCTGCTCCGCCTGCAAGGCGGCGAACCAGGGCCGTTTCAGCAGCGGCACGGGCTCCTCGTCTCCGGTGGAGGCGACATCGACCACGTACTTGAGTAGCTGGCTCTTGGTCCCGTAGTGGAAGTAAACCGTCTGCACCGACACCTCGGCCGCGTCGGCGATCTGCTGGAAGGTCGCCCCGGCATAGCCGCGCCCCACGAACAGCCCTTTCGCGGCGTTCACAATACGGCTTCTGGTTTGTGCCGAACGCCGCTTGGGGCTCTTGACGTCTTCCATTCATTTAGAGTACCACTTTAGAGTGGCACCTTAAAGTATCACTATAAAAGGAGATGGTTCATGATCGCCCTGGGTGGATTCCACCATGTCAAGCTGCCCGTCTCGAGCGTGCACAAGAGTCTGGAGTGGTACCGGCGCGTGCTCGGCCTTGAGGTGGCGATCGAGTTCGTCGAGGACGGCGTGCTGCGCGGCGTGGCGCTGAACGACACGGACCAGACGCTGATGCTCGCGCTACGCGAGGAGCCCGAGCGGGCCGCCACCCTGGGCGGGTTCGATCCGGTCGCACTGGCCGTGCCAACCGTGGAAGCGCTCCACGCCTGGTCCGATCATCTGGATGCCCTCGGCGTAAATCACTCCGGCATCGCCGAAGGGAGCGTGGGATGGCTGATCGGCGGTGTCATCGACCCCGACGGCATCGAAATCCGGCTCTACACCCAGCAGAAGCGGCCATGAACGCTTTCCATCCGCCCGTAGGGGCCGGCTATCGGCGTATCCCCAAGCCATAGAAAAGAGGACCTACCATGATCGGCACCCCCCTCCTTGCCGGGCTCGCCATGGCTGCGGCCATCATCGCACCCGCGCCCGTCACCGCCCACGCGGACGCACAGCGCCTGGCCGCGACGGCCAACTGGCCGGAATCCGGCTCGTTCCTCAGGTACGACCACAATCTCGCCACGGGCAAGTTCGAGGCCTCGATGAAGGGCACCTACGAAATCACCGACATCCATCCCGACCTCTTCCAGCCGGTAGGCACCGCCCACGTTAAAGGAAATGTGATCAACCAGGTCGCGGGCGACTTTCGCTGCGCCTTCGGACTTTTCCGCATCACCTATCTCGCCACCGACGGAAACCTGCTTTCCACCATGAAGTACTACCGGAACTGCAAGGGCAAGACCAAGCTGGCCTTCGACTTCTCCCACCCGAATGTCCACCGGCTCGAAGCCAAAGCGTGCACCGACGGCAAGCGCCCGGAAGGCACCAAGCCATCGCTGCACTGCCTGGAGGACAGCGGGTGGAAGACCCTCTACGTGAGCTACCCCTGAGAGAGCGGGAAGGTAGGGGGCGGCAACGACATCGGCTTCGCCGGGTATGGCGGCGTGTGCATCCAGGC
Source organism: Streptosporangium sp. NPDC049046 (assembly GCF_040649155.1). NCBI lineage: Bacteria > Bacillati > Actinomycetota > Actinomycetes > Streptosporangiales > Streptosporangiaceae > Streptosporangium > Streptosporangium sp. NPDC049046. The sequence goes on along the minus strand of NZ_JBEZEZ010000009.1, from coordinate 189,821 downwards.
CGACTGCACGAGCGCGCCCACCACGGCGATCCTCGACCGAATTCCCGCACTGAGGCAGCCCCTGAGCGGCCTCCTCACCGAGATCAAGCGCCGCAGCCCCCACGCCCAGATCGTCATGACCGGCTATGGCGGAGCGGTCACCCGTGACCAGAACGCCACCAACGTCCAGCTCGACCCGATTTGCGACGCCGGTGTCTTCAGCGCCGAGGAGCGCCTGGCGGGGGCGGAGGTCTCCGGCGCGGCAGGAACGACCCGACGGTCGCGTTCCGCCGCTCACCAAGGTGTGGCAAGGACCCGTCCCCGCGACCTCCGGGTGAGAGCCGCAGGGACACGCTCTCACCTGGAGGTGCCGTGCCAGCTGCTCCACAGTGCCGCGTACGAGCCTCCGGCCGCGACCAGCTCGTCGTGCGAGCCGAGCTCGCTGACGCGGCCGTCCTCCACCACCGCGACCCGGTCGGCGTCGTGGGCCGTGTAGAGGCGGTGGGCGATCGCGATGACCGTACGTCCTTCGAGGACGGCGGCGAGTGAGCGCTCCAGGTGGCGGGCGGCGCGGGGGTCGATCAGCGAGGTGGCCTCGTCCAGGACGAGGGTGTGCGGATCGGCGAGGACCAACCGGGCCAGGGCGAGCTGCTGCGCCTGGGCGGCGGGGACGGCCTCGCCGCCGGAGCCGACGACCGTGTCGAGCCCTTCGGGCAGGGCCTCGACCCACTCCCAGGCGTCGACGGCCTCCAGCACCTCGCGGACCCGTGCGTCGTCGGCGTCGGGCCTGGCGATCAGCACGTTCTCGCGTACGGTGCCGCGGAAGACGTGGTGTTCCTGGGTCACCAGGGCGACGTGGCCGCGCAGGTCGTCCAGGGGGAGTTCGACGAGCGGGACGCCGCCGACCGCGACCGAGCCGGTGCGGGGACCGTGGATGCCCGCGAGCAGGCGTCCCAGCGTGGACTTGCCCGCCCCCGAGGGGCCGACCATGGCGAGCCGCTCCCCCGGCCTGATCGTGAGGTCGATGCCGTGCAGCACGTCGTGGCCCTCACGGTAGGCGTAGCGGACGTCGTCGGCCCTCAGCTCGCTGCCCTCGGGAGCGGCGGAGGTGGCCTCGCGGTCGTCGGGCACCTCGGCGACGCCCAGCAGGCGGGCCATGGAGGCACCGCCGACCTGGAGCTCGTCGATCCACATGAGTAGCCGGTCGAGCGGGTCGATGAGCTGCTGGACGTACAGTGTGGCGGCGGTGACCTGCCCCAGCGATACCCAGCCCCGGGTGTAGAAGAGGCCGCCGATGACCAGCGTCGCCACGATCGGGATCACGTAGCCGAGCTCGACCGTGGGGAACCAGACCGTGCGCAGCCCCATCGTGTATCTCTCGGCCGCCCACGACTCGGCGATGTCGGCGTCGGTGCGGCGGTGGCGCCGGTCCTGCAGGCCCAGGGCCTCCACGGCGCGGGCGCCGTTCACCGTCTCGGCGAGGCCGTCGGTCATGTCGGCGTACGCCGCGCTCTCTCGCAGGTATCCGTCTCTGGCCCGCTTGAGATACCAGCGGGTGGAGATCCACAGGACGGGGACGGCGAGCAGCGAGGGCAGCGCGAGCAGCGGCCCGACCAGCAGCAGCGCGCCGACGGTGATCACGCAGGTGACGAGCGCGATCAGGGTCTCCGGCACGGCGTGCCGCACGGTGCGCGACAGCGAGTCGACGTCGCGGGAGGTCCTGGAGATCAGGTCGCCGGATCCGGCGCGCTCGACCGTGGACAGCGGCAGGCCGAGCACCCGCCCGACGAACTCCTCGCGCAGCTCGGCGAGGACCTTCTCCCCGAGCCTGGAGGAGAAGTAGACGGCGAACCTGACCAGCACCGCCTGGGCGACCACGAAGCCGCCGATGGCGAGCGACACCCCGGTGACGTCGATCCCCGAGTCGTCGTGGACGCCCTGGACGAGGCCACCGAGCAGCCACGGCGCCGTCAGGCCCGCGACGGCGGCGAGGGCGTGCAGGAGGAGCGCCACGGTCAGGTCGCGGGGGTACTTCAGGGTGAGCCTGCGGGCGTACGCGCGGACCTGCGACTGGTCGGCGACAGGCAGGATCTGCCTGCTCATCACGCTTCTCCCCGGGTGACGACGGCGGCGTAACCGGGGTGGGCGGCGAGCAGCTCCCGGTGCGTGCCCTGGGCGCGCACGACGCCTCCTTCGACGTAGACGACGTGGTCGGTGCGGTCGAGCACCAGCGGGCTCGTCGTGCAGACCAGCGTGGTCCTGCCCGCGCGTGCCTTGGCCAGCCGGTCGGCGATGCGCGCCTCGCTGTGGGCGTCGACCGCGCTGGTGGGCTCGATGAGGATGAGCACCTCCGGGTCGAGGGTGAGCGCCCTGGCGAGCCGGAGCCGCTGCTGCTGGCCGCCGGAGAACTCCCGGCCCGCCTCGGCGACGCGCCCGCCGAGGCCGCCGGGCAGCGCCTCGACGATGTCCTCGGCGCACGCGACCCACAGCGCCCGGCCCAGCTCCTCGTCCGTGGCGCGGCCTGTGACGTCGAGCTCGTCCCTGAGCACTCCGGCGAACAGTCTCGCGTCGTTGTCGGCGACGAGGATCCGGCGGCGCACCTCGGAGACCGGCAGGGTCGCGAGCGACACGTCGCCGAAGTCGACGTCGCCCTCGCCGTAGCGGCCGAGCCGGTCGGCGATGGCCTCGGCCTCCTCGGGGACGGCCGCCGCGACGGCGGTGAGCATGCCGGGACGCACGGCGACCCCGGAGGCGACGTCGCGCAGCAGGCCGCCCTCCGAGCGGCCGGTGCCGCCCTCCACCTCCGGCCTCAGCGAGAGGATGCGCACCACCCTGCGGGCGGCGACGTGCCCCTTGGTCAGCTTGTCCGCGGCCTCGGTGAGGGTGCGTACGGGGGCGATGAGGAAGGCCGCGTAGCCGTAGAAGGCGACGAGCTGGCCGGCGCTGATCTCGCCGCGCGTCGCGAAGGTCGCGCCGAGCCAGGTCACCGCGGTGACCAGCAGCCCGGGCAGCAGGACCTGCGCGCCCTCCAGCATCGACTCCACCGAGGCCACCCGCACCCCCGCCCGCCGCACCCGCTGGGACTCGGCGCCGTAGCGGTCGGCGAAGACCCGCTCGCCGCCGATGCCGCGCAGCACCCGCAGGCCGGAGACGATGTCCGCGGCGCGGGTGGAGAGGTCGCCCTGCAGGTCGCGGTGGGCGTTCTGGCGGTGGTGCAGCGGCCTGAGCAGGGGGGCGACGGCGACCGCCATCACGGGCAGGCCCGCCAGCACCATCAGGCCGAGCGGCGCCGAGCTGCTCAGCAGGATGACGGTCACGACGACGACGGCGACGGCCGCGCCGCCGCCCCGGATGAGGATGTCGATCGTGTTGCCGATGTGGGCGATGTCGGAGTTGCCGACGCTGACGACCTCGCCGGTGGACATGCGCTTGGGCAGGGTCGCGCCCAGCCTGGTCGCCTGCCTCGCGGTGACCTGGACGGTCCGGTAGGCGGCGGCGAGCCAGTTGTAGACGGCCATCCGGTGGCGCAGGATGCCGGCGACGGCCTGGGTGATGCCCAGGGCGAGCACCACCCCGCCCCAGGTGGTCAGGGAAGGCACGTCCTTCGCCGTGATGGCGTCGATCCCCTTGCCCATGGCGTACGGCACGAGGGCCATCGCGAGCCACCACAGGATGGCGTAGGCGATGCCGAGGAGCAGCGGGCCCATCTGCGCGCGGGCCACCCACCACAGGTATCCGAAAGGGCTGCGGGCATCGGGAACGCCGGGGTCGGCGACAGGTAGGGAGCGCATCTCACAGCAAGGGTCACAAACTTCGACCAGGCCCGGCAAACCATTTTCGGCCTTCCCGGCGTGTCGCCGTCAATTGGGGTTGACAGGCGCATCACGTCAACCTAAATTGACAGACATGAGCGATACGGCACAACTGGCATCCGACGCCGGCAGCCGCGATCCTGCCGTCGGCCTGCGGGCCGTGCGAGCGCTGCGGACACTGGTCGACCGGCTGGAGGCACTCCAGGTGGAGAACGCACGCGAGCAGGGCTGGTCCTGGCAGGAGATCGCGCACTGCCTGGAGGTCACCCGGCAGGCGGTGCACAAGAAGTACGCGGGTGGCCGAGGTTTACTGAGACGGGAGAGATAGCGATGTTCGAACGGTTCCATCACGATGCCCGCCAGGCGGTGGTCCTCGCCCAGGAGAACGCCCGCAAACTGCGGCACGACGTCATCGACACCGAGCACATCCTGCTCGGCCTGCTCGCCCAGCCGGAAAGCGTCTCGGCGCGGGTGCTCGGCCGCCACGGCCTCGACCACGCCCGCGCCTACCGGTCGGTCACCCGCCTCACCCCCCAGAAGCCCGGCGACGCGCTCGACGCCGAGGCGCTGGAGTCGATCGGCATCGACCTGTCCGCCGTGCGGGAGAAGGTCGAGGCGACCTTCGGACCCGGCGCGCTGGACCGCAAACCCGACATCCAGCGGCGGGGCCGGCTGTTCGGCTTCCACGTCCCCTTCAGTCCTCGGGCGAAGAAGACCCTGGAGCTGTCCCTGCGCGAGGCCGTGAACCTCAAGCACAACTACATCGGCGACGGCCACATCCTGCTGGGCATCCTGCGCGACGGCGGAGGGCGGGGCGGCGAGGTGCTGGCCGACGCGGGCATCGACGCCGCGACCCTGCGACGGGAGATCGTGAGCGAGCTCGGCCGGCCACCCGGAGGACACCGGCCCTGACGGGGGGCGGAAACCACACCCGGCACGTCACCGGCTCGGGACGGTGAAGGCGGCCACACCCGGACACCGACGGCCTGGAACGGTAAAGGCGGAAACCACACCGGTCAGGGAAAACGGGAAAGCGGGAGCCGCGCCCGGTGTGGGGCGGCTCCCGCTTCCGGGAGATCTACTTCGCGGCTCGCAGGTAGTCGCGGTTCATCTGGGCGATGGTGTCCAGCGGGATGCCCTTGGGGCAGACCGCCGTGCACTCCCCGGTGTTGGTGCAGCCGCCGAAGCCCTCCGCGTCCATCTGCTCGACCATCGCCTTGGCGCGGGAGTCGCGCTCGGGCTGGCCCTGCGGCAGCAGGGCGAGGTGGGTGATCTTGGCAGCCGTGAAGAGGGAGGCCGAGCCGTTCGGGCAGGCGGCGACGCAGGCGCCGCAGCCGATGCAGGTGGCCGCGTCGAACGCCGAGTCGGCGTCGTCCTTCTTCACCGGGACGCTGTGCGCGTCGGGGGCCGATCCCGCGGGGACCGAGACGAAGCCGCCCGCCTGGATGATCCGGTCGAACGCCGAGCGGTCCACGACCAGGTCCTTCACCACCGGGAAGGGCGCCGCGCGCCACGGCTCGATGGTGATGACCGCGTTGTCCTCGAAGTGCCGCATGTGCAGCTGGCAGGTGGTGGTGGCCACCTGCTCGCCGTGCGCGACCCCGTTGATGACCATGCCGCACATGCCGCAGATGCCCTCGCGGCAGTCGTGGTCGAAGGCGATCGGGTCGTCGCCCTCCAGAATGAGCCGCTCGTTGAGGACGTCGAGCATCTCCAGGAAGGACATGTCCGGTGACACGTCCTCGACCCGGTAGTTGACCATACGGCCCTTGTCCTCGGGCCCCTTCTGCCGCCAGATCTTGAGAGTGAGGTTCACTTGTAACTCCGCTGGCTCATCTTGACGTACTCGTAGTCGAGATCTTCCTTGTGCAGGATCGGGCCCTGCTCCCCGTACTCCCAGGCGGCGACGTAGGCGAAGTGCTCGTCGTCGCGCAGGGCCTCGCCGTCGGCGTCCTGAGACTCGGCGCGGAAGTGGCCGCCGCAGGACTCGGTACGGTGCAGCGCGTCGATGCACATCAGCTCGGCCAGGTCGAAGAAGTCGGCCACCCGCCCGGCCCGCTCAAGCGCCTGGTTGAGCTCCCCGGCCTCGCCGGAGACCTTCACGTTCTTCCAGAACTCCTCGCGCAGCTCGGGGATCCGCTCCAGGGCCTTGCGCAGCGACTCCTCGGTGCGCTCCATGCCGCAGTGGTCCCACATGAGCCTGCCCAGCTCGCGGTGGTAGGAGTCGGCGGTGCGGTCGCCGTCGTTCGACAGCAGCCTGGCGATCTTCTCGCGCACCGCGACCTCGGCCTCCGCCACGGCCTCCTCGTCGACCTCGCCGTACGGACCGTTCGCGAGGTAGTCGCCGATCGTGGTCGGCAGCACGAAGTAGCCGTCGGCCAGGCCCTGCATCAGCGCGGACGCGCCGAGGCGGTTGGCGCCGTGGTCGGAGAAGTTGGCCTCGCCGATCACGAACAGGCCGGGGATCGTGGACTGCAGGTCGTAGTCCACCCACAGACCGCCCATCGTGTAGTGGACGGCCGGGTAGATGCGCATCGGCTGGGCGTAGGGGTCCTCGCCGGTGATGCGCTCGTACATCTCGAAGAGGTTGCCGTACTTCTTCTCCACCGCGTCGCGGCCCAGGCGGCGGATCGCGTCGGCGAAGTCGAGGTAGACGCCCAGGCCGCCGGGGCCGACGCCGCGACCCTCGTCGCAGACGTTCTTGGCGGCGCGGGAGGCGATGTCGCGCGGGACCAGGTTGCCGAACGCCGGGTAGATGCGCTCCAGGTAGTAGTCGCGCTCCTCCTCGGGGATCTCCGAGGCCGGACGGCTGTCGCCCCGCTCCAGCGGCACCCACACGCGGCCGTCGTTGCGCAGCGACTCCGACATCAGCGTCAGCTTCGACTGGTAGTCGCCGCTGACCGGGATGCAGGTCGGGTGGATCTGGGTGTAGCAGGGGTTGGCGAACATCGCGCCGCGCCGGTGCGCCCGCCAGATCGCCGTGGTGTTGCAGCCCTTGGCGTTGGTCGAGAGGAAGAACACGTTGCCGTACCCGCCGCTCGCCAGCACGACCGCGTCGGCCAGGTGCCGCTCGATCTCGCCGGTGACCATGTCGCGGACGATGACGCCGCGCGCCCGGCCGTCGGAGACGATCAGGTCGAGCATCTCGTGGCGGGTGTGCATCTCGACGGTTCCCGCCGCGATCTGCCGCTCCAGCGCCTGGTACGCGCCGAGCAGGAGCTGCTGGCCCGTCTGGCCGCGCGCGTAGAAGGTGCGGGAGACCTGCGCGCCGCCGAAGGAGCGGGTGTCGAGCAGGCCGCCGTACTCGCGGGCGAACGGCACGCCCTGGGCCACGGCCTGGTCGATGATGTTCACGCTGACCTGGGCGAGCCGGTAGACGTTGGACTCGCGGGCGCGGAAGTCGCCGCCCTTGACCGTGTCGTAGAACAGCCGGTAGATCGAGTCGCCGTCGCCCCGGTAGTTCTTCGCCGCGTTGATGCCGCCCTGGGCCGCGATGGAGTGCGCGCGGCGGGGCGTGTCCTGGTAGCAGAAGGACTTGACGTTGTAGCCCAGCTCGCCGAGGGTCGCGGCGGCCGAACCGCCCGCGAGCCCCGTGCCCACGACGATGACGTTGAGCTTGCGCTTGTTGGCCGGGTTGACCAGCTTGGCGCCGAACTTGCGCTTCTCCCAGCGGTCCTCGATCGGGCCTTCGGGAGCCTTGGTGTCGCGGATCGGCGCGCCCTCCGTATATCCCGGATATCCCGCGTGTCCCGTGCTCATGCCCCGCTCACCGCTCCTCGCTCACCATGCGGAAGATCCGCTCCTCGTACGCCGGCTCCCCGCACACCCCGCGAAGGACCCGCCTCTCGTCCGTCGCACCGGAGATCGGCTCCCCGTACGCCGCCACGCCCGGCTCCGCTCACTTGATCACTCCGACCGCGACCGCGACCGGGACCGCGAGGAAGCCGACGACCAGCAGGGCGGACAGCCCCGTGGCGGCGGCCCTCAGCGAGCGGTAGCCTCGGCGGCTCGCCAGGCCGAGCGTCTGGAAGGCGCTCCACAGGCCGTGGCGCAGGTGCAGGCCGACCATGACGACCGCGAACACGTAGAACAGGGTGACCCACCAGCGGGATGGCGCGAAGCCCTCGACGAGGCGCTCGTACGGGGTGGAGCCGGCACCGGCCGGGTTCGCCGCGCCGAACGTCAGGTCGAGCAGGTGGTAGACCACGAACAGCACGATGACGACGCCGCCGTAGCGCATCGTGTGGACCGCGTAGCCGTTCGCCCGGGACTTGCGCCTCGCCGCGTACCTGACCGGGCGGGCCTTGCGCGCCCGTCTGGCCAGCGAGATCGCCGCCCACATGTGCAGGCCGACCGCGACGACCAGTCCGATCTCGACGACGGTCAGCAGGGTGCGGTGCGGGAGGATCGGCTCGCCCATGGTCCGCAGGAAGGCCGCGTAGGAGTTGAAGGACTCCGCGCCGAAGAAACTCTTGAGGTTTCCGGCCATGTGCCCGACGAGGAAGAGCACCATCACGGCACCCGTGACGGCCATCACGGCCTTCTTGCCGTTGGTGGAACCCAGGAAACCGCCCCGCCGCCTGGGTCGCGTCGACTTCGCGGGGGCGTCCGCCGAAGGTTTCACCGGCGCGGTGGCGGATCCGCGCTCAATCGTGGCAGTCACGTCCATCACGCTAGGTAGGAGGGTTTACCACCGTCCAAGTCATCGAGGATGTGGTTTCCATAGCCTGTGGCTATCACCTCTGCGCTTCTGCTGCTTCCGGAGGCGCGACCGCCCCGCTGTGCGAGCAATCTCACAACTTCCTTATGGGGCAATCTCCCATTTTCTCCCGTGTCGCCATCGGCCCCGGATCCAAGGCCGGAGGATCCATGCGCTATAAATACCCGCGCGTCCGATATGTCCCGGCAGGCATCCGCCCCCGGCGACCCCCTACGCTTGGGAAACGTGCAGCTCCAGCAACTCGCCTACTTCGTGGCGGTCGCCGAGGCCCGCCACTTCACCCAGGCCGCCGAGAGGATGCGCGTCGCCCAGCCCTCGCTGAGCAAGCAGATCAAGGCCCTGGAGGCCGAACTCGGCGCGTCGCTGTTCAGCCGCGCCCGGGGGAACGTCACGCTCACCCCCGCGGGCGAGGCCCTGCTGCCGCTGGCCCGCAGGATGCTGGCCGACGCCGAGACCGCGAGAAGCGAGGTCGGCGAGCTGGTGGGACTGCGCCGCGGCCGGGTCCGGCTGGGCGCGACCCCCTCGCTCTGCGCCGGGCTGCTCGCCGACGCGCTGGCCAGGTTCCACCACGCCTACCCCGGCATCGAGCTGTTCGTGGAGGAGGGCGGCTCCCGCGACCTGGTCCGCACCCTCGCCCGGGGCCAGCTCGACCTGGCGCTGATCATCATGCCGCTGCACAACGACGATCCCGCCCTCGTCACCGAGGAGATCCTGCGGGAGAACCTCGTCGTCGCCTCCCCCTCCAACGACCACCCCCGCAAGCCGTACGCGCGCATCGAGGAGCTGCGGCGGCGGCCGATGGTGATGTTCAGGCGCGGGTACGACCTGCGGGAGGCCACGCTCAGCGCCTGCAGACAGGCCGGGTTCGAGCCCATGTTCGCGGTGGAGGGCGGCGAGATGGACGCCGTGCTGCGCTTCGTCGAGGCCGGGCTGGGCGTCGCCCTGGTCCCCTCGATGGTGCTGGACGGTCGTCCCGGACTGGCGGGCACCCCCCTGGCGCCCCCCGGACTGCGCCGCACCATAGCGATCGCGCACCGCAAGGACGTCGAGCCCACCCGGGCCGCCCAGGCCTTCCGCGCGACCCTGCTCCGCTTCCTCACCGAGGCCGCCCGCGACGGCAGCCTTCCGCAGGGGGTCGACCTGATCACCGAGAGCTGACGGTGCGGGAGGAGGAGGCGGGCGCTTTGCCGCGTTCCCATGTGCGGAGCAGGCACGACGGCGGCCGGTGGATCAAGGTGACTGATCAACACCCTCCAAGTGCCGGTGTCGCACTATTCTACGTAGCGTCGACAGGTTCTCCCGATCAACGAAGAGGCGTCAGTGACCGCCCCCGCCAATGAAACGCTCACGCTCCTCCTCATCGAGGACGACGCGGGCGACGCCTTCCTCGTGGAGGAGCTGCTCAGCGAGGCGGACAACCCACCCAAGATCATTTGGGTGCGCAGCCTGGCCGAGAGCCGGGAGCGCCTCACCGAGGACGTGCGATGCGTGCTCGTCGACCTCTCCCTGCCCGACGCGACCGGTCTTGAGGCGCTGGAACAGGTGCTGTCGATGGCGCCGCACGCCGCCGTGCTCGTGCTGACCGGTCTGAACGACACCCACGTCGGCGTGGAGGCCGTCGCCGCCGGCGCGCAGGACTTCCTGGTCAAGCAGGATGTGGAGGCCCGCCTGCTGGCGCGGGCGATCCGCTACTCGATAGAGCGCAAGCGCGCCGACCTCGCCCAGCGCAAGCTGGTGCAGGCCGAGCTGCTCACCAAGGAGAACTCCCGCCTCGAACGCGGGCTGCTGCCGGTCCCGCTGCTCACCACCACGGTCCTGGACCACCACGCCCGCTACCTGCCAGGACGCAGACGCGCCCTTCTCGCCGGTGACTTCTGGGACACCGTGCAGAGCCCCGACGGCGCCGTCCACGTGGTGGTCGGCGACGTGTGCGGGCACGGCCCCGACGAGGCCGCGCTGGGGGTCGCGCTCAGGATCGCCTGGCGGACCCTGGTCCTGGCCGGGCACACCGGCAACGAGTTGCTCACCACCCTGGAGTCGGTGCTCCGCCTGGAACGCAAGTCCGCGGAGATCTTCACCACCCTGTGCATCGCCACGATCGATCCCACGCTCAGCACCGCGCGGATGCACGTGGTCGGCCATCCGCCGCCGCTGCTCATCCGCGACGGCGAGATCGGCGTGGTGCCGGGCACCCCCTCGGGACCTCCGCTGGGGATCTTCCAGGGCATCGAGTGGTCGGAGATCGACGTCGAACTCGGCGACGACTGGTCGCTGCTGCTCTACACCGACGGCCTGATCGAGGCCACCGTGGGCGGCGGACCCGACCTGCTCGGCACCGAGGGCCTGCTCAGCCTCGTCCAGGAGCAGGGCGGGATCGAGCTCGACCGCCTCATCGAGCGCGTCGTCGAGCTGAACCGCGACGCGCTCAGCGACGACCTGGCGACCGTGCTCATCTCCAGGAACGGGAAGTGATGGCCGACCGCTCCGACCGTTCGAGTCCGCGTCCCCTGCCCGCGTTCACCCCCGGTCGCGGGTTCGGGAACCTGCCGGTCGGACGCTGGTTCGCGTTCGCCGGGGTGGGCGTCGCACTGGTCTTCATGATCTCGGCCGCCGTCACGGTCAACGCGATCGAGGAGACACGGGAGGCGAAGGAGGCGCTGGTCGACGTCGTCGACCCGGCGGCGCTGCGCCTGCTGGAGATCTCCAACACCCTGACCTCGCAGGAGAGCTCGGTACGGGCCTACGGCAGGACCAACGAGGAGATCTCCCTCCAGGAATACCGCAAGGCGATCACCGCGGAGGAGAGCGCGCTGGGCACCCTCACCGCGCTGCTCCCCCGGATGCCGGAGGGGCAGGCGGTCGGCGCCGAGGTGGCCGGGCTGAAGGCCGCGGGAGACGCCTGGCGGCGCGACTACGCCGAGAAGGTCATCGCCGCCGTGCCGACCCTCAAGACCGACGCGGCCCGGCAGAACGCCCCCGTCAACGCCACCCGCTTCAACGAGGTGCGCCAGTCCCTCGCGGTGCTCCAGAGACACCTGAACCAGCTGCACGACGCCGGTGTCGTACGGCTCGACGCCGGCTGGCAGGCCCTCTACGTCGCGCTCGTCGGGGTGGCCGCGGCACTCGTCGTGGCCGGGATCGCCGCGGTGCTCATCGTGCGGTACGCGGTGCTCCGCCCGCTGGCGGAGCTGAACCAGCAGGTCCGCGCGGTCGCCCAGGGAGACTTCGACCACAGGCTCAAGGTCGAGCGCCCCGCCGAGCTGTCGGAGCTGTCGGGCCACGTCGACGCGATGCGCCGCCGCATCCTCGCCGAGTGGCGCCTGTCCTCGGAGACGCAGCGCAAGCTGGAGGACCAGGCCGCGGAGCTGAAGCGCTCCAACGGCGAGCTCGAACAGTTCGCCTACGTGGCCAGCCACGACCTGCAGGAGCCGCTGCGCAAGGTCGCCAGCTTCACCCAGATGCTGGACCAGCGCTACAGCGACCAGCTCGACGAGCGCGCCAAGCAGTACATCGCCTTCGCCGTCGACGGCGCCAAGCGCATGCAGATGCTCATCAACGACCTGCTCGACTTCTCCAGGGTCGGCAGGATGGGCGGCGAGCGCACCAGGATCGACGCCACCGTGCCGCTCAGGGCCGCGCTGAACAACCTCGGCGCGACCATCGAGGACAGCGACGCGACGGTGACCCACGACGAGCTGCCCGAGGTGCTCGGCAACCGCCCTCAGCTGACCCAGCTCTTCCAGAACCTCATCGGCAACGCGATCAAGTTCCATTCGCAGGACCCACCGGTGATCCACATCGGGGTGCGGCGCGACGGGGACATGTGGGAGTTCTCCTGCACCGACAACGGCATCGGCATCGACAGTAAGTACACTGACCGCATCTTCCTGATCTTCCAGCGCCTGCACGGACGGGACGTGTACGCGGGCACGGGCATCGGGCTGGCACTCTGCAAGAAGATCGTCGAATATCACGGTGGCCGGATCTGGGTCGACTCGGAAAACGGGGGAAGCACCCAGAGCGCCGGAACCACCGAAGTCACCGAGCCCGGTGAGAACGTCGAGAAGGCCCCGAGACGGGGTACGACCTTCCGCTGGACCCTTCCCACAGGAGATTTGGATGAATGACCTGCGCTGGATCGACGTGCTCCTGGTCGAGGACGACCCGGGCGACGTCCTGCTGACGCGGGAGGCGTTCGAGCTCAACAAGGTCCGCAACAAGCTGCACGTGGTGAACGACGGCGAGCAGGCCATGGCCTTCCTTCGCAAGGAGGGCGACTACGCCGACGCACCCAGGCCCGACCTGATCCTGCTCGACCTCAACCTGCCCAGAAAAGACGGCAGGGAGGTGCTCCAGGACATAAAGGCCGACGAGAAGCTCCGCGGGATCCCGGTGGTCGTGCTCACCACGTCGGAGTCCGAAGAGGACATCCTGCGCAGCTACAACCTGCACGCCAACGCCTACGTCTCCAAGCCGGTCGACTTCGACCAGTTCATCAGCGTGGTCCGGCGGATCGACGACTTCTTCGTGACCGTCGTCAAACTGCCCAGCTCCAACCAGCACTACTGACGGCCCGCGAGGGCGCGGGCGTGGGGATCGCATCGGTCGCCGGTGCCGCGTACCCGTCCGACGGCCCGCGAGGGCGCGGGGATGGACGAAGTCAGGGGTTGTCCTTTCGCCACACCTGTGCCTCCGGCCCGCCGAGACCTCCCTGTGATCGTCCACCTCGTGAGACGTCGCAGGCGAGGTACCCTTGGCAGACGAACGTGACAGGAATCACACCGGGGTAGTGAAATTGTGAGAGACCCCTTGCACACAACCCCTGGGGTCCGTCGTAACGTATCCCCCACCAATAAGCGCGCGCACGTGTGAGCCCGGCGCGACGATGGCCCGGACACGCGGCACGACTGATACAACCCGGACACCTGGGCGAGCGGGGTCCGCGGGAGGTGGAGAGGTCTCGATGACCCAGACAACGGCCGAGAGCCCGGCCAGAAGGCAACGTGCGCAGATCAAGGAGCGCACTCTGCGAACGGACCAGTGGTGGCGCTATCCGCTGGTCACTTTCATCATCTTCACGGCATTCCTCGTCTACGCCACGTGGGCGATCTTCGATACAAGCTACTTCACGGCGCCGTACCACGCGCCGTTCGCGTCGCCCTGTCTGGCGACGAGCTGTCCGCCGGGCGCACGACTGTTCGGCCTCGCGCCCTTCGGCGACTGGTACACCCTGCCTCCCGGCCTGCTCATCCTCGGCCTTCCCGCGGGCTTCCGCTTCACCTGCTACTACTACCGCAAGGCCTACTACCGGGGGTTCTGGCTCTCGCCCCCGGCCTGCGGGGTGAACGAGCCGCACAGCAAGTACACCGGTGAGTCGCGCTTCCCGCTCATCCTGCAGAACGTCCACCGCTACTTCTTCTACGCGGCCATCGTCATCGGCCTCGTCCTCGCGCACGACGCGGTGAAGTCGCTGATCGAGAGGCCCGGCGGTCTGGGCACCTGGATCCTGGTCGTCAACGCGGTGCTGATCAACCTGTACACCCTGTCGTGCCACTCCTGCCGGCACATCACGGCCGGGCGCCTGAACCACTTCTCCAAGCACCCGATCCGTTACCGGGCCTGGGGATTCGTTTCCAAGCTCAACGCCAAGCACTCGCAGCTCGCGCTGATCTCCATGTTCTCCGTCATGGGCGCCGACCTGTACGTGCGCCTGGTCGCCAAGGGCATCATCGCCTTCCCGTTCGCATAAGGATCACCTGTGGAAATCGAGCGTCACGAATACGACGTCGTCGTCATCGGCGCCGGCGGTGCGGGGCTGCGGGCGGCCATCGAGGCCCGCCAGCAGGGCAAGCGGACGGCGATCGTCTGCAAGTCCCTGTTCGGCAAGGCGCACACGGTCATGGCCGAGGGCGGCGCGGCCGCCGCGATGGGCAACGTCAACAGCGACGACAGCTGGATGGTGCACTTCCGCGACACCATGCGCGGCGGCAAGTTCCTCAACAACTGGAGGATGGCCGAGCTGCACGCCAAGGAGTCCCCCGACCGGGTCTGGGAGCTGGAGGCGTGGGGCGCGCTGTTCGACCGCACCAAGGACGGCAAGATCAGCCAGCGTAACTTCGGCGGGCACGAGTACCCGCGGCTCGCGCACGTCGGCGACCGCACGGGCCTGGAGCTGATCCGCACCCTGCAGCAGCGGGTGGTCGCGCTGCAGCAGGAGGACGAGAAGACCCACGGCGACGCCGAGGCGTACATCAAGGTCTTCCAGGAGTGCACGGTCACCCGCCTGCTCAAGGAGACGGGTCCCGGCGGGAGCGGCGCGATCTCCGGGGCCTTCGGCTACTGGCGGGAGAACGGCAAGCTCATCCTGTTCGACGCCCCCGCGATCGTGCTCGCCACCGGCGGCATCGGCAAGTCGTACGTGGTCACGTCCAACTCGTGGGAGTACACCGGCGACGGCCACGCGCTCGCCCTGCTCGCCGGCGCGAAGCTGATCAACATGGAGTTCATCCAGTTCCATCCCACCGGGATGGTCTGGCCGCCCTCGGTGCGGGGCATCCTCGTCACCGAGTCCGTCCGCGGTGACGGCGGGGTGCTGAGAAACTCCGAGGGCAAGCGCTTCATGTTCGACTACATCCCGGACGTGTTCAAGGACAAGTACGCCACCACCGAGGAGGAGGGCGACCGCTGGTACACCGACCAGGCGAACAACCGCCGCCCTCCGGAGCTGCTCCCCCGCGACGAGGTCGCGCGGGCCATCAACTCCGAGGTGAAGGCGGGCCGCGGGTCACCCCAGGGCGGCGTCTATCTCGACGTCTCCACCCGTCTCCCGGCCGCCGAGATCGTCAAGCGGCTGCCGTCGATGCACCACCAGTTCAAGGAGCTGGCGGACGTCGACATCACCAAGGAGGCCATGCAGGTCGGCCCGACGTGCCACTACATCATGGGCGGCGTCGAGGTCGACGCCGACACCGGTGCGGCGGACGTGCCCGGCCTGTTCGCGGCCGGTGAGGTCTCCGGCGGCATGCACGGCTCCAACCGGCTGGGCGGCAACTCGCTGTCGGACCTGCTGGTGTTCGGCCGCCGCGCGGGCGCCGGAGCGGCCTCGTACGTGGACGGTCTCGCGGCCCGGCCGACGATCTCCGAGGAGTCCGTGGCCGAGGCGAGCGCGGAGGCGCTCGCCCCACTGGAGCGCACCGGCGAGAACCCGTACGAGGTCCACCACGAGCTGCAGCGGACGATGAACGAGCTGGTCGGCATCATCCGCAAGGCCGAGGAGGTCTCCGAGGCGCTGGAGGCGGTGGAGAAGCTCAAGGAGCGGGCCCAGGGCGTCGGCGCTGCCGGTAACCGCATCTACAACCCGGGCTGGCACCTCGCCCTCGACCTGCGCAACATGCTCCTGGTCTCGGAGTGCGTCGCGAAGGCGGCGCTGCTGCGCCAGGAGAGCCGCGGCGGTCACACCCGCGACGACTTCCCCGGCATGTCGCCCGAGTGGCGGGCCAAGATCCTGCGCTGCTCCCTCACCCCGGACGCCTCCGGCATCACGGTGGAGGAGAAGGTGCAGCCTCCGATGCGGGACGACCTCATCACGCTGTTCGACCGGGACGAGCTGAAGAAGTACATCACCGAGGAAGAGCTGGCCGCCTTTGACGCGCTGGCCGAGGAGTAACCATGAGTTACAAGGCGAAGTTCCGCGTGTGGCGGGGCGAGGGCGGCGAGGGCAAGCTTGAGGACTTCACGGTCGAGGTGAACGAGGGCGAGGTCGTCCTCGACATCATCCACAGGCTGCAGGCCACCCAGGCTCCCGACCTCGCCGTCCGCTGGAACTGCAAGGCCGGCAAGTGCGGCTCGTGCTCGATGGAGATCAACGGCAAGCCGAAGCTGGGCTGCATGACCCGGATGTCCACCTTCACCGAGGAGGAGACGATCACCGTGACGCCCATGCGGACGTTCCCGGTGATCAAGGACCTCGTCACGGACGTGTCGTTCAACTACCAGAAGGCCAGGGAGATCCCGTCCTTCACCCCTCCGGCCGACGTGAAGCCGGGCGAGTACCGCATGCAGCAGATCGACGTCGAGCGGTCCCAGGAGTTCCGCAAGTGCATCGAGTGCTTCATGTGCAACAACGTCTGTCACGTCATCCGCGACCACGAGGAGAACAAGACCAACTTCGCCGGTCCGCGCTTCCTGATGCGGATCGCCGAGCTGGACATGCACCCGTACGACGTGGCCGACCGCAAGGACTCCGCCCAGGAGGAGCACGGCCTCGGCTACTGCAACATCACCAAGTGCTGCACCGAGGTCTGCCCCGAGCACATCAAGATCACTGACAACGCGCTGATCCCCATGAAGGAGCGCGTCGTCGACCGGAAGTACGACCCGCTGGTCTGGCTCGGCAACAAGATCTTCAAGCGTTCCAGCTCGAAGACCTGACCTTCCCGCGTCTCACGGCGTCGTCCACGGGCTCTCCCGGGGACGGCGCCGTTCGCGCTTCGTCACGGGCTTCAGGGCCTTCGTACGGGCTCTCCCGGCCTGAGCTTCAGGGCTTCGTACGAGCCCTTTTCGCCGCCGTCTCCGGGAACTTCGTACGGGCTCCCGGAGGCCTCAGTCCCGCCACAGCCGCCGAGTCTGCTTCCGCATGACGTCGTCGGCGCGGACGGCGAAGTCGTGAATGACCGTCAGCTCCGCGTCGCTGTAGTCCGCGGCGAGATCGGCGTAGGCCCGGTTGAGGTCCCCCAGGATCTCCTGCAGCGCACGGTAGGGGCCCTCGCGCACCAGCTCGACGAGCACGCGGCGCCGGTCGGCGGCATCCCGGCCGCGACGCACGTACCCCGCTCTCTGCAGGCGGTCCACCACCGCGGTGATCGCGCCACCGCGTGTCAGCCCCAGCCGTACGGCCAGGTCGTGGGGGGTGAGAGGGCCCTCCTTGTCGAGGAGGGCCAGGCAGTTGAAGTCGGTCACGTTGATTCCGGCCCGGCCTGCCACACCGACGTGGAACAGCACCGAACGCATCGCCGTCAGACGTCCCTGATCGGACACGGCCATGATCATCTCTTTGCGGGCTTCCGGCTCCGTTGACACGGCGCCCCCTCTTTCCGTTCTCTTCAAAACGGAGAGACCCCAAATCAGAGAGTCTCTCTCATGCGACAAAGAGTGGCCGACCCTCCCGCGGGAGGATGCCCGCTCCTCCTGCCCAAACCGGCTCGCCCCTATCACGTCGAAACCGAATCATCTTCGGCATCGCCCCGAGGGTGGCCTTCCCGGACAACGCGCCGCCCTCCGCGCCCCGGCCACGCCGCCCTGCCCACGGCTGCCCACTACTGCCCACGGCTGCCCGCCGCGTCCACGACCGAGCGGCGGACGGCACAGGCCGTCGTCGCCGCGCCCGGAAGGGCGGGGCGGGTCAGGTGGAGCGGCGGAAGAGACCGCGCTTCTTCTTGCCGGAGCCCTTGCCGGAATCCTTGTCCGAGGACTTGCCGGTCTCCCGGCCGGGAATCGGATAGATCGCCGTCGAGCCGGGACCCGCGGAAGGCTGGTCGCCGCCGGGACGTGCCTCACCGGGACCGCCCTCGCCCGGCCCCTGACCGGGACCGTCCTGAGGCTGGGGTCCGAAGGTCATGACCTCGCCCTTCGACCCGCCCAGGTCGCCCTGCGGCTCCCGCCCCGACGGCGGGATGCCGTCCTTGAGGGGCCGGTCCTGCGAGAGAACCTGGCCGGGAGCGTCATCGGTGACGGCCGGCCGCAAGTCGTCCAGCGGGTCGTCGCCCGGCCTGCTCCTGGCGGGCTCCTGCGGGAACGGCGCACCGGGGAACTCCGGCGCCCCCTGCGGGAGGCGTCCCTCACGGGAGTCCTGGCCGGGGTGCGGGGTGCCCTGGAAGGCCGCCGCGCCGCCCTGAGGCGCCGGGCCGTCCTGGAGAGTCGGGCCGTCCTGGAGAGTCGGGCCGTCCTGGAGAGTCGGGCCGTAAGGCGACTGACCGGGGGGCACGGGATACACCTGGCCGGTCCGCGGGTCGTACGGGGCACCGTGGCCGACGGCCGGGGGCTGCTCGTGACCGGGCGCGGGCATGTACGCCGTCGTCTGATCGTACCCGTGGGGATACTGCTCGGGGGTGTAGCCCTCCGGGTAGACCGGGGCGTACATCTGCATGGGCACGAAGCTGATGATCGGCGCGTAGGCCGTACCGCCCTGGTAGGGGCCGGCGGCGGCGTAACCGGGACCGCCGGGGTAGGCCATCGGGTCCATGCCGCGCGGACCGGCCCTGCGGATCGCCGCCGCGTGAGCCATGCGGCGCAGCCTGCCCTCGAAGATCAGCACGGCGAACAGCACCAGCAGCACCAGGATGAGCGCCGGGATGCCGAGCTGACGGCTCAGCGTGGCCCCGTCGAACTCGGAACCCGCGTTGCGGATCTCGTACACGGAGGTGCCCGAGGAACTCTGGTCGAGCGTGGCCGTGTCGGACGGCGTGGGATCGGCGGCGGGAAGCTGCTGGTTGGGATCAGGGGTGGTCTGCGGGAACTGGGGTTCGCTGTTCTCCGTGTTCTCCGGCGTGTTGGCCCCGGCGGTCGGGACCACCGGGGGCGGCTCCTGGACCGGCGGCGGCGCGACCGCCGTCTCCGGCGGAGGCGGAGGGGCTGCCGTGGTCTTCGTGGGCTTGGGCTTCGGCGACGCCGGGACGGTTATCGTGGTCGTCACCGTCTCCTGCGGCACCTCGGGATCCTCGGTGACCGTGACGGTGACGACCGGCGTGGGCTCCTCACAGGGACCCGCGGGATCGACGTCACACCCCTCGACCTGCGAGGGTTCGATGACCATCGTCCTGACGGTCGCGCCGGCCGCGGAGGATCCGGCGAACGGCGCCACGGCGAACAGAACGACGCCGCTGAGTCCGACGGACATCGCGACGGCGGAGAACGCTGCCCTGCGCCGTGCTCGCGTCACCGGTGTCCTCCGTGCAATCAACCATGAACACGCCAAAGAAATACTAGTCGGGCAAAAATAACAGTAATCCGCGTTTTACAAAACGTGTCGCGACCGACGACGCCGCTGGATCCTCCGCTGCAGCCACAGAAGGCCGAGCAACGTCCCCACCCCCGCACCTACCGCCGGGAGACCCGTCGCCCCTGTCAGTACCGGGCTTGACTCGGCGACCGGCTGGACCTGACCGCTCGGACCGTCGAGATCCTGCGGCAGGGGCGCCCCCTGCGGACGCGAATCCTGTGAGACGGGGACCTGCGCGGCGGGGAAGGGACCCGCCTGCGGCAGCTGGAGACCGTTCGCGAGCCCTGGCATCTGGCCCGCTCCCGCCATGCCCATCGAGATCGGCGGCGTCATGGCCCCCGGTACGCCGGGCTGAACGCCCGGCGCCTGCGGCCCGCCAGGCTGCCCCGCTCCCTGCTGGCCGGGAACCATCGGGCCGCCCACCGGCCCACCGGGACCCTGTTGCGGCACGCCGGGCTGTCCCGCCGGCCCCGGTTGCCCGATCCCCGGGTAGCCGGGAGGCATCGGCTGCCCCATGCCCTGTCCGGGCACGGCGGGCTGTCCGATGCCCGGGTAGCCGGGAGGCATCGGCCCGACCATCGGCCGGCCCGCTCCAGGGCCGGCGGCCTTCTTCCCGTTTCCCGGGTAACCGGGATAGAGGGGACCCATCTGCTCCAGGCCCGGTCCCATCTGCGGGAGAACCGGCTGACCGGGTCCCATCTGCGGCACCCCGGGCAGCCCGGCCGTCTGCCCGCCGGGACCCGCCTGCCGCAGGAGAGCCCGCGGGTTCACTCCCTGCTCACGCGCACCGGGCCGACCGGCCGCGTGCCGCTGCCCGCGCGCCTTCCGCCCGGCGGCCTTCCGGCCCGTCTGGACACCCGTGGCCGAGTGGTTCCTGCCGTTCTGCCCTTGGAGGGCGGGGGGCTCGGGCGCTCCCGCCGGCGGTATGGCGATCGCTCCTTGCCCCGGCGCCGCTCCCTGCCCCGGCACCGCCGTACCGGCCTCCGGCGCGGCCCCCTGAGCCGCAGCGCCCGGAACCGCGGCGCCGTCCGGAAGCCGTGTTCCCTCCTGCGGACGACCGGGAGGAAGCGGAGCCGCGTGACGGTCAGGAGGGAGCGGGACTGCGGGGCGCCCGGGAGGGAGCGCGGCGGCCGAGCCACCGGGAGGAAGCGGGGCCACGGGGCGACCGGGAGCCGCCCCGCCGGGGTCCCGGGCGGGGGGCACCGGAGACCCGGCCTCCCCGCGCCCGCCCGGCACCGTGTCCCGCGTCTCGTGGGAGGCCGCCGGACCTCCCGTCGCCCCCGGGGCGCCGGGAAGCGCGCCCGTCCGCGGGTTCACGGGCACCCCGGCTCCCCGCGACGTTCCCTGATCGGCGGGGACCCCGGCGGCGTTCGCCCCCGCGTCAGGACCCGAAGCGGGCGGCGCGACGAACGCCTTCCCGGCGAGATCGAGAAGGAACGCCGACATGCGCTGTTCGGCCCTCTGCGCCTCCGAGACGCCGGGTGCGCCCAATGGTGTCTCCCCCGACTCCTCGGCCGTCTGGGGCACCTTGAGGACCATGCTGGCGGCACCTGGAGCTCCCACGCCACCGCGGGGCTCGGCGGGCCTCGCCTCCCGCGCGACGCGGGCGTGCTCCAGCGTCTCCGGCACCTCGGCGGCACTCTCGCCTCGCCGCATCACCGCGTCCGTGCTCTTGATCGTGTTCTGTGCCCGCTGGCTCACCGTCTTGCCGTCGGGGCCGCTCATCCGGGCCAGGGCGGACACCGTGAGATCACGCGGGCGCTCCGGCAGGGCGAGCAGCACGTCGACGGAACCGCCCTCGGCGGGCAGGGCTCCGACCACGCACACCCCCGCCCCCTTCGGGAGGGGCGCCGACGACCTGGTCTCCTTCGGGCACTCGATGCCCCTGAGCGCCTCGGCGGGGGTCGTCAGGACCGCGAGCCGGGCGTCGGTGCCCGGCCCCCGCAGCCGGATCCGGTAGCGGATCACCCGCTCGGCGCCGCTCCCCCGTGCCCACGCGCCCGAATCGGCCACGGTGGTCAGGTCGAGGGGCGACGGGGCCGACTCGTCCAGCTGAACGGCGTACACCCCCGAGGCTCCGAGGACGAGCACTCCCGCCCCGACCGCTGACACGAACCCAGCACCACGCCACCTTAAGGTCACCGCATATCTCCGTTCCCCGGGTACGGACACGCGACATCGCCACGTCCAGTAGCAGTTATGTCACGCTGCGGAGTTGATCAATCCTTATTGAACCGACCTTGCCCATCGTTGAGGCGACCTTGTACCGCCCGGACGATTGGCAGGTCCGCGGGGAGCCACGCCACGTCGTAGAGCTCGCTCTCGGCCAGCCAGCGCAGGTCCAGATGCTCCTTCGCCTCGGGCCTGCCCTCGGCGACCACCGCGAGCCAGACCCGCAGGACGTAGCCGCCGGCGAGCGCCCAGTCGCCCCCGACGCGCTCGCCCACCTCGATCAGCACGCCGAGCTCCTCCTGGCACTCCCTGACCAGTGCCGTGTGCTCGTCCTCGCCCGGATCGACCTTTCCCCCCGGCAGCTCCCACCCTCCGGCCAACTCCGGCGGATCGGCACGCTGGGCGGCGAGCAGTCTCCCGTCGCCGTCGACGATGGCGGCGCCCACAACGACCTTTTCCATGGTTCTCGATTCTGTCAGCCCTGCTCCCGTGTCTTGAGTTGCGCGAGAACCTGGGGGTGTCGCAGCGGCCGGGTGAACCCCACGATCCCGGTGCGCTCCCGGTATGTGGTGACCTTGATCGGCCCGCACAACCGGCACCTCGCCTCGACCATCTTGCCCGGGGAGACCACCAGCCCCACGTGGCCGGGACGGTCCGGGCCCGTTCCCGGACCGGAGTTGAAGAAGACGAGGTCTCCGGCCTGCTCCTCCCCCGCGGGAACCTCCACCCCGAACGGCCACTGACCGAACGTGGTGCGCGGGATGGTCAGGCCGACGCTCCGGTAGGCCATGTAGATGATTCCCGAGCAGTCGTAGCCCGCGGGCCCCGTACCGCCCCAGATGTAGGGCTTGCCGCGCTGGGCGAGCGCGTACTCCAGGATCGCGGCCACCGTGCTCGTCGGCGCCGCCTCCAGCATGGGCTCGTCACAGTCTTCGTCCGCCTCCGGCGGTACGGTGACCTCTCCGTCCTTGGCGTACTTTTTGGCGATCTCCATCACCTGGTCGACGTACCACCAGGCGCGGTTGTAGACGAACAGCGAACGTCGCACGTCCTCCGGCGCGCCGTTCCGCTTCAGCATCTTCGCCGCGCCTAGGATGGCGTCCGCCGGGTTGTACACGTCGGCCCAGCCGTCTCCGTCGCCGTCGGAGGCGTAGCCGTTGAACGTGGACGGGATCTTGATCTTGGCCTTGCCGCCCCACGTGCTGATGAGAAACTGCATCGGCCCGGCCGCGCCCGCGTAGTTGGTGCCGCTGCGCACCCCGGGGAGCGTGGAGCGTCCGTGGTTGGTCTCGCGCTTGCCGACCCCGGCGAGCACGTTCCACTGCACGCCGACCTTCTTGCCGTGCTCGCGATACAGCTTCAGATACTCCTCGGGGATGTCGGACGTCGCGGTCTCCGACTGGTCCTCCGCCGCCCCGCCGGTGTCTCCGCACTCGGGCTGCTGCGCCGCCCCGCCGGTGATCGACGGGAAGGAGGGGAACCCGCTGATCATCATCATCGGCGCCATGATCAGCGTGATCAGGCAGAGCGCGGCGACTCCGAGGATCAGCGCGAGGCGGACGGGCTTGTTGTTCCTCATGCCACCCTGCCGCCCATCTCATCCCGCCGGTACGCGGCCCCGCCCGCTCGCTCCCGTCCGTACGCGACCCCGCCGCCCATCTCATCCCGCCGGTACACAGCCCCGCCCGCTCGCTCCCGTCCGTACGCGACCCCGCCGCTCATCCGGCCTCGCCGGTGGCGCCGCTCTCGACGGGCTGGTCGTCCCCCTCCTGGCCGGAGTCCGCGGGCTGGAGATCGTGGACCCGCCATTCCGCGCCGGCCTGGATGAGCGTGACGGCGTACTCCGCGGTCCGCTCGTTCGCCCCGCTCCTCGCCGTGACGTTCTGGGTGCCGACGACCACGAAGGTCACCGAGGCGCTGTCGATCTGCCGGATCTCCTTGACCCGCGCCGTACCGATCGACACGATCTCGTCGGCCTTGTTCGCCTCGACGGTGCCCGGTGAGGTGACGGTCCGCAGCAGCGTCCCCGAGAACTCCGCCGTGACGTACCCCTTGAGGCGGTCGCCGTAGACCGCCGGGTCCTCGTCGTAGCTGAACGTGCCGTACTCGGCGGTGAAACGCTGCGCGTAGTCGGCCGCCGCGGCCAGCTCCTGCTTGGTCATCGGCAGGTAGGAGTAGACGTCGAAGGGCGCGTTACTCGCCGTCGCCGCCGGACGGGCCGGCTCCTCCGCCGCCTCCTGCCCAGCCGCCACCGTACGGGTGACACCGGCCGGCTGCCCCGGCCCCTCATTGGTGTCCGGCCACATGGTCAGGTAGACGCCGACAACGGCGAGTATCACGACCAGCACCGCGAAGACGGCTCCCCGCCGACTGCCTCCCTCGACCACGGTCAGTCCTTGTCGCGGTTGGACGAACGCAGCCAGAACGGCGGCGGCTCACCGGCCTCCCCGCCGCGCTCCACCCGCCGGGTGATCCAGAGCGGGGGCGCCTCGGACGACCTGCCTCCGGAGTCGCGATTCCGTGAGCCACCGGAGCCCCGGGAGCCGCCGAAGATGCTCCCGCCCGACCCCGAGCCTCCCGACCCCGAGGAGCCGCGGGAGGAACCTCCGCCGTTACGCGATCCCGAGCCCGAGCCGCCCCGCGAGGAGCCGGATCCCGAGGACCCCCGGGACGAACCGCCGCCGCCGAAGATGCTCCCGCCGGAACGACCGCCGCCGCCCGAGGAGCCCGAGGAACCGGACGACCTGCCGGGCGCGGGCGCCGAGGGCCGCACCGCGGGGGCGGAGGAACCCGACGACCTGCCCGCCGAAGAGGATCGGCCGCCCGAGCCTCCCTGCGGAGCCCAGCCGCCGGAACGGCCGCCGAACCAGCCTCCCGAGGAGCCCGTCCCTCCCGAGCCGCGGCCCGAGGAGCCTCCGGACCTGGTCGGAGGCGCGCTGCCTCCCGTACCGGCTCCGGAGAGGTTGAGCGGCGGCGCCGCACCGGCGCGGGCCGCGGTGACCGGTCTGCCGGTGCCCTTGCGCCTGCCCGCGGCCTGGGCGTCGGTGTCGAGCGGCGCCGGTTGGGCGCCGGTCGGCACCCGGGTGCCCGACGGCGTGTTCGGCGTGGCACCGCCCTCCTCGCCACGGACCCTGCCCTGGGCGACCGCTGCCGCCGCGGCCGCGCCGACCGAGGCTCCGCCGACCATCGCGGCCGCCTGCAGCACCGGCTCGGCCTTGCGCATCCCCCACCGGCCCGCCCTGACCGCCGCGACCGGCGGCAGCGCGGACGCCGCCCGCTGCAGGGTCGGCGCGGACGCCGCGTCGCCGAGCATCCGGGTGGTGAGCGTGTGCCCGTCCATGGACGAGAACAGGTGCTGGAACGGCCTCCGGTAGAAGAACACCGCGATCGTCAGGATCGCCATGAACATGACCTGCATGCCCCACGGCATCGCGGTGGAGATGATCAGGGCGTAGCCGTAGACGAGTATGCCGAGGACGAGGGCGAGCACCGCCTGTCTGAGCAGGGTGCCGATCAGCATCTCCACCCAGCGCATGGCGATGATCCGCCCGGATCCCGGATGGACGCCGATCAGCAGGAAGACCGGAGCGAGGATGAGCAGCAGCAGGAACCCGACCTTGAGCACCAGCAGCGAGACCGCCACCAGGAAGATCAGCAGTCCCGCGACCACCGCGGCCATGAAGGCGCCGATCGCGACCCCCAGGCGGTTCGTCCAGTCCTTGCCCTGGAAGAGGGGGAAGTACGGTGTGTTCTGCAGCTTGTCGGCGATCTCCGTCTCGTATCGCGCCTGGTGGGAGCCCGCTTCAGGCACCTGCTGGGCCTTCAGCTCGGCCGCGTCGATCGTCTGGATCTCCAGCAGCTTGGCGCCGAATATCTTGATGATGGGGGCCTCGGGGTCGGCCGTGCCGAACTGGCCCATCAGCCACGGCTTGCAGACCAGTGTGGACCAGAGCGCGTCGGCGTTCTGCTCGACGCCGGGCACGCCGCTCTGCCCGTATCCGCCGCCCTGAACCTGCGGGTTCGCCTCACCCGGTGCGGGCAGGCAGGAGGTCCCGCCCGCGCCCGGCAGCCCGGCGAAGGCGGAGTTGACCACCTCGCCGGTCTTGTCGGTGACGATCTTGCCCATGCCCGTGAGGTCGCCGGGGCGGCTGAAGAACCAGACGGCCACCGTGACCGCGAGGACCATCCAGATGACGCCCTCGGCGGTGGTGGTGGCGCGTTTGCGGATCAGCCCGTACCAGGCGAGCCAGATGGCGCCGAGGATCACCAGCGGCCGCAGGTACGGCCAGTACATGGCGTCGGCCAGACGGACCACGATGTCGTCGACGACGTTCTTGATCGATTCCAGCGGGCCCTCGGTGGCCGCCGCCTGGTAGGTCGTGATGGTCAACCGGTCCAGCGCCTTCGCCCACAGGAAGACCGTGTTCGCCATCGCGTTGCCCATCACGGCCGCGATGTCGTCGCAGCCGAGCAGGTGGGTGTGCCAGAACTGGCCGCTCATGCCGTACGTCGCGTAGTTGCCCTGGGCCGCCGCCGGGGCCTGTGCCGCGGGGGCGCCCGTCGCGGGCGGGTCGGGAAGCGGCGGCTGGATCAGGCCGTCCACGCCTCCGGCGACGATGTCGGGTGACAGGTCGGGAGACATGTCGCAGGGCGCCGCGGCGACGGCCGTGGACGTGTCGCCGGGGAACGCCAGCGGCAGCGCGAGGAAGGCGGCGAGCACGACCAGCCCGATCGCGATCCGCCTGCCCAGCCGTCCCCTGCGGGAACCCGGGCGAGAGCCCGCTGTGCCTCGGACCTCACGGAGCCCGCGAATCCCGCGGAGCCCACGAAGACCGCGGAAACCACGGACCTCACGGAGCCCGCGGAGACCCTTCGGCCCTCCGAGTGGCCGTCTCCCGCGAAAGCCCTCGAATCCCTTAAGGGAGCCTTTCATGACCGCACCTCCAGCGCCGCAGCCCCCGGCCTACCGACTCTGTCGCCCCCAGGAAGATCATGCACTTTCTCGTCGGGTTTGTCGTGGGTCGGATTCGTGTCGAGCCAACGCAGCAGCTCGTCCGAGATCAGGTCCACCCCGATACGGCCCGCGCGACCGTCCAGATCCCGGAAGACGCATTCGCCGTTACCGAGTGAGCGCAGCACCGCCTTGTGCTCCTCGGAGGGCTCGACCCCGAGCAGCGCCATCACGTGCTCCACCTCGACCCGCTCCGTGGAGCGGAAGGCGAAGACCGACGACAGGCAGTTCGTCACCTGCTCGCTCAGCAGGTCGCCGGCGTTCTGCGAGACCAGGACCAGCGCCGTGTTGCGGGAGCGGCCCATCCGGCTGACCTCGGGCACCAGCTTGGCCCCCTCGGGCGTGGAGGTGATCGCCCACGCCTCGTCCAGGAAGATCGCCTTGGGCGTCCGCCGGTCCAGGCCGTTCATCAGACCCCGCGCGAACTGCGCGACGAGATAGAGCAGCGCCACCGACAGCCTCTGCTCGTAGGAGTAGTCGTCGCGGCCGGTGGAGGCGTCGGGCAGGGTCAGGCCGCCCAGGGTGAAGACCGTGGTCCAGCCCTCGGTGTCGATCTGGTCGCCGCCCGAGGGGTCGAAGCAGAGCCTGGCCAGATGCATGTCCGACATGGAGCGGAGCACCGCGCCCAGGTTCTTGGAGGCGGCGTCCTCGGTCTGCTCAAGGAAGTCGACGACCTTGCCCAGCGACGGGTCCTGGCCGTTGGAGACCGCGGCGACCGCCTGGATCATCGCCGACTCGCGTTCCTCCGACATGCGAGGCAGCAGCAGACGCAGGGTCTCGGTGGCCATCGTCTTCTTGGCCGCCAGGTCGTCGCCGAACGAGAACGGGTCGAGCAGGCCGGGAGCCGCCGAGCCTAGCGGGATGATCCGCGCCTTCCTGCCCCGCTTCTGCAGCAGCTGCACCAGCGACTCGGCGTCGCCCTTGGGGTCGATCACCGCGACCGTCACCCCGCGCAACGCCATCTGGTAGATCATCAGCAGCGCGAGCGTGGTCTTGCCTCCACCGGGCTCGCCGGTGATGGCGATCGCCGTCGGCCGGTTGCGCGTCGCCGCGACCAGCGGGTCGAAGTGCACGATGCTGCGCGCCCTGCCCAGCGTCTCCCCGACGTACGGGCCCATCCAGCCGGAGCCGCCCTCGTCCGTCCGGTCGCCCAGGTCGACGGTGGCGGTGGCCATGCCGCCCGCGATGGTGCGCAGCGGCTGCCGCTGCGCGTAGGCGTTCACCCGGACCCGCTCTCCCGGCAGCGTCTCGCAGAACAGCGAGAACTGGTCGCCGGTGGAGTTGACGATGTCGATGCCCATGTCGCGGTAGTGCTCCACGACCGCCTCGACCCGCTGCACGCAGATCTCCTCGGTCGGGGCCGACACGATGAGGCGGTGCCAGCCGTACACGAACGGCAGACGCTCCTTGGTGATGCCGTGCTCCAGCATCCTGGCCGCGTCGATCTGCTCGGCGAGCGCGAGCGGCGCCTCGGCGCCCGCCTCACGGATGTGGATGTCCATGTCACGGGCATGGGCGAGCTTGCGCGCGACGTCCTTGCTCGCCTTGACCGGCGGGATCAGCCGCATCCTCGAACTGATCTCCACCGGGAAGGGCAGCTGGTCGGCGAAGTGCATCCAGGGCTCGCCGTCGGGGAAGGGCATGAGATCGGGGAAGCGGGCGAAGGACATGTGCGCGACGTAGGAGTCGCCCTGCGGCTGCTCGATCCGCAGCAGCGCCCTGCCGTTGTGGATCTGCCCCTCGACGAGGGACTCGATCTCCCCCTGCCCCCAGCGGCGCTTGGGACTCGCCGAGGCCGGGGGGTCGCCGAGGGAACCGGTCGTGGCGTGCTGGAACAGCCAGGCGAGCTCGACGGAGGTGGCGTGCCTGGCGTACAGCGCGCTCGCGGACAGCGCCCTGCCCAGCCGCTCCGCCTGCTCGGACCACTTGGCGATCTCCGCCTTGGGGACGTGGTCGTCCTCGATGCCCAGGGCCTTCTCACTGCGCTGGTAGAAACCGAAGAGCTGCGCGAGGACCCCGGTGCCCAGCTGCCGCCCGCGCGTGCCGAGCCGCACGCCGAGATAGACCTCCTTGGTCCAGAAGTCCTTGGCCCAGACGTGGCGATACATGTCCTCCAGGTAGTCGCGCCAGCCCGGTCCCTCGTCGGAGGTGGCGTTCAGCGCCATCGCCCACTCGGCGGCGGGGTAGGTGCGGTGCGCCACCCGCAGGTGGACCTCGGCGTCGGGCATGCGGATGGCGGCGAGCGCGATCGTGATGTTGGTGGCGAGCGCCTCCCGCTCCTCGGGGGTGATGAACTCGTAGCTCACGGTGGGAAGCCTGAAATAGGCCCAGACCGACGAGTCGGTCAGCAAAATCCGATCGTCGAAGTATCGGACGGCGAGGCGGCTGCGCGCCTGGGAGGCGCGGCTCACGGCCCCTCCTCCGTCGCGCGCGCGGCCCTGGCTCCGCGGCCTCCGGACCCCTCGCCGATCCGGATTCCACGGCGTCCGCTCATCCGGACCCCGGCCTGCCCGCTCACCACCCGCACCTCGTCTCGCCCGCTCACCGCATCTCCTCGCGCCCGGGGGATCACTGGGCTAGTTCCTCCTCGCTGGGTCGACCCGCCTGAACCGTTCCGAAGCCCGCCACGACGACACCGGCCAGGGCGAGATACGCCCGGCGGCCCGGCGCCCGCAGGTGGGACGGTTCCACCCGATCGGCCCTGCCGGGGGCCAGGGCGTCCTCCCAGGGCACCCGGACGATCGCCCGGCACCTGCCCCGCGCGACCGCCTCCGCCTGCTCCACGTCGGCCATGCTGCGGCGGCTCACCCCGTTGACCACCATGACCGCCCGATGGCGAAGGTCGGAGCAACCGTGCCCGTCGAGCCACTCGTAGGTCATCGCCACCGCGTCCGGCCCGTCCTCGCTCGCCGGGACGACGAGGACGAGTTGGTCGGCGTAGGGGAGGACCCGCGCGGCCAGAGCCGCGGCCGGGTCCATCACGACGACCTTGTAGTGCCGGTCGAGCATGTCCATCGTCTGGCCGAGCCGCCGGTCGGAGAAGAGCGTCCGGTCGGACAGGCGTTGCTCGGCACCGGCGTCGCTGTCTCCGGCGAGGACCTCCAGCCCCGAGGCGCAGCGGCTGGTGTAGGCGCGCATGCCGAGATATCCCTGGACGCTGTCGAGCCCGGAGAGCAGGGAGGTCAGGGTCTCCGGCGACTCGCCCTGGATCCGGCTGGACAGGGCGTGGGAGCCGGTGCTGGCGTCGACCGCGAGAATCCGGTCCTCGCGGTAGCGGGCGAGGGTGTGGCCGAGCATGAGCGCGGTCGTGGTCTGCCCGGCGCCGCCGGTGCATCCCAGGACCACCACCCGGCGACTGCCGCTGAACACCGCCCTGGCCCGCGCCTCGTCGATCTCCGAGCCGTCCGTACGGCCACCGCCGGGTCCGATCACCACCTGGGCCAGCCGCCGCCAGCCGCCGGAGGAGTCACGGCCGACCACCGACTCGACCCGGCGGACCCTGGTCTCGGCCTCGCCACGTGCGGGACCGGTCACCGGCACCGCGGGGGTGACCGGATCCGCCGTGGCGGGCCCCGAGGGAACCGCGCGGATCGACATGCCGCCACCCTGGACGCCGGTGCCCGCCGGGGCGCCGGGACCCGCCTGCGCACTCGCGGGCCGCTCCGGCGGCCATGCCTTCGACGCCTTCGACGCCCTCAGTGCCTCCGCCGTCTCCGCCGTCTCCGGAGTTTCCGCCGCGCGCCCGATCGGCGTGGGCTGCCCCTTGCGGTGTTGACGCCGTGCGCTCTCCTCGTCCGATCCGTCCCGCTTGTCCTGCCTGCTCTGTCCGGTCTGCGGGAGTTCGGCCGCCTCGGCGCGACGCCCGACCGGCGCCGGTCCGACGAACCTCGGTACGAAGGAGGGGGCGGCGGGCTCCGAGGGCCTCCTGACGGGGTCGGGCACGACGGCCAGCCTCTCGGCGGACACCGCACGGGCCGGGGCGGAGGTCTCCTCCCGTGTCGTCCTGGGTGCCGAGGGCTCCGGCACGGCCGGCGCCTCGGGCCGTTCCTCGGATGGTTTCGAGGCGGGAGCGTCGGTCTCGGAGGACGCCGCGGGCGCGATCACCTCCGGGGGCGAGGGCGGCCCGGCGGGCGCGATCACCTCGGGGCGCTCGATCGGCGTGTTCGGTCGCTCGACCGGCGTGAAAGGCACGATCACCTCGGAGGGCGGCGTGACCGCCGCGGGAGGCGCGACCGGTATGGCCGGGGTGGAAGGTACGACCGGCGGTGGGGGCACGACGGGCGAGGCGGGGGCCGCGGCGGCGCGCTCGGCCTCCGCGGAGGCCGCGAGCCTGCGCAGCCGCCGCAGCGCCTCGGTGCCGATCGGAGCGGGCGGAGCCGCGGACGCGCCGGACGCCGCCGGGGTCTCGTCCCTCGAATCGTCCGCGTTCCCCTCGGCCGCGGATCCGGCCGGCGGAGTGCGGTCGGCCCGCTCCTCGGAAGGTCCCTGGGAATGGTCCGCGGGCGGCCGCGAGGCGGGGCCGAGGATCGGCGTGCCCGGCGCGGACTCGACGGCCTCGGCCGCCTCGGCGAACGCGACGGGCTCGGGCACCGGAGTCACGACGGGCAGGGACGGCACCGACGACGCAGCGGACCCGGACGGCGCTGCGGGCCCGGGAAGAACGGCGGGGATCGCGGGGACGGCGACCGGGGGTGCCTCGACGGCCCAGGAGGTCTCGACGCCCCGGGAGGTCTCGGCGGCCGGGCCCTGACCGAGGGCCGAGGTCTGACCGACGCCCGCAGCCTGACCAAGGGCCGAGGTCTGGCCGAGGGCCGGGGCGACACCTTGGCGAAGCGCGTGAACCTCGGTCCTGGCGACGGGCGCGGTGGCGACGGGCGCGGTGGCGGCGGCCGCCGCGGCCGCGGCCACGGCGGGACGCACCTCGCGGCGGGCGGCGGCGCGCTTGGCCTGGGCGTGCCGGGCCTTGCGCGACGCCTTGACCCTGACGGCCGTGTACTGCGGCGCGGCCCGCCAGATCCGGCCGGTCAGCGTGACCTCGGCGGGTTCGGAGAGGGGGGCCATCCTGCACCAGGTGCGCGGCTCTCCCACGTAGCGCACCTGCGACTGGAGCAGCTCGGTGAGCCTCTTGCTCTCGATCACCGGCCGGGTGGAGAGCCAGGTGACGACACCGGGGGGCACCAGATAGAGCACGTGCCAGGGAGCGGCGAAGGGCAGACCGAGAAGGTAGAGCAGCAGCGACCACGGGGCCAGCACTCCCACGAACCCACCGATCCAGACGATCGGGAGCGGCATCGGCAGCCGTAGGTCGTACAGCTTGTAGAGCCGCTTCTCGATCCTCCAGATATTGGTGTACGTGGGCAGATCCACGTGATCCTCCTCTCCGCCTCTCCTTGTTTGACCGTTCGAACCCGGTCTCAACCCCCCGAGATGCCCAGCGCGCCCGCGATCGCCTTGGCAGTCACCTCGATGATGTTCGGAACGTAGAAGATCACTCCGATCGCGATCGCCAGAATGATGAACTGGACGAATCTGGTGATCTCACGGGTGAAGAGGAAGAAGAGGGCCACCACCGAGACGATGACCAGGAAGAGCGGCGCGAAGAAGCTGCGGAGGAAGTCGGCGAGGCCCTCGGTGTTGACGCCCGCCGGAGGTGCTGTGGGCTGAGCGAGCTCCATGGCGCTCAGCAGCATGGTCTTGAGAATCACTTCTTGTCCTCCGTACTCACGATCGTGCCCGCCAAGCGGCTAAGAGTCCTCGGCGCGTGTGCGCCGGGACCCGGACCGACGGCTCATCGATCAGGGGGGGTCTGCTCACCGTGGATCGGCACCATTCGATCATGCTTACCCCGCCACAGATCGGTATGCGCCGCGGATGTCCTTGACGAACCACTTGTCGCCCTGCTCGACCATGGTGAGCAAGTAGGACTGCTCCAGCTTGCCTCCCATTTGGCCGGGATCGGCGGGCTCGGGGTCGGTGGACGGGGCCGCCTTCGACGGCACGCCCCACGTGACCGTCGCGGTCACCTCGCGGGTCGCCCCCCCGCCGACGGGCACGGAGAGGTCCTTGAGCTGCAGGAAGGTGAACGCCCCCCCGAACCCCTGCAGGGTGACCCCGGCGTCGGCGTACTGCTGCAGCGAGGTGGTGTCACCGGCGTAGGCCTTGAAGAAGTCTTCCAGCGTGGTGCGCAGCTCCTGCTCCACGGCGCGGTCGCGCTCGGGTGCGGCCTTGGGCGGCAGGGCGGCGGCCCTCGGCGCGGGCAGGATGGCCGGACGGCCGGCGACGACGAACCTCTCCGCGGCCCGGTCGCGGTAGACGGGCACGGACAGGAGCTGGCGGCGGTCCTCCGACTGGTAGGCGACGGTGACGACGGCGTTGTCGGCGTCGACGACCTCGATCCCGTACGGTTGCACCGCTCCAGCGACCATCCTGCCGAAACCGTCCCAGCCGAACTGTCCTTCGACGCCCTCCGGCAGGTAGGGGGCGAGCCTCGACTCCCTCTCCGCGAGGCGGGCCCCGTCGAAGTTCAGATAGACCCCGGCGAACTGGGCCGCGAAGGCGGAGGCCTGGACCGTGGGGAACCCGTTTCCCTCGACGGGCGCCGCGCCCACGGGTGCGTTCTGCTGGGTGAAGCGCTCGAAGGGCGCGCGGACCCCGTTCACGACGATGACGACGATCAGCGCCCAGAGCACGGCGCGGCCGGTCCACACCAGCCAGCGGCCGCCTCCACCGGACCAGCGTCCGCGCGGCACACCCCGCCCGCGCGCCGGAGCGCGGTCGAGATCGGGATCGTCGGGGAAGTCCGGATATGACGACAGCTCAGGGTCGCCAGCGATCCGGGGATCACGCTGGACTGTCGACCTTCGAGCCATCACGCCTCCGCTCGCGTCAATCCTCGGCCGGTGCGGTGTCGTATTGTTGACGATCCCGTTGGCCATGGTGACGCACTTACTCTAGCCGCCCCGCCGATTCTTCCAGGAAAGCCACGCCTATGCTGCAGGCATCATGATGACTGAGCAAACCGGGTCTGGAACCTCGACGAGGGCGCCGATGCGGCCTATGGTCGGGGAAAAGCGCATTCCCCCTGGCCAGCGCGTGGGGTGATTACTCAAACGCCACCCATTGCTAACCAGACAGCCCCCTGACTGTCGCGACCTGCGCATTTAACACGAAATACGTCACCTGGGGTCACAACCCCTGGAAATACGCCTCCTCGCCACCGACCGCCATCGCGAGGAGGTTCCGTCCCCCCGAGAGGGGCGGCGAGGCGCGACAGCGGCCGATCTCCACGGTCGGCCGGTCCACCGGCCCCGGAAGCCCGGCGAGACGTCCGGACCGCCCGCTCGTATACCGGGTCGGCGCACCGACCGTCACGGAGACGGGATGCGCCGGGACGTCGTCGTTCACGATCCAGGATGCCGTCGCCCACGCTCCGACCGACCCGAGCGTGCTCGTCCGGTTCGGGGTCGGAGAGCCCACCGGACCGTTCGTGCGCGGCGAGGACGCCGTTCGGCCGGACGCCGGAGTGGACTCCGTGCGCGGTGAGGACGAGCGTTCGGCCGGACGTCGAAGCGGACTTCGTGCGCGGCGAGGACGACCGTCCGCTCAGACGTTGAAGCGGAACTCCACCACGTCGCCGTCGCGCATGACGTAGTCCTTGCCCTCGATGCGGGCCTTGCCCGCCTGACGGGCGGCGGCGATGGAACCGGTCTCCACGAGCTCGTCGAAGGAGACGATCTCCGCCTTGATGAAACCGCGCTGGAAGTCGGTGTGGATCACCCCGGCAGCCTCGGGGGCGGTGGCGCCCTTGCGGATCGTCCAGGCCCTGGTCTCCTTGGGACCCGCGGTCAGGTAGGTCTGCAGGCCCAGGGTCTCGAAGCCCACCCTGGCGAGCTGGGTGAGGCCCGACTCCTCCTGGCCGACGGACTGCAGGAGCTCCAGCGCCTCGGCGTCGTCGAGCTCGACGAGCTCGGACTCGATCTTCGCGTCGAGAAAGACGGCCTCGGCCGGTGCGACGAGCGCCGACAGCTGCGCCCTGAGCTTCTCGTCCACCAGCTCGTCGGCGTCGAGGTTGAAGACGTACAGGAACGGCTTGGCCGTGAGCAGGTGCAGCTCGCGCAGGTCCTTGGGGTCGATGCCCGCGCCCTTGGCCCCGGCGTACAGGGTGGCGCCACCGTCGAGGAGCTTGAACGCCGCCTCCGCCGCCTCCAGCGCGGCCTTGCGGTCCTTGTTGGTCCTGGACTCCTTCTGGAGGCGGGGAATCGCCTTCTCCAGGGTCTGCAGGTCGGCGAGGATCAGCTCGGTGTTGATCGTCTCGATGTCGCGCCCGGGGGCGACGCCGCCGTCCACGTGGGTCACGTCGGGGTCGTTGAAGACCCGGATGACCTGGCAGATCGCGTCGGTCTCACGGATGTTGGCGAGGAACTGGTTGCCTCGCCCCTGTCCCTCGGAGGCGCCGCGGACCAGGCCGGCGATGTCGACGAACTCGACCTTCGCCGGCAGGATCTTCGCCGACCCGAAGATCTCGGCCAGCTTTTCAAGACGCGGGTCGGGAACGCCGACGATGCCCACGTTGGGCTCGATGGTGGCGAACGGATAGTTCGCCGCCAGGGCGTTGGCGGTCTTCGTCAGCGCGTTGAAAAGCGTTGACTTGCCGACGTTGGGCAATCCGACGATGCCGATGCTCAGGCTCACGTGAGCCGAGTTTACGCGGAATGACCCACTGCTACCCGCCATGGGCAGGTCACAGGTACGAATCACGGGACGCTCGCGGGACGCTCATGGGGCACGAACCGAGCCGTTCCGGGCCGGGGAGCGTGTCGGAACCGCCGGAAGCGGCCGAGCCTGGAATCATGCCGGGGTGGATGTCATGGCTCTCTCCTTCCAGCTCGCGGTGGGCCTCGCCGCGGGACTCGCGATCGGCTTCCTGCTGGGCCGGGCGCGTGCCTCCTCGGGAGCCGCCGACGTCATGGCCCGCCTCGCCGACGCCGAGGCCCGCGCGAAGATCGCCGAGGAGAAGGTCGTCTACATCGAGGAACAGCTCTCCGAACGGTTCCAGGCCCTGTCGAGCCGGGCGCTGGACGTCAACAACCTGCGGTTCCTGGAGCTGGCGGAGACGAGGCTCGCCGCCAACCGGGCCGAGGCCGCCGGGGAGCTGGAGCAGCGCAAGCAGGCCGTCGAGCACCTGATCGAGCCGCTGAAGGACACCCTGGCCCGCGTCGAGACGCAGCTGCGCGACACCCAGGCGGGCCAGCGGGCCGCCCACGCCGAGCTGGCCAAGCACATCGACATCGTCCGCGAGAGCAACGAGCAGCTCCGCGCCCAGACGAACTCGCTGGTACGGGCCCTGCAGCGGCCCGAGGCGAGGGGCAGGTGGGGCGAGCTCCAGCTCCGCAGGGTCGCCGAGATCGCCGGCATGCAGCGATTCTGCGACTTCGACGAGCAGGTGAGCGTCACCACGCCGGACGGCGTCCTGCGACCCGACATGATCGTGCGGCTCGCCGGCGGCAAGAACATCGTGATCGACTCCAAGGTCTCGCTCTCCGCCTACCTGGAGGCCGCCGAGTCGGCCGACCCCGACCATCGGTCGGCCCGGCTCGACGCCCACACCCGGCACGTGCGCGACCACGTCGACCGGCTGGCCTCGAAGCCCTACTGGCAGGCGTTCAGCCCGGCGCCGGAGTTCATGGTGCTGTTCATTCCCGGCGAGGCGTTCCTCGCCCCCGCGCTGGAACGCGACCCCGCCCTGCTGGAGTACGCCATGCGACGGCGGGTCCACATCGCCACACCGACCACGCTCATCACCATGCTCCGCACCGCGCAGTACGCCTGGCAGCAGGCCGCGCTCGGCGAGAACGCACGGGCGATCTTCGAGGTCGGCAAGGAGCTGTACGAGCGGCTGGGCAGCATGGGGCGCAACGTCGACGCCCTGGGCCGCTCGCTGAGCCGGGCCGTGGAGTCGTACAACAGGACGGTCGGCTCGCTGGAGACCCGGGTGCTGGTGAGCGCCCGCAAGCTGAACGACCTGGGGCTCGTCGAGAGCGACCTGGACACGCCACAGGCGGTCGAGGACCTGCCGCGCGCCCTGACCTCACCCGAACTCCTGGCGCGAGAGGAGCCAAGCCCGCCTCTCGTATCCCGCCTGAACGGTAGGTTGACCAACGACCTGCCCTGAAACTGTTCCCTCGGGGGCTCCTGCGGCCGGACACTGGAGATAGCGAGGGCGACGGCGCCGGGGGGCCGCGGTGGTCAAGGTCAGGGGGCGAGTGGTGGACGAGCGAGGCGGCGTGCAGCCGGTCGGCGGGGTGATCGCATGAGTGAACTTGACCGGGCCTCGGGCATCCGGCTGACCGTTCGGGGCGCACTGGCCTTCGTGCTGGCGTCCACGCTGGTGGGCGGCGTGCTGCAGGCGCTGACCGGGGTGGCGGCACTGACCGGGGCGGCGTTCGTCGCCGGTTGCGTCGCCGCCGCGTCGCTGGTGAACCGCAGGGACCTGCTGTCGCTGGTGGTGTCCCCGCCCCTGCTCTTCTTCGTGACCACCGCGTTCATCGAGGCGATCCGATCCCTGTTCGCGTCCACGCCCGTGCAGGCCTTCGGCCTGGGCATGTACACCGCGCTGTCGCAGGGGGCCCCGTGGCTGTTCGGCGGTTCGTTCCTGGTGCTGGTCATCGCCTGGCGCCGGGGGCTGACCCGCTGCGTCCGAGAGCTGCGCGAGGAGCTCAGAGCCTCCAGGGCCTCGGTGCCCCGCCCCAGGAGCGGCGACGGCGACGGCAGGGCCTTCGCCCCCGAGCCCGAGGGATACTTCGAGCCCAGGGTGTACGGCACCCCCCGCGAGGGGCAGTAGCGGCCGGGCGCGGGGTTTCGTCCGTGACGGGATCTCCCGGATCGCGGAGAAAGCCGCCGGGCCAGGGCCTCGCATGAAAGATCGGCCGGCCGGAGCGTGGCAGGGGTCCTCAGGGTGGCAGGGGTCCTCGGGCGAGAGCGCGAAGCGCACGCTCTCGCCGAGGGACTTCGACCCCGTGGGCGGACGACCCGACGTCAGACCGTGGCGCGCAGGTCCCTGCGCAGCTCGTGCGGGAGGGCGAAGCGCACGCTCTCGCGGACGGACTCGACCTCCTCCACGTCCCCGAACCCGTTTCGGGCGAGACGGGCCAGGACCTCGGCGACGAGCTCCTCGGGCACCGAGGCACCACTCGACACGCCGACCGTGGTGACGCCGTCGAACCAGGCGTCGTCGATGAGCGAGGCGTCGTCGACCAGATAGGAGGCGTCGGCCCCGTGGTCGAGGGCGACCTCGACGAGCCGCTTGGAGTTGGAGGAGTTCTCGGAGCCGACGACGATGACCAGCTGGGCCTGGGCGGCGATCTCCTTGACCGCGACCTGGCGGTTCTGGGTGGCGTAGCAGATGTCGTCGCTCGGAGGGTCGATCAGGTTGGGGAAGCGCTCCTTGAGCCGGGAGACCGTCTCGGTCGTCTCGTCCACCGACAGCGTGGTCTGCGACAGCCAGACCAGCCGATCGGGATCCTTGACCTGCAGGGTGTCGACCGAGTGCAGGCCGTCGACGAGCTGGACGTGGTCGGGCGCCTCGCCCGCGGTGCCCTCGACCTCCTCGTGGCCCTCGTGACCGATGAGGAGGATGTCGTAGTCCTGGGAGGCGAAACGCTTGGCCTCGTTGTGCACCTTGGTCACCAGGGGGCAGGTGGCGTCGATCGTCTTGAGGCTGCGGTCCGCGGCCTCCTGGTGGACCGCGGGAGAGACGCCGTGGGCGGAGAAGACGACGATCGCGCCCTCGGGCACCTGCTCGGTCTCCTCGACGAAGATCGCCCCGCGCTGCTCCAGCGTCTTGACCACGTGGGTGTTGTGGACGATCTGCTTACGTACGTAGATCGGGGCGCCGTACTGCTCCAGCGCCTTCTCCACGGCCTGGACCGCACGATCGACCCCCGCGCAGTAACCACGGGGCTTCGCCACTAGTACGCGTCGGGTCGCGGGGGTGTCTGAAGTCATGCTCATATGCTACGTGGACACGCCCGCGAGACTGCCCATACGTCCCACAAGCTCATGCGGCACAAGTCTTGTCACACTAGCCTTCTCGATACAGACCTCCCAGGGAGACGATATGTCAGTCCCCGACATGATTCGCAATGTCACACAAAAGGCAAAAGACCTGCCGCTGCACATGCTGCAGAGCGCACTGAGCGGGGTCGGCCAGGCCCTACTCCTCGGCGACCGCGTCCGGACCAGGTTCAAGGGAACCTCGGGCCAGGGCGAGACCGCCGAGGAACCCACCGGGACGATCGGCGACCAGCCGGCGAAGATCGCCGAGGAGAGCACGGAGCAGGCGGGGAAGCCCACCCGTCGCGAGCCCGTCATCTTCGCGCCGCGTCCGGAGAAGGCCGCGAGCGCTCCCTCCGCCGAGCGCAACGGGACGAAGACCACCCCCGACCCTGTCATCTTCAGCCCCACCAAGCCCGACACCGCGACGCCCGCCTCGCCCGAGGTCAAGGTCCCCGAGGTCCCCGAGGTCCCCGAGGTCAAGGCCGGCGACACCCCGGAGGCCAAGGCTCCCGAGGCCGTCGACACCCCTGCCGCCGCCGGAACCACCGAGGCCCCCGCCTCGACTCCGGAGCCTGAGAGCACCCCGGCTCCGCAGTCCGAGAGCACCCCGGCTCCGGAGCCCGAGGCCGCCCCGGCGAAGCCCGCCGAGGTCGTCGCCACGGAGCCCTCGGACACCGCCGAGGTGAAGGCCACGGAAGCACCGGCCGCCCCGGAAGTCTCGGCGTCCCCGGCCGTCGCCGAGACTCCCAAGGCCGCCAAGACCTCCAAGACCTCGGCTCCCAAGACCGCCAAGACCCCCGAGGCCCCCGAGGTCAAGGGCGCGGAGACTCCGGCGGCGGAGGCGGACGCGGTCACCGAGACCCCCGCCAGGAAGCCCAGGGCCACCCGGGCCAAGGCCAAGGCCGCCGAAGCCGCAACCGCAGCCCCCGAGGCCGTCGAGGCCACCGCCCCGAAGGCCAGGACGACCAGGACCCGCAAGACGACCGCCAAGGCCGCCCCTGCGGACACCGTGGCCGAGCGCGCCGAGAGCGGCACCCTGACGAGCGCCACGACTTCCGCGGCCGAAGGCACCCCGGCCGAGGCGGAGGCCCCCGCGGCGGTGAAGGTCGAGGTGACCGAGGTCGACACCGCGAAGCCCGAGACCGCGGACGCCGCGGTGGTCGAGGTGACCGGGACCAGGGGCGCGGCACCCGAGGCCGCCGACGCGGCCGGCCCCTCCCCGAGGACGACGACCACGGCGGCGGAGTCCTCTTCGGAAACCGCCACGCCCGCCGAGCCTCTTCCCGGCTACGCGGAACTGACGGTCGCGTCCCTGCGTGCGCGGATGCGCGGCAGGACCTCCGAGCAGATCCGGGAGCTGCTCGCCTACGAGCGGGCCACCGCGGGCCGCGAGGTCGTCGTGCGGATGTACGAGAACCGCCTGGCCAAGCTGGCGGCCGCGGAATAGTCGCCTCCGGCGCGTAGGCTCCCGGCCATGAGCTCGAACACCACCCCTGAGCAGCCCCTACCGGTTCGCACGGTGTTGCAGATGGTCGGCGGCTGGATCGGCAAGCTCGGCACCGTCTGGGTCGAGGGGCAGATCACCGAGCTGACCGCCCGCGGCGGCACGGTGTTCCTGACGTTGCGCGACCCGGTGGCCAACGTGTCGGCCCGGATCACCTGCCCGCGCGGTGTCTACGAGGCGACCGTCCCCCGGCCGGTCGACGGCGCGAGGATCGTGGCCCACCTGAAGCCCGACTTCTGGGTCAACAAGGGCTCGTTCGCGTTCACCGCGCTGGAGATGCGGCCGGTCGGGGTGGGCGAGCTGCTGGCGCGGCTTGAGCGGCTGCGCCGGCTGCTCGCCTCGGAGGGGCTTTTCGGCGTCGACAGGAAGCGGCGGCTGCCGTTCCTGCCGGGCACGGTCGGGCTGATCTGCGGCCGCGACTCGGCCGCCGAGCGCGACGTGCTGGAAAACTCCCGGCGCCGCTGGCCCGCCGTGCGGTTCAAGGTCGAGCCGGTGGCCGTGCAGGGGCCGTACGCGGTCGGTGAGGTCGTCGAGGCGCTGCGCAAGTTCGACGCCGACGCCGAGGTCGACGTCATCGTGGTCGCGCGGGGCGGCGGGTCGATGGAGGACCTGCTGCCCTTCTCCGACGAGGCCCTCGTGCGGGCGGTGGCGGCCTGCCGTACGCCCGTGGTGAGCGCGATCGGCCACGAGCAGGACAATCCGCTGCTCGACCTGGTCGCCGACGTGCGCGCGTCCACCCCGACGGACGCCGCGAAGAAGGTCGTGCCGGACGTCGGCGAGCAGATGACGCTGATCCGCCAGCTCCGCGACCGGGGTCGCAGGGTGGCGGGCGGCTGGCTCGACCGCGAGACGGCCTGGCTCGCGGCGGCCCGCTCCCGCCCCTCTCTCGCCGACCCGGTGCGCGAGGTCGAACGCAGGGCCGAGCAGGCCGAGCAGCTCAGGGATCGGGCGAGGCGGTCCCTCACCGCCTCCCTGGACCGTGCCTCCGACTCGCTGGAGCACCTGCGTGCCCGCCTGGTCTCGCTGTCTCCCGCCGCCACGCTGGAACGCGGTTACGCGATCGTGCAGCGCCCCTCGGGCGAGGTCGTACGGCTCGCGAGCGAGGTCTCCCCCGGCGACGAGCTCACGGTGCGCTTCCCCGACGACCGGGTGCGGGTCAGGAGCGATCCCGCCAGGTGAGCGAGGGGTAGCCGTCGTCGACGAAGCCGAGCTGCCGGTAGAGGGGCTCGGCGTCGGAGGTCGCGTGCAGGTCGACCCTGCGGACGCCGCT
The DNA here is from genome assembly GCF_040649155.1 of Streptosporangium sp. NPDC049046. Lineage (NCBI taxonomy): Bacteria > Bacillati > Actinomycetota > Actinomycetes > Streptosporangiales > Streptosporangiaceae > Streptosporangium > Streptosporangium sp. NPDC049046. The sequence goes on along the minus strand of NZ_JBEZEZ010000009.1, from coordinate 148,303 downwards.
GTCGCGGTACCACTCCAGGAGGGCTCCCATGATCGCCCGGCCGTGCCCCCTGCGCCGGTGGCGGGGATCGGTGGTCATGCCCTGGACGTAGCCGTAGCGGCCGTCGGGAAGGCTGGGGCCGGGAAAGCGGTCGAAGATGAGGCCGATCCCGCAGGCCGCCAGCCCGTGGCCGGGGGAGTCCACCACGTAGACGGCGGTGTCGGAGCTGCCCAGCCGCTCCCGGAGGCTCTCGGCGTAGGCGTGCTGCCACTCCTCCTCGATGGGGAGGTGGCCGTCCATCGCCATCCGGTCGGCCAGGATCTCACGGAGGCGCACCAGCTCGGGAATGTCGCCGACGGCCGCGTCACGAACGTTCACCTCGGCATTCTTCCAGCCGTACGGCATCGGCGAGGCGGGAGGGGAGCCCGTCGGCGCCGGTCGGCCCTCGCGGGCCGGCGTTGACTCCCGGCACGGCACGGCGTCACCGGATGGGCGCGACGATCTAAGGTGGGTTCGTGGCCGATGAGAAGAGACCGTCGTACGAGCAGGCGCGCGAGGAGCTGACCGAGGTGGTCCGCAGTCTCGAGGCGGGCGGGCTCACCCTGGAACAGTCGATCGAGCTCTGGGAGCGCGGCGAGAAGCTGGCCGCGATCTGCGAGGAGTGGCTCCAGGGCGCCCGGGTGAGGCTCGCGGCCGCGATGGCCCAGCGCCGGCAACCCGACCCGGCGGGAGAGACGCCCTTCTGAGTCCCCCGGCGACCGGCTGACGTCGGAGCGAGCGTTTCCAACGGCATCACCGCCCACGATCATCGATCGTTTTGGAATCACGTCGCCGCCCTGCTCCGGATGTCCGCGCCGTTGGACAGAGCCATCCGTACTCGACCGGCCGTTCCCATCTTTCTCTCATAGAGAGCGAGTAGAACGATGCGGTGAACGAACAACCCGTCGCGAAGGTGCTGGTCGTCGACGACGAACCGAACATTCGCGAACTGCTGTCCGAGGCCCTGGAACTGAACGGCTTCGCCGTACGGACCGCCGCGGACGGCCGCCAGGCGCTGGAGGCGGTGGCCCGAGAGCGGCCCGACATCGTCGTGCTGGACGTGATGATGCCCGGCCTGGATGGGTTCACGGTCGCGCGCAGGCTCCACGAGGCCGGTGACAGCCCCATGCTGCTCTTTCTGACCGCCAAGGACGCGGTGTCCGACCGGATCGCGGGGCTGACCGCCGGTGGTGACGACTATGTGACCAAGCCTTTCAGCCTGGAGGAGGTGCTCCTGCGGCTGCGGGCGATCATGCGCAGGATACGGCCCGCACAGAAGCAGGCCGACGACGGCGTGCTGCGCTACGCCGACCTGGAACTCGACGAGCAGGCCCACACCGTACGGCGGGCAGGACGGGCGATCCATCTGTCTCCGACGGAGTTCAGCCTGCTGCGCTACCTCATGATCAACGCCGGGCGGGTGGTCAGCAAGGCGCAGATCCTCGACCGTGTGTGGGACCACGCCTTCGACGGCGAGAGCAGGATCGTGGAGTCCTACATCAGTTACCTGCGGCGGAAGATCGACGCTGACGGCCCGCCACTGATCCACACGTTGCGTGGCGTCGGCTACCGGCTGCAGAGGTTCTCGTGAGACGGACCTGGCCCCTGCGGCATCGGCTGCTGGCCGCGCTGCTCGGTCTGTGCGCGGTCGGGCTGACGGTGTTCGCCACCGCGAGTGTGCTGCTACTGGAGCGTTCGCTGCTGTCCAAGGTGGACGCCCAGCTGACCGAGACGGTCATCGCCTTCGGCCGGCGTCCGCTCCCGCCTCCGCCTCCGCCTCCGTCATCGGTGGACGGGGGGCAGTCCGTTCAGATCCCCACCCAGTTCAAGATCGCCTTTTACCACCCTTCCGGGACCCTGCTGCGCAGTCTTCCCGCCGAGAACGGCGACGGACCAGCCATCCCCAAAGCGGCGATATCCACCATCCCGCGAGGCCCCATCACCGTGCCCGCCATGGGGACGGGTGAGTGGCGAGTGCTGGTGAGGAGCCTGCCCGACGGCACCAGGCTGACCGTGTCGATGTCGCTGGAGCCCAACCAGGCGACCGTGCACCAGATCCTGGTCATCGAGGCGGTGGCGGGCAGCCTGGTGTTACTGCTGCTCGGCACGCTCGCCTTCGCCGTGGTACGGCTGGGCCTGCGCCCGCTGACCCGCATGGAGCAGACCGCCGAGGCCATCGCAGGCGGAGACATCCACCGCAGGGTCAGCGACACCGACCCCGACACCGAGACAGGCCGCCTCGGCGGCGCGCTGAACACCATGCTGGAACGCCTGGCCACGGCACTCAACGAGTCCGAGCGCTCCGAACGGCGATTGCGGCACTTCGTCGCCGACGCCTCGCATGAACTGCGCACCCCGCTCACCTCCATCAGGGGCTTCGCCGAGCTCTACCATCACGGCCAGGACGCCGGGGATCCGGTGGCCGAGCGGCTGCTGCGCAGAATCGAGGCCGAGGCCGAGCGCATGGGCGTCCTGGTGGAGGACATGCTGCTGCTGGCCAGGCTGGACCAGGAGCCCGCGCTGGAGCCCAGCGTCGTGGACCTGCACGTGCTGGCCGGAGACGTGGTGCACGCCGCTCGCGCCCGCGATCGCGAACGGCCGATCCGACTGATCATCTCCGAGGGGCCGGTCTTCGTGCGCGGCGACGAGCGCCGCCTGCATCAGGTCATCGCCAATCTGGTCGGCAACGCCATCCAGCACACCTCTTCCGGCACCGAGATCAGCCTCACCGTCGCTCCGCGAGCGGTTACCGGGGTCTTCACCCCCGGTGTCGTGCACGCCGGTACCGGACCCGCTCCCCACCGCGGAGCCGCACTACTCGAAGTGCGAGACGAGGGGCAGGGCATCGATCCCGAGCATCTGCCGTACCTGTTCGACCGCTTCTACCGTGCCGATCCGGACCGCTCCCGCGACAGCGGCGGGACCGGGCTGGGCCTGGCCATAACCGCCGCGCTCGTGCAGGCGCACGACGGCCGGATCGAGGTGACCAGCACACCTGGCCGCGGCACCACCTTCCGCGTGCTTCTCCCGCTGGAGCAGCCTCAGGACAGCTGAACGTCCACAGACAGTTCACCTTCTCGTCGGATGCGGTTCACACATTGTTCCCAGCTTGGTGCTGTCGGATGTGCGCTGACGAAAGGAGAAACATGCTGGCAAGATTCCGCAAACCAGCCGTCTCCATGGCTCGCGACAGCGATCGAAGCACATCCGGCACCGAACCGGCCGATGACCCAGCCGGTGATCAGGGTCACCGGCTGCGGGCACCGAGCAAGCTGCACGCCTTCAACCGGTACGAGATCAAGTACCTCGTGGAGGCCTCGGAGGCGGTCACGCTCAGGAAAGAGATCGAGCAGCGACTGGATCGCGACCGTCACAGCGGCCAGGAGGGGTACGGCATCTGGAGCGTCTACTACGACACCCGGCAGTTGCGCTTCTACTGGGAGAAGATCGAGGGGTTGAAGTTCCGCAGGAAGCTGCGGGTGCGCCACTACGGCGACCGGTTCACCCTGCGGGACGACACTCCGGTGTTCGTCGAGATCAAGCAGCGGGTCAACCGGGTCACGCAGAAGCGCCGGGTGAGCCTGCCCTACAGGGACGCGCTGCGCCTGTGTGACGGCCGCCAGATGGTCGAGCACGAGCCGTCCCAGCGCGCGTTCCTGCAGGAGGTGCTCGACCTCTCCTTGCGTCTGGACCTGCGGGCTGTCGCGATGACCGGTTACACCCGGCACGCCTACGTGGGCCGCGACGCCGACGTGGGCCTGCGCGTCACCTTCGACAACCGCGTCCGGGGCCGTGACCGCGACTTCCACCTGGGCGCCGACGCCGAGAACAGGCTCATCGTCCCCGCTCACATGTCCATCGTCGAGGTCAAGGCCAACGAGCGCGTGCCGTACTGGCTGACCGACCTGACCGCCGAACGGAACCTGCAGGTGGTCCGGGTCTCCAAGTACTGCCAGAGCGTGGAGGCGCATGGACTCGCCCCCCGCTCGGTCTTTCACATTCCCGACCACGATCTCGCTCTCGGCCGCCATCAGCCGGCCGTTCTCTCGGAGGCATGACTCCCCATGGACTTCTCGTTCCAGGACCTGTCCGGCACGTTCAGCGTGGCCGACATCGCGATCGCGATGTCGCTGTCGTTCGTGCTCAGCGCGATGATCGGCTGGGTTTACCGGGCCACGCACCGCAACGTGTCCTACAGCCAGTCCTACGTGCAGACGCTGGTCATCCTGGGCATGCTGATCTCGCTGATCATGCTGGTCGTCGGCTCGAACATCGCCCGCGCCTTCGCCCTGGTCGGCGCGCTCTCGGTGGTGCGGTTCCGTAACGCCATCAAGGAGACGCGTGACGTCGGGTTCATCTTCCTCGTCATGGGCATCGGGATGGCCGTCGGTACCCGCTTCTACCTGCTGGCCATCGTCGCCGCCGTGGCGATCTCGCTGATCATCATGGTCATGCACCGGTTCAACTGGTTCCAGCTCAACGTACGGCGGCAGGTGGTCAAGGTGCAGGTTCCCACGGATGAGGACTACACCGCGGTCATCCAGGATGTGCTCATCCGGCACACCGAGGAGTTCGAGCTGGTCAGCATGGAGTCGATCCGAGGTGGCGCACTGACGGAGCTGATGTACACCGTGAAGATCAAAAAGGGCAGCGAGCCCGCCGACGTGATGGCCGCGCTGCGCGAGCGCAACCACGGCCAGCCGGTCACCATCTTGACCGGATACGACCAGAGCGACCTGTAGGCCGGCACCATGGCGCAGCTCAAGCATCGCATTCCGGTCAAACTCCGACACAACTGGAAGCTGGTAACGCTGTGCGCGGCGTTCCTCGCCCTGTGCTGGGGCGTACTCGGCAGCGGGATGATCCGCCCCTACGTCACCGTCTCCCAGACCGCCACGGCCGAGACCGTCATCACGAACGTGACCGGCACCAAGGAGCTCTTCGACACCTCCGTGGCGCACGAGGTGAAGATCACCTTCACCGACGCGGCCTATGAGGACATGCTGAACGAGTACTTCAAGGACGGCGACAAGAAGTATGTCGAAGCCGATCTGACCATCGACGGCACCCGCGTCCCCAGCGTGGGCATCCGGCTCAAGGGCAACTCCACTCTGGCCGGGCTGACCTGGAAGGGACAGTCCAAGCAACGGAGCATGCCTGGCGGCGGGCAACGACGCGGAGGTATGCCGGAGGGCTTCCAACCACCCGAGGGGTTCCAACCACCCGAAGGGTTCCAACCACCCGAAGGGTTCCAACCACCCGAAGGCTTCCAACCACCCGAAGGCTTCCAACCACCCGAAGGCGGTGAGCCAAATGGCGACCAGCCCAGAGGTGGTGGGTTCGGCGCGTCTTTGAAGGGCGAGGAGCCTGAGAACCTGCCGTGGCTGATCAGCTTCGACGAGTTTGTGGAGGGCCGCCGCTACCAGGGGCACAACCAGGTGGCGGTACGGCCGGCCGCGATGGGCTCGACGACGATGCTGAACGAGGCACTGGGCATCGCACTGGTCGGCGCCTCCGGTGAGCCTACCCAGCGCTCCATCCACAGCGCCTTCACCGTCAACGGCCGCACCTCGACACCGCGCCTGATCGTGGAATACCTCGACGAGGGCTATGCGGAAAACCTCGGCGAAGGCGTGCTGTACAAGTCGTTGGCCAGCGGCTCCTTCACTTACAAGGGCGAGGACCAGACCGGGTACACCAACGACTTCAAGCAGATCAACAAGGTCGGCGTCCAGGATCTACAGCCGGTCATCGATCTGGTCAAATGGGTGAACGAGGCTTCCGACGCCGAATTCACCTCAGGCCTGGGCGAGCGTTTGGATGTGGAGTCGTTCGCCCGTTATCTGGTCCTGCAGAATCTCATGGTCAACTTCGACGACATGGCTGGGCCCGGACGCAACTACTACCTGTGGTACGACCTGGACACCAAGAAGTTCAAAGTCATCACCTGGGACCTCAACTTCGCCTTCAACGGTAACGCCAAGAGTGGTGTGAACGACACGATCTCGATGGGCGGCGGCCGAAGACTCCCCCAGCAAGGGCAACAGAACCAGCAAGGCCGGCAGAACCAGCCGTCTCAGAGTGCCACCCCACCCCGGAATGGCCAGCCGGAGCGTCCGCAAGGTCCAGAAGGCGGCGGCATGATGCGCTTGGGCCATCCTCTGAAGGAGAAGTTCCTCAAGAACGCCGCCTTCAAGAAGATCTACCAGGACCAGTATCGCGCCCTGTACACCGAACTGCTCGGCAACGGCACCGCGTCCGGCCTGCTCGACGATCTTGTCACGTCCTACAAGCTGAACGAGAACGCCGACACCGCCAAGGCCGACACCGAGGCGGAGAAGCTGCGCACGTTCCTGACCACCCGCACTCAGACGCTGCGGTCCGACAAAGCGATCAGCGGCGGTTAGGGTTCTCGCGATCACGCGAGGGCCCTGAGGAGGGAACTGGGCCGAAGCCCGGAAGCGACCGCGGCCCAACGGTTCTCCGACAGACCGGTCTACCGGAGAACCGTCCCCTCGCCCTCTCAGGAATCACACAGGTCATGTGCGTGACGATGATCACGCACATGATCGACCAAGGGCCGGTGCCGGTCACCTGACGATCACGTGACCGGCTCTCTAGGAGGTGTTCTTCGGCAGTTGTTTGAGGGACCCGGCCAGGGTGGACAGCTCGTCCCACGGGGCGGTGCCGGTGACGACGATCGTGACGTCCGGCAGGAACCGTACGAGGGAGCGCTGGTTCTTGTCCTCACGGACGCGCTGCTCCCAGGTGACGCCGTTGATCTGGACGGTGCCGGTGACCGTGGAGGTGTTGGAGAGCCGGTTGGCGAACTCGGCCTCGGGTTTCTCGTTGCTCTGGGCGAGCATCGCGTGGAAGCGCTTCGCGGTGGCGAAACCGAGCCTCCAGGTCGTGACACCGTTCGCGCTCGTGTTCTTGGAGCTGTTCGGGATCCATCCGGCGGCGACGGGTTCGGGGGCCCACACCAGGAAGGGCGCCGTACGGCGCAGGTCGGCGAGGGCGATCGAGTAGTCGACCCTGGGAATGTGCTCGGTCCTGCTTTGCGGCGTGACCAGCAGGAACAGGCCGACGGCGGCCAGGCAGACCGCCATCGCGAACACGTAGCCGTAGAAGCCCTGGGTGAACTTTCGCACGACTGTCGACACTATCCGTTCGGGTGAGCGGTCGGCTCTCAGGGGCGGTGGATCTGGGCGATGATGGTCAGCACGTCCTCGACGAGTGCCCGGGAGGCGTCCTCGTCGTCGGAGAGGGCGACCTCGGAGACGGCGGCGGCGAGCGCGCCGGTGAGGACGACGACCAGTGCCCCCTCGTCGCCCTCGAACAGGGCGGCGTTGCGCTTGGCCCACTGCCGGAGCCGGTCGCGCATGATCACCTCGAACCCGGGCGGCCCGTCGCCGCGCAGGAAGAGCGCGGAGACCTCCCGCTCGGCCAGGCAGCCCTCCAGGTAGGCGCGGGCCCCGGCGATGAACAGGCGCATCGGGTCGCTCTCGCCGTCGGCCCTGGCGTCCTGGACCGCCTGCTTGGTCCGCTGGGTCTGACGGGTCTGGAACTCCTCGAAGAGCGTGAGATAGAGATCGGCTTTGCCGGAGAAATGATGGTAAAGACTTCCGACACTCGCTCCCGCGCGGGCGACCACGTCGGTGACCCCGGTCTCGGCGAAACCGCTTGTGACGAAGATCTCCCTCGCGGCGGACAGGAGCGCGACGCGCGTGGCGGCACCCCGCTCGGATGTCCGCCCGCCCGCGCCTTTCACCAGCCGTTCCGTGTCGCTGCTCATGGTGGGCACATTATCCTCCGCCGACCGGTCAGAGGGGGGCCAACTACGATCGTTGCATTGACACGAGAGGGGTTTCCCACCATGTCCGATGAGACGTCCGTTCCCGACGCCCTCGCCACGGGAGAACACGCACCCGATCGCAACCTCGCTCTGGAACTGGTCCGGGTCACGGAGGCGGCCGCGATGGCCGGTGCCCGCTGGGTCGGACGAGGTGACAAGAACGGCGCCGACGGCGCCGCGGTGAACGCGATGCGCCAGCTGATCAATACGGTGTCCATGAGCGGTGTGGTGGTGATCGGCGAAGGTGAGAAGGACAACGCGCCGATGCTCTACAACGGCGAGCAGGTGGGTGACGGCAGTGGCGCGGCGTGCGACGTGGCCGTGGACCCGATCGACGGCACCCGGCTCACCGCGCTCGGCATGCCCAACGGCATCTCGGTGATCGCGGTCAGCGAGCGCGGCTCGATGTACGACCCCTCGGCCGTCTTCTACATGGACAAGCTGGTCACCGGCCCCGAGGCCGCCTCGTCGGTCGACATCAACGCGCCGGTGGCGGACAACATCGCCGCGGTGGCCCGCGCCAAGGGCGGTGTGCCCTCGGACGTGACCGTGGTCGTCCTGGACCGGCCCCGCCACGAAAAGATCATCCAGGAGATCCGGGAGGCCGGGGCCAGGATCAGGCTCATCACCGACGGCGACGTGGCCGGTGCGATCATGGCGGCCAGGGTCGGCACGGGCGTCGACCTGATGCTCGGCATCGGCGGCACCCCGGAGGGCATCATCGCCGCGTGCGCGCTCAAGTGCCTCGGCGGTGTCATCCAGGGCAGGCTCTGGCCGCAGGACGACGCCGAGCGCCGCCGGGCGCTGGACGCGGGCCTCGACCTCGACGCCACGCTGAGCACCGACGACCTGGTCAGGTCCGACGACGTGTTCTTCGCGGCCACCGGGATCACCGACGGCGAGCTGATGCAGGGCGTCCGTTACCGCGCGGGGAGGGCCATCACCAGTTCCCTGGTGATGCGCGGTCGTTCGGGGACGATACGGAAGATCGAGAGCGAGCACCAGCTCTGGAAGCTGCGGGCCTACAGCGCGATCAACTTCGACAGCGCCAGCTGAGAGCCGGGACGCCGGAGCCGGGATTCCCCTTCGGCCGAGGAGCGCCCTCAGCGGGGCGCCCTCCGGCCGAGGGCTCCCGGTGAAGGGAACTCGGCGAAGGGTTTCCGGTGAGGAGTGCGCGGCGGAAGAGTGATCGCGGCCGGGAAAAACCCGAAAGGATCAGGAAAGACCAGGAAAACGGCGTCCGCCGCCGACCTGGGAACGGTGTCAGCGGCGGAACCAGGAGCGGCGGGGACGCTTGGGAGACTTCGCCACGATGCTCCCCAGCGTGACGACGCCGGTGATCTCGATGACCGGCCCGTCGGGCGAGGCGGGGACCTGGTTCTTCTTGCCCCCCATGTACGACGAGGCGGGCATCTCGATCCGCACGCCCTCGGGGACGATCAGGGTGAGGGTGCCGCCCATCACGGTGACGTGCAGGGTCACGTGGCTGGACTGCAGCAGCGCGTCACACAGGTCGAGCTTGACGTTCGCGCAGATGGCGGTGGCCGTGAACCGGGTCGGCACCACCCATCGGCCGGAACGCTCCTCGGAGCCGAAGAACGCCGCCACCGGGCGGACGTCGGTGCGCAGCGGCTGCGCCTCGGGCGGGAGCAGGTCGGCGGTGAGCGCGGAGAGCTCTCCCAGCGTGCGGGCGCGATAGAGGGCCTCGGTGCGCTCGTCGTACTCCGCGTGGTCGAGACGCCCGTCGGCGAGCGCGTCGGCCAGTACGGCGGCCACTCTCTCGCGGTCGACGTCTCCGGCTCTCAGGTCGGCGGGGTGCGGCTGGGGACCGGTATGGCGGACGGCGGGGGGACGGGGACTCTCCACCCCTCGACCATAATCCCTGCGCGGGCTCCGGCAGCGGCGCGAGTGCGCCGACATGCCCCGTGAGCCGGAACGTCCGGCGCGACGGGCCGGCGAAAACCGGTAGATCATCAACCATTGACCACCGGGTACCTCGCCCATACCCTGACGGAAACTTGAATCCCCCTCATGTTTCCCGGAGGTCGTCATGCCGACCCCACGTGACAGGCAGGCGCGCGTCGCGACCTGGGCGGCGTTCTTCGTCCAGGGTCTCTGTTTCGCCACCCTGCTCACCCATGTGATCGACCTCCAGCACAGGTTCGGGCTCAGCGACGGCGACCTCACCCTGGTCCTGCTGCTCGTACCGGTGATCGCCGGGATCGGCAGCGCGGTCGCGGGTCTCCTGGCGAGCCGGTACGGCAGCGGCCCGGTCCTGCGGATCGCCCAGGTCGGCGTGTGCGCCACCGTGGTGCTGATGGGCTGGAACGGGCAGCTCGCCGGGCTGTACGTCCTCAGCGCCGCGTTCGGCCTGTTCGTCGGCGCGGTGGACGCGGCGATGAACATGCAGGCGGTCGCGGTCGAGCGCCGGTACGGCATGAGCGTGCTGACCGGTTTCCACGCGGTGTGGAGCATCGGCTCGATGCTGGGCGCCGGGTTCAACTCCGCCTTCAGCGCGCTCGGCGTCGAGCTGGGCTGGTCCTTCTCCGTCCCGGTGCTGATCGGCGCGGTGATCTCGATCGTCATGCTCCCCCGGCTCTACGGGCACCCGGAGGAGAGGTCCGGTGAGCGGGCCGGGCACGTGACGGCCCGGGTGCCGTGGCGGCCGATCATCCCGCTCTGCCTGGCGATGGCGTTCCTGTACGTCGGCGACGCGGCGGTGTCCAACTACAGCACGGTCTACATGGAGAAGGCGCTGGCGGCGAGCGGCTGGCTGGTGCCGTTCGCCTACCTCGTCTACCAGGCGACCATGCTGCTGGCGCGGGTCCCCGGCGACCTCGCCGTACGCAGGTACGGGCCGGCGCCGGTGGTCCGCGTGGGCGCGGTGATCGCGGCCGTCGGCACGCTCGGAGTCGTCGTCGCGCCCGGCGTCGCGGTGGCCGTCGTGTCGTTCGGCCTGATCGGCGTCGGGCTGTCCGTCATCGCCCCGCAGTCGTTCTCGGCCGCGGGACGGCTGGGCGCCGGCGCGGAGACCGCGATCGCGCGGGTCAACATGTTCAACTACGTCGGCTTCCTCGTCGGTGCCGCCGTGGTGGGGACGCTCAACGACCTGGTGAGCGTCCGGGTGGCGTTCGTACCGGCGGCCGTCCTGGTGGCCCTGATCGTGTTCCTCGCCAGGGGTTTCCAGCCCGACCTGGAACCCTCGGACGAAGGCAGCCCCGGGAGAGGCCCGCAGGAGCCCGCCGAACGACCGTGACCCCGGTCCCGGTGATCGGCCGGCCCGGCCGGGCGGCTCGCCGTCGCCTCCTGCCGCGCGAGGCTCGCCCGGACCTCGTCGTCCCTCGTCGTCAGCCCGGTCGGCCGCTCTCGTCTCCGGTGAGCTTCCTCAGGTACGCCAGGCTCTCGCGGACGTTCTCCATGGGCTCGCCGGAACCAGCGGGCTCCCTGGGAGCATCGGAACCACCGTTGGCAGGCTCCAGCACGATGTTCTGCTCCAGGACGTACCAGCCGTCGTACCCGGCCGCCGTCAGGCCGCCGACGACGGCGGGGAGGTTCACGTCGCCTCCGCCCAGCGGGCGGTAGAGGCCGTTTCTCACGGCCCGGGTGTGGGTCAGCTCGCCCGCCCTGACCCGCTCGGCCATCGCGGCGTCCACGTCCTTGAGGTGGACGTGCGCGATCCGTTCCGCGGCGTGGGAGACCAGCTCGGCGGGGTCGGTGCCACCCGCGAGGAGATGGCCGGTGTCCAGGCACAGCGGCATCGAGCTGTCGTCGAGCACCCGCTGGACCTCCTCGCGGTTCTCCACCACGCTTCCGATGTGCGGGTGCAGGGTGACGGTCCTGCCGAACTCCTTGGCGTTCTTGAGGATCCGGCGCAGGTTGCCCGTGAGGGTCTTCCAGGCGACGGCGTCCAGCTCCGGCCTGGCGTCGTGGCTCTCGCCACCGGTGGAGGCGGCGAGCACGACCACGTCCACCTCGCCGTCCATGAAGGCGCGCATCGCGGCCCGGACGATCGGGAGCGGGTCGTGGTCGGCCTCGTGCAGGACGACGGGGACGAACCCGCCCACCGCGCGCAGCCCGTACTCCGCGAGCAGGGAGCGGCAGTGTGTCGGCGAGGGCGGCAGGAACCCGGCGGGGCCGAGTTCGGTGGCCGTCAGGCCGAGCTCTCTCATCTCGGCGAGCACCTGAGAACGATCCGGCTGCCGCCCCCAGCCCGGGCCCTCGCAGGCCCCCCAGGAGATGGGCGCGCCGGCCGTTCGCACCGGGGCTCCTTCGACGGCGGAGCCGGACTCTCTCATAGGATCGCCTCTTCTCACATAATCACCTCCGTGTCGCGCACCGGACGCCCCTCGCGCCGGGAGGGTTCCGCGGCCTCGGCGAGGCAGGGCGCCACGAGGGTGTCCTCAGCGGTGCGGTGACTCTCCGCTTCCCCCCGGACCACGCTGGGAAACGCGTTAATTCTGCGGATTCCCGATGATCCAACACGCATTGTGCCTTTCGGAGAGGAAAGCGGTTGACCCCCAGTTCTAGGTGAGGACCGGGAAGCCGTCAAGAATTTGTCAGGACATCAGGACTATCCATCGGGCGGTAGGCGACGTCCACCGGACGGCGTATCCGCAGGTGGGAGGCGTCGTCGTGGGGCTGCTCAGCGGCGCGCGGCACGCACCGGGAGGCGGATCGCGAGACGGCCGGGCCGATTTCCACGAGGGCCCGGATCGCGGCCGCCGACCTCGGTGGCACCGGCGGCCGGGTTCCCGCGAGGGCACGGATCACGGGGCGACTCAGCGGCGCAGGGCGTCCGCGAGGGCACCGACCATCGCGTCGGCGCGGTGCACGGGCAGACGGGCGAAGCCCATCACCAGTGCGGGCGGACCCGGGGCGTATCGCATCGGCCCCACCGGCTCGGCCGCCAGCCCGTACTCCTGGGCCGTCTCCGCCACCGCCACCTCGTCCCAGTCACGCGGCAGCTCGGCGAGCAGGTGGAGCCCTGCGGAGACACCCCACACGGTGATCTCGGGAAGGTGCTCGCCGAGGGCGAGCGTGAAGGCGTCGCGGCGAGCGCGGTACTCCCGGCGCATCCTTCTCAGGTGCCGGTCGTAGTCGCCGGTCGTGATGAAGTCGGCCAGGACGTACTGCTCCAGGACGGGTGATCCCAGGTCCAGCTCGCCGCGGGCCAGCCGCAACGACCCGGCGATCTCGGGCGGGGCCGCCACCCAGCCCAGGCGGAGGCCGGGAGCGAGGGACTTGCTGACGCTCCCGATCAGGATCACCCGGTCGGCCGCCAGCCCCTGCAGGCAGCCCACCGGGTCGCGGTCGAAGCGGAACTCCGCGTCGTAGTCGTCCTCCAGGATCGCCGCGCCGGTCGCGACGGCCCACTCGATCAGCTCGGCGCGGCGGCGGGGCGAGAGCACGACCCCCGTCGGGTACTGGTGCGCGGGCGTGAGCAGCACCGCCCGCGCTCCGGTCGCGGCCAGCGCCCCGACGTCGACGCCCTCGCCGTCCACGGGGACGGCGACCAGGTCGGCGCCGGCGGCGTGCAGCAGAGGGAGCTGACGCGCCCCCGCCGGATCCTCGACCGCGAGCCGAATCCGGCCGGGGGGCGGCACGGGGTTCGCGGCCCGCCGGACGAACCAGCCGAGATCGTGGGGGGACCCGGCTCGGGGGAGCCTGCCCGCGAGCGCCTGGACGGTGAGGCTCACCCCCTGGGCCACCCCGCCCACGATCACCAGGTTGTCCGGGCTCACGTCGGCCGCCCTCACCCTCCCGAGATAGGCGGCCAGTTCCTCGCGCAGCGCCGGGACACCGCCGAGGTCGCCGTAGTTGAGGGCCTCCGCGGGCAGCGTGGCGAGCGTCCTCCTCATCGAGGCCAGCCACCGCTGTCTGGGGAACGCCCCCAGGTCGGGCGCGGTGGAACGGCGCTCCCGGTACGGCCCGCGACCGCTCTCCTCCCCGCGAACGCTCTCCTGCGCGCGGGGGGTGCGTGCCTTCGCGCGCGGCCGGCCCGGCGGCGTCGGGGAGGGACCGTCGAAGGGCGCGGGACGGCTGGCGGCGGGTGCCACGGTGGTTCCCGCCCCGATCCTGGAGATCAGGAAACCCTCGGCGACGAGCTGCTCGTACGCCTCGACCACCACGCCGCGAGAGAGCCCGAGATCCCGCGCCAGCTCGCGGCTGGCGGGCAGCCTCGCCCCGGCCGCCAGCCGCCCGCGCCGCACCGCCTCGCGGAGTTCGCGGGCGATCTGGGCGGCGACACCGCCCGCCGCCCGGTCGACGACGATGTGCAGGTCCGCCAATTGGTCCTCTGTTTCACCGCTGGATTGGACCCGACAGGGGTGCCATTGGTTTCCTAGCATTCCGCACATGAACGTGGATGTCAGCACCGCCGCCCGGCGGGGATGGCGCGGCCCGGTCGAGGCCGCGACGGCGATGTTCCTGGTGGGCACCCTGGCGGGGGTCTCAGGGGTGATCGGGGAGTACCCCGTCTACGGCGGCCAGGCCCTGCGCTACCTGCTCGCGGCCGTGATCCTGCTCGCCGTCGCCCGGCTCGCGGGGCTGCGGTTCGTCCGCCTCACCCCCCGTGAGACGGCGCTGCTCGCGGCGCTCTCCCTCACCGGTTTGGTGATCTTCAACGTGTGCGTGATCGAGGCCACCCGGCACGGCGGTCCGGCCCTGGTCGGGACCGTCCTCGGCACCGTACCGCTCGCGCTCGCCCTGCTCGGCGGACGCCCCTCGCCCCGGCTCGTCGGGGCGGCGGCGGTGGTCGTCGCCGGGGCGACGGTGGCGACCGGACTCGGCAGCGGCGACCTGACCGGGCTGCTCTGGTCGCTGGGCGCGCTGGGCTGCGAGGTCTGCTTCTCCCTGCTCGCCATCCCGCTGCTGCCGAAGCTGGGAGCGGTGCGCGTCTCGGCGTACTCGGTGACGCTGGCCGTGCCGATGCTGGTGGTCACCGGGCTGCTCGTGGACGGCGCCGCGATGATCCGCGTGCCGACGGCGCCCGAACTCGCGGGTCTGGGCTACCAGTCGCTGATCGTGACGAGCGTGGCGTTCTTCCTCTGGTACGACGCCCTGCCCCGGCTCGGCCCGGCGACCGCGGGACTGTTCGCCGGGCTGATCCCGGTCGGCGCCATCGCCACCGGCGCGGTCCTCGGCCTCGGCGTACCCTCGGCACCCGACCTGCTCGGCGCCGCGCTCGTCGTCGCCGGCATCGTCATCGGCCTCAGCTCAGCGGGCTCACCCGCTGCGGGGGAACGTCGGCCGACCGGGACGAGGCGACCCGCTGCCGGGGAATCTCGACCTGTTGGGGCAGGCTGACCCGCCACACGGTCTCGCCGTCCCGCGGGTGCAGGGTCACCCGCTGCGAGGGCAGGCTCGCCGGCCCGGAGGCGGTGCCGGGCTTCTGCTGAGGGAGGGTGAGCGGAGGTTCCGGCCAGCTCACCGGCCACTGGGGAACGCGTCCGCCGGTCTCCTTGATGCTCGTCAGCGTGATCGCGATCAGTGACACGGTGAGACCGGCCACCACGAAGAGGGCCACGATCGCCAGCATGATGGTGTTTCCGATGTTCATCGTCTGTCTCCCCGCTTCCGCCGGACGCTCGATCCGGCTCTTTCCAGCCTCCTCTTTGATTCGGACAGATAGCTATAAAAGACGCATAAGTCATCAACACTTGCCCTAAATATGTGTCTTTCATCTCATATGTCCGCCTGGCCGCGCACAACCCGACCGCGGAGGCCGAGCGCGAAACACGAGGCCGTACCCTCTAGGGAAAACGGCGCCCGCACGGAGGATCGACGACGATGCCCGAGTTCGACTACACCGACCTGCTTCCCCTGGGACCGGACGAGACCGAATACCGCCTGATCACCGCCGAGGGGGTACGGGTCGTCGAGGCCGCCGGACGCAGGTTCCTCGAGGTCGAGCCCGAGGCGCTGCGGCTGCTCACCGAGAACGCGATCCACGACATCTCCCACTACCTGCGGTCGTCCCACCTCGCCCAGCTCCGCAAGATCATCGAGGACCCCGAGTCGAGCGGGAACGACCGCTTCGTCGCCCTCGACCTGCTGAAGAACGCCTCGATCTCGGCGGGCGGCGTGCTCCCGATGTGCCAGGACACCGGCACCGCGATCGTGATGGGCAAGCGCGGGCGCCACGTGCTCACCGACGGCGCCGACGGCGAGCACATCTCCCGCGGGGTGTACGACGCCTACACCCGCCTGAACCTGCGCTACTCCCAGATGGCCCCCCTCACCATGTGGGAGGAGAAGAACACCGGCTCCAACCTCCCCGCGCAGATCGAGCTCTACGCCGAGGACCCGGGCGGCCACCCCGACGAGTACAAGCTGCTGTTCATGGCCAAGGGCGGCGGCAGCGCCAACAAGTCCTTCATGTACCAGGAGACGAAGGCGGTGCTCAACGAGAAGCGGATGCTCCAGTTCCTGGAGGAGAAGATCCGCTCGCTCGGGACCGCCGCCTGCCCGCCGTACCACCTGGCGATCGTCGTCGGCGGCACGTCCGCCGAGTTCGCCCTGAAGACCGCCAAGTACGCCAGCGCCCGCTACCTTGACTCCATCCCCACCTCCGGCTCCCCCTCGGGTCACGGCTTCCGCGACACCGACCTTGAGGCCAAGGTCTTCGAGCTCACCCAGAAGCTCGGCATCGGCGCCCAGTTCGGCGGCAAGTACTTCTGCCACGACGTCCGCGTCATCCGTCTCCCCCGCCACGGCGCCTCCTGCCCCGTGGCCATCGCGGTCTCCTGCAGCGCCGACCGCCAGGCCCTGGCGAAGATCACCCCCGAGGGGGTCTTCCTGGAGCGGCTGGAGACCGACCCGGCGAGGTTCCTGCCGGAGACCACCGACGACCACCTCTCCGACGACGTCGTCAAGATCGACCTCAACCGCCCGATGGCGGACATCCTCGCCGAGCTGACCAGATACCCCGTCAAGACCCGCCTGTCGCTGACCGGCCCGCTCGTGGTCGCCCGCGACATCGCCCACGCCAAGATCGGCGAGCTCCTGGACGCGGGCGGCGAGATGCCCGAGTACCTCAAGAACCACGCGGTCTACTACGCCGGCCCCGCCAAGACCCCCGAAGGGTACGCCTCGGGCTCCTTCGGTCCCACCACCGCCGGGCGCATGGACTCCTACGTCGAACGCTTCCAGGCGGCGGGGGGCTCCAAGGTCATGCTCGCCAAGGGCAACCGCTCCAAGCAGGTCACCGACGCGTGCAAGGCCCACGGCGGCTTCTA
Source organism: Streptosporangium sp. NPDC049046 (assembly GCF_040649155.1). Lineage (NCBI taxonomy): Bacteria > Bacillati > Actinomycetota > Actinomycetes > Streptosporangiales > Streptosporangiaceae > Streptosporangium > Streptosporangium sp. NPDC049046. The sequence continues at coordinate 131,194 of NZ_JBEZEZ010000009.1, read as the reverse complement.
CCTCGGCTCCATCGGCGGCCCCGCCGCCCGCCTCGCCCAGGACTGCATCAAGAAGGTGGAGGTCCTCGAATACCCCGAGCTGGGCATGGAGGCCGTCTGGAAGATCGAGGTCGAGGACTTCCCCGCCTTCATCGTCGTTGACGACAAGGGCGAGGACTTCTTCGCCGACACGACCGGCCCCGTCCTCACCATCGGCCGCCGCTGACCACGCCCCCTCGCGAGACGCCGAGGGTCAGGACCCGCCGTACAGGCGCCCGAGGTCGACGAGTTCGACGTCGGAGCGCCGTGCGGCGGTGTGCGCGAGGTCCGCGGTGAAGCCCGACCGGGAGAACATCAGGAGCTTGGGCAGCGCGGCGACCTTCGCGCTGGGAAGCAGCCCTCGCAGGTGTTCGAGACGCTGGAGTTCGGCGAGGGAGACGGGGGTGATCGTCCCCTTGGCCTCCCCGATCGCAACGATCCTGTCGGCGGCGAACGGAACCGTCTCGGTCACCACGATGTCCAGCTCGTGACCCTGCCGGTGCTCCCTGCAGGGGATCCGCGTGGGCCGGACGGCCGCAGCGACACCTCCGAGGGTCTCGGCGGCGGCGTGTTCGAGGCACCACTCCCTGGAAAGATCCTCGAAGTGCGGGCCGTAGATCTTCCCTGACACGGTGTCCGCGTTGGCGGCCCAGACCTGGGCCGCTCGTCGTATGACGAGTTCGGGCTCGTGCCGCTGGATGAGCAGTTGGTGAAGGCGGACGACGGGTTCCGCGACGCGGAACACGGCGCGTTTCTCCCGAAGGGCGTCGTCGACCTGCTCGATCAGGCCGATGTCCCGGAGACCCGACAGCAGGTGCGCCAGGGCACTGCTCGGGCGGCCGAGCACCGAGGCGATCTCCGAACGCCGATGGTTGCCGACGCTGAGAGCACTCAGCACAGCCGAGTACGAGTTCGGATCGGTGATCGAGGGCTCCTCCCTGAGCAGCAGCGCGCCCTCGCGGAACATGGCCGAGGCTGGGTTGAGCAGGCGCCGCTCGACCCACCTGTCGAACTTCGCGAGGTCGGCGGGTCCGGATCCACCGCACATCTCAAGGTAGGCCGGAGTCCCACCGACCAGGGCGTTCAGCCGGAACGCGAGCTCGGGATCGTGGCCTACGTTCCAGAATGCGGCGGCGTCGCGGAATCTGAACGGCCGGACGACCAGTTCCAGCGAGGCGCGACCACGAAGTGGCGCTCCACCACCGAGAAGCTGAGCCATGGTGGTGAGGGCACTGCCGCAGAGGATCATCCGAGCCCGGGTGTGCTCCTTCGCGTGGCCGAGCGGGCTGAGCGCCGCCTGGAGGTATGAGGGCAGGGCGGGAGTCACCGCGGCCAGGTAGGGGAACTCGTCGACGATGACGGGCACGGCCCGCTCCTCGCCGAGCCGCAGCAGCTCGTCCAGCGCGTCGCGCCAGGTCCCGAAGACAACGGGCGCACCCAGCCCGCGAAAGGCCGCGTAGGCGGCGCCGAGATCCGCGAGATTCTGCCGCTCGCTCTGCTGGGTGGCCGCGAACAGGAATCCGCCGGTCTCCCTGGCGAGCAGTTCGAGCATCAGCGTCTTGCCCTGCCTCCGGCGGCCGTACACCAGCCCCAGCGTCGCCCCGGCGACGGGGGACGCGGCGAAGTCCGAGAGCTCCTCCCATTCCATGTCACGACCGAAGAGCCGTTCCGGTTTCGATATCATCCACTCCCCCGAAGATCGCCACAGGAATGATAGTTGCAACTATCATAGTCACAACTATCATTCCGTAAGCCATCATTGCTTCCGACGAGAAGACCTCACCACCTCCGATACCACAACACATCACTCGACTACGGAGAGAAATCGTGAAGCTCAATCAAGCCACCAGGTGTCACTCATTGTTTCCTAACAGTTACAAGCCTGAAAATCTGACTCAAGTTGGCAAGAAGATTCGGGCCTGTCTCTACTGGTCGCATTACGCAAATCGGTAAGCTGCACCACATGCGTGCGCCGCCCGGATACCTTCTCGCAGCGCGCTACCGGCTGTCCGAGCCGGTTGGGCGCGGCGGCATGGGCACTGTTTGGCGTGCACACGACGAGTTGCTCAACCGCGAGGTGGCCGTCAAAGAGGTTCGCCTTCCCGTGATCCTCGACGAGGAGCTCCGCGCCGAACTGTGCGCCAGGACCGAGCGCGAGGGGCGCGCGACCGCGATGGTCGCCCACCCCTCCGTCATCACGGTCTTCGACGTCGTCACCGAGGACGAGCGCCCCTGGATCGTGATGGAGCTGCTCCGCGCCAGGTCGCTGGAGCAACTCCTCCAGGACCACGGCCCGCTGCCGCCCCGCCAGGTGGCGGAGATCGGCAGGCAGGTCCTGGGGGCGCTGCGCGCCGTGCACGCCAAGGGGATCCTCCACCGCGACGTGAAGCCGAGCAACGTCCTGGTGACCGACGACCGGGCCGTGCTCACCGACTTCGGCCTGGCCGCGCTCGAAGGAGACGTGTCGATCACCCAGGCGGGCATCGTGCTGGGCTCGGCCGGATACATCGCCCCCGAGCGCGTGCTGGGCGCCAAGGCCAGCCCGGCCGGCGACCTGTGGTCGCTCGGCGCGACCCTCTACACCGCCGTCGAGGGCCGGGGCCTGCACGGGCGTCGTACGGCCGCCGCCGCGCTCGCCGCGCTGACCAGCGGCGAGCCGATCCCCATGGAGCGGGCCGGACCGCTGACGCCGGTGCTGCGCGGCCTCCTCACGATCGACCCGAACGCCCGGCTCGACGCGGGACGTGCCCTGATGATGCTCGCCAGGGTGGCGGCCGGCGGGCTGGTCGAGGAGTCCTTCTCCAGGCCATCCGCACGACCCGACGTCAGGCCTCCCGCGAACGGGTCCGGCGGCAGGTCGTCCACGGGCGGGTCCGGCGGCAGGTCCTCCTCGGGCGGATTCAACGTCAGGTCGTCCGCGAGCGGGTCCGACGGCGCGTCGGCCCCGCCGTTCAGCCGCCGCTCCCAGCACCGCGGGATGCACCGGGTCGGCTCCGCGCCGCCTCCGGCACCGCGCCCCTCGTCGCCGGGGACGCCCCCACCGCCGTCGGGACCTCCGTCCGGGCCGACACCCCAACTCCGGGCGCACCGGCGCCCCGGTGAGGGGGTCCATCGGAAGCCAGTGGAGATTTCGCCAACCTATCGGCCACTTGTCCGTTTTATGACGCCCTTTATAAGGTTGGTCCTCCCACGTCTTCTCTGGCCGAGGGAACTCCGTAAGCGCGGGTAAAGCGCTTCTCAAGGTGGAATGGCTATCTTCTTCTCATGCCGGAACAGCAGACGCGTGTGCTCGCGGACCGTTACGAGCTGATCGCGCCGCTCGGCCGAGGCACGATGGGCACCGTTTGGAAAGCCCACGACCGTTCCCTCGGCCGTGAGGTCGCGATCAAGGAGATCCGTCAGGAGCCCGGCCTCAGCGAGGCGCAACGCGCCGAGCTTCGGGAGCGGATGATCCGCGAGGGTCGTACGGCCGCCCGTATCAGCCACCCCTCGGTGGCCACCGTCCACGACGCGATCGTCGAGGACGGCAGCCCCTGGATCATCATGGAGCTCGTGCAGGCGCGCTCCCTGGAGCAGGTGATCGAGGAGGAGGGGCCCCTGCCACCCCGCCTCGTCGCCGAGATCGGGGCCGACCTGCTGGGGGCGCTCCGCGCGGCCCACGCCCAGGGGGTCCTGCACCGTGACGTCAAACCCGGCAACGTGCTCATCACCGAGAGCGGCCGGGTGGTCCTCACCGACTTCGGCATCGCGAAGGCGGAGGGCGACACGAGCCTCACCAAGACCGGCATGGTGATCGGTTCCCCCGGATACACCGCACCCGAGCGGGCCCGCGGCGAGCACACCGGGCCCGAGTCGGACCTGTGGTCCCTCGGCGCCACGCTGTACTTCGCGGTCGAAGGCCGCCCGGCCTACGAGCGGGCCTCCGTGGCGGAGACCCTGGCCGCGCTGATGAGCGAGCAGGTCGACCCGCCGACCCAGGCGGGGCCGCTCCGCCCGGTGCTCGAACAGCTGCTGGAGAAGGACCACACGGCGCGGCTGACGGCCGCCCAGGCGGGGGCGCTGCTGCGGGCGGTGGCCGACACCCCCTCGCACCTCGCGGACTCCCTGCCACCGGTCCCCGCGCCCGCCACGCCCCCTCCCGCGCCGTCCCCCTCGGCCTCCGCGGCCCCTTTCCCGGCGGACATCGGGGATGCCCCGGGCTCCGACGAGGACCCCGAGGACGACGCCGAGGAATTCGACGCCAATCGCACCGTGATGGTCATCCGCCCCAAGGACGGCCTGCGCATCCCCGGCGGCACACCGCCCGCCGCCCCGTCCCCGACGACCTCGCCCTACCCCGACCGTCCTCCCTTCGGAGAGCCGGGCGGTCCGGCCGCGAGACGGCAGGGCCCTCCCGGTCTCGGAACCCCCGTCGCCCGGGGACCCGGCGCCTTTGGAAGGCCGGGCGCGTTCGAGGAACCGGACGACGAGACGGCCTTCGCGGAGCCGGGGGCCGAGGCGTCGGCGACGCCGCCCCACGGGTTCCCCGTGAGCGGCAGAGCCGATCTCTCCGCCACCCCGCCACACGGCTTCCCGCCGGTCACTCCGGAGTTCGGGAGGCCCGGCGCGGGAGGCCCGGGGGCGGAGGCGCCCCCTCCGCTGAGACTCGTCCCCGGCAACCCGCCCCCCGACCAGCCGGGGCCGGTGCCCGCACAGCCCTGGCGTCCGCCGGGCCCCGAGGCGTCGGACGGCGCCTACCGCTCCCCCGGCCTGGGCACCGACCTGTTCGCGATCGCGGGGCAGAACGCCCAGCCCGACCCCGGCCGCCCCGGGCCGAGGAAGCCCCCGTCGGAGAAGACCCGGATCGGCGTCCTCGTCCTCATGGGCGTGGCGGCGATCGCCCTCGTGGTGATCATGATCCTCGCGGTGGCCGCCATCTTCTGAGAACCGTTACTGATTCCATTGTCGGATATCAGTAATCCGGGCGTTACCGCCCGGAAGGTCCGTCACGGTGTCACCGAAGCGCGGGCTGCGCTTCGGTGTCCTGAGTACGGTCTCGCGTTTCTTCCCGCTGGTGCGGGGTTGCGCCACCTGCCCGCCCCGGCCCGGCCTCGCGGCCGGGCCGGGTGGTGCGGGTCTTGCGGTCGGCTCCACGCGGTTTCGACGCTCGCGCGTCCTGGTCTCCGGCCACTCCGGTACCAGTCAAGGCGTTGACGCCACGAGGGCGGCAAGGTTTCGGGCTGCGTTCTCGTCCCGATCCATCACAACAGGGCAGTGGTCGCAGTCGAACACTCGAGCGTGCAGCGGCAGCTTGGCTTTCACCGCGCCGCAGCCCGAGCAGGTCTTCGAGGAGGGATACCAGCGGTCGGCGACCCGCACGGCCCCGCCGTTCCAGCCTGTTTTGTAGGTGATCTGCCGGCGGATCTCGCCGAATCCGGCATCGGCGATCCGGCGTGCCAGGCGCCGGTTGCGAAGCATCCCGGCGACGTTCAGGTCTTCGATCACCACGGTGCCGTACTCGGCGGCCAGTCGTGTGGTGAGCTTGTGCAGGCCGTCGGCCCGCAGGTTCGCCACCCGGTGATGGACGCGGTTGCGCTCGGCGTTGGCGCTCAGCCACCGGTTGGACGGCTGAGCGCCGGTGCGCCGGTCGGGTCCTTGACGGCGCGAGACGCGGCGAGACAGGCGCCGCAGACGCTTCAAAGAGCCCTGCAGGTGGGCGGGGTTGGGCTCATAGCGCACCTCACCGGCGCCCTCGGCGAGTACGGCGAGTACGGCGAGGTGTTTGACGCCCAGGTCCACACCCACGACGGCCTGCGGCCGCGCGGCAACGCTCGCGGCGCGCTGGACCTCGACCTGGAAGGACACCAGCCAGCGTCCACGCTCGTGCCGGACGGTGGCCGACAGGATGCGGGCGCTCCCGGCGCTCAGCCGCCGATGGAGTTTGCGGGTGGACTCATGGGTGCGGATCGCACCCAGCCGGGGCAGCGTGACGTGACGACGGTCGTCTTCCAGGCGGATGGTGCCGGTGGTGAACTTCACCGACAGGGCGGCCGTGCGCTTGGAGCGGAAGGCCGGAAAACCCATCTTCGGGCCCTTGCGCTTACCGTTCTTGGAATCGCTCCAGTTCTTCAACGCGACGGCGAGGCGTTCCAGCCCGCTGTTGTAGGCCTCTTTGGAGTTTTCCCGCCACCACGGCGCGACCTGCTCTTTGGCGGTGTTCCAGGCTTTGCGTAGCGAGTACATCGACCACGACAGCGACGGGGTCAGGTGCTCGTCGGGGATGTCGTAGCTGCGTTCGGCCTCCCGCTGGCCGAGGTTGGCCTTGATGAGGGCCAGGCCCCAGTTGAACGCCATGCGCGCCGCACCGCAGTGCGAGGCCAAAGCGCGGGCCTGGCCCGCGTTCGGGTCGAGAGCGAAACGGTAGGCCTGCACCACGAAACCGCTCCGCGCCTGGAACTTGGCCTGGAGCTTCGCCATCGGTCACCGGCCCCTACGCCGATACGCCGGCGTCTGTTGCGGCCGATACGGCGAGTTCGGCGCGCCGCTTGGCCGAGCGCCGCCCGTACAGGCGCGCGCACATGCAGGTCAATACCTCGGTCATGTCCCGTACCAGGTCATCGTCATCGGCGCTCTCCTGCGGTTGCAGGATCACCAGGCGGCGGCCGGTCGCGGCGAGCGCGGATTGCAGGTGTTCGACGCCGAAGCGGGCCAGACGGTCGCGGTGCTCGACCACGATCACCGCCGCGGTCGGATCAGCGAGGAGGCGGTGCAGCTTGCGGGTGTGCCGTTCAGCCCGGACCCGATCTCCTTGACCACCTCGCCGACGGCCAGGCCCAGAGCGTTGGCGCCCTCGACGACCCGTACGGCCTGCCGGCCCAGATCGCCCTTCTGATCGCCGGACGACACCCGGCAGTAGGCGACCACCCGGCCAACGGTAGCGGCGGGCTCTTCGACGATCCACGTGCCGGAGGGCGCCTGGTGGACGGCGACGGGCATCTTGCCGCTCTTCACCCACCGCCAGGCGGTCTGATAGCTCACGCCCTGCCGGCGTGCCCACTCCGAAAGCTTCACGCGCGCAAGATACATGACTACGTGTGATCATCTTTGCTTATAAAAAATTGAGCAGCTAACCCCCCCTCCGAGAGCGCCCCGCGAGGGCGAACCCGTACCCGCCGTTTGATTTCCTCCTCAGGACGCAGACTGGGGTCATGAGCGAGTATCGGATCGAGCATGACTCGATGGGCGAGGTACGGGTTCCCGCGGGGGCGAAGTGGCGGGCGCAGACCCAGCGGGCGGTGGAGAACTTCCCCGTCTCGGGGCGCGGGCTGGAAATCCCGCACATCTCGGCCCTCGGCCTGATCAAGGCGCTCGCCGCCGAGGTCAACGCGGAGCTGGGGGTGATCGACAAGGAGCTGGCGGAGGCGATCGCCGAGGCCGCCACCGACGTCGCGGAGAACGAGTGGGACGGCGAGTTCCCCGTCGACGTCTTCCAGACCGGCTCCGGCACCTCCTCCAACATGAACGCCAACGAGGTGATCGCGACCCTCGCCGAGGAGCGGCTCGGCCGTCCCGTCCACCCGAACGACCACGTGAACGCCTCACAGTCGTCCAACGACGTGTTCCCCACCTCCATCCACGTCGCCACCGCCACCGAGGTCTCGTACCACCTGATCCCCTCGCTACGACACCTCGCCACCGCGCTGCGGGACAAGTCGCTGGAGTTCGACGGCGTGGTCAAGGCCGGGCGCACCCACCTGATGGACGCCACCCCGGTCACGCTGGGACAGGAGTTCGGCGGGTACGCCACACAGATCGACAACGCCATCGGGCGGGTGCGGAGCGCGCTCCCGCACCTCACCCAGCTGCCCCTGGGCGGTACGGCGGTCGGCACCGGCGTCAACACCCCGCCCGGCTTCGCGGCCAAGGTCATCGAGAAGCTGCGCCAGACCACCGGGCTGCCGTTCTCCGAGGCTCCCGACCACTTCGAGGCCCAGGGCGCGAGGGACGCCGTCGTCGAACTCTCCGGCCAGCTCCGCACGGTCGCGATCTCGCTCAACAAGATCGCCAACGATCTGCGCTGGATGGGCTCCGGCCCCCGGGCGGGACTGGGCGAGATCAACCTGCCCGACCTGCAGCCCGGATCGTCGATCATGCCGGGCAAGGTCAACCCGGTCGTCCCCGAGGCGGTGACCATGGTCGCCGCCCAGGTCATCGGGAACGACGCGGCCATCGCCTTCGCCGGCGCCTCCGGCACGTTCGAGCTCAACGTGATGCTCCCGGTCATCGCGCGCAACATCCTGGAGTCCGTGCGGCTGCTCGCCAACGCCTCCCGCCTACTGGCCGACCGGTGCGTACACGGCATCACCGCCAACGTCGACCGCATGCGCGAGTACGCGGAGTCGTCACCGTCGATCGTCACCCCGCTCAACCCGTACGTCGGGTACGAGGAGGCCGCGAAGATAGCGAAGCAGGCCCTGGCCGAGCGCAAGACCATCCGTGAGGTCGTCATCGAGCGCGGCCACGTCGCCAACGGCACCCTCACCGAGGAACGGCTCGACGAACTGCTCGACGTCCTGTCCATGACCCGCCCCCCCTCGTAGACCGCCCCGGCCGCCGGTCACCGCCCGCGCACCCTCACGGACCGGTGACCGCTCCGGCACACGAACCGGCTCCCCCGACCGTGAACCGGCGCGACCGCGACCGGGAACGTCCGCGAACCGGCACGATCGTGAACCGGCTCCCCGGTCGGCGCCGTAGATCGGCTTCCTGGGAGACTCGGAAACATGACCCAGATCAAGTTCTACGGCCGCAGGGACGCCTGGTCCGACCGGCGGCAGGAGATCTCCGACGCCGTCCACGGCTGTCTGGTGGACGTCTGGCGGCTCCCCGAGGACAAGCGGTTCCACCGGTTCCTGCTGCTGGACGCCGAGGACATGATCTGCCCGCAGCGGAGCGAGCGGTATCTCATCGTGGAGATCGTCTGTTTCAGCGGCCGGACGGACGAGGCCAAACGCTCGCTGATCCGCGCCCTGTTCACCGCAGTCGGCGATGCCCTCGACCTCCCCGCCGAGGACCTGGAGATCGTGATCATGGAGTCCCCCAAGGTCAACTGGGGCATCCGCGGCCTCCCCGGCGACGAACTCACGCTCACCTACCCGGTCACCGTCTGAGAGCAACGCGACCCTCCACGAACCCGCACCGGGAAGCCCTTCCCGTCACCCGTACAGCCAGGAGCCCCTCAGTGGCCGAAGCGCGCGAGACAACGAATCGCTGAACGTCCGCATTCATCTCGCTCACCGCAAAAGATTCGCAAGACGATCGCTCTTCACGCGGTGGTTTCCGGGACGTTGACCTACTTCGCGCCCTCCGCCACCGAGGTGTCCCGAGCCGGGCGACGGGACGGGACCGGGCAGGCGGATATCCGCCACATAAACGTACGGTGGAGTGTGGGGGTGGGCGACATGGGCCAGGATTCGGGTCATTGCCTAGATTCGGCAACATGATTGACCTAGCGGGTCGGCGAGCCGTGGTGACCGGAGCGGGCAGTGGGATCGGGCGCGCCTGCGCGCACCGGCTGGCCGCGGCCGGAGCACACGTGCTGGTGGTCGACATCGACCCCGAGGCGGCGGCGAAGGTCGCCGCGGAGATCTCGGGCACACCCGTCGTCGCGGACCTGTCGGAACCGGATTTCGTACGGGCGATCCCGCCCGGTGCGGACATCGTGGTGAACAACGCCGGGTTCCAGCACGTCGCCCCGATCGAGGAGTTCCCCCCAGAGGTGTTCTCCAAGATCCTCAAAGTGATGGTGGAGGCACCCTTCCTGCTGGTCAGGGAGGTCCTGCCGGGGATGTACGAACGCGGCTGGGGCCGGATCGTCAACATCTCCTCGGTCCACGGCCTCCGCGCCTCGCCCTACAAGGTGGCGTACGTCACCGCCAAGCACGCCCTCGAAGGGCTGTCCAAGACGATCGCCCTGGAGGGCGCCTCCCACGGCGTCACCTCCAACTGTGTGAATCCCGCCTACGTCCGCACCCCCCTGGTGGAGAACCAGATCGGCGCCCAGGCCGGAACCCACGGCATCGGCAGGGACGAGGTGATCGAGCAGATCATGCTCGCCCCCGCCGCAGTCAAACGGCTGATCGAGCCCGAGGAGGTCGCCGAACTCGTCGCCTACCTCTGCGGCCCGAACGGCTCCTTCGTCACCGGCACCTCCCTCCCCATAGACGGCGGCTGGACCGCCCGCTGACCCCCGCAAAGCCACCTAACATCGCAATGAACCCATGAGTCCTCGCCGACCACCGGCCTGAGGAGAAGAGGTCGCGAAGAACGAGCGATCTCACCGCGACGCACCAGCGTCGCAAACAAACACGAGGGAAGCGGATGAGCGACGAGAAAAGGAGCGGGATAGGAAGAGCCTCACCGCGATGCCCCAGCGTCCTCGGTGGTGGGACTACCCGTGAGGCCGCGCCGGCGACTGGACTGAGGAGAGGAAGGTCGTGAGGAACGAGCGATCTTCCTCGACGAGGGAAGGAGCCGGACAAGAGCGGCCTCACCGCGACGCGCCAGCGTCGCCAACAAAACAGCGGCCGAACCGCGACGCGCCAGCGTCGCCAACAACACAGCGGCCTCACCGCGACGCGCCAGCGTCGCCAACAGTACAGATCTTTCTCGAGCTGTTGGCCAGGGAGGCTTCGGCCGTCGAGTTCGAGGGACCCGTTCTCGCGGCGAGGTCCGACGGGATCGGCGCGGAGGCGCTGGCGGAGCTGGAGGAGGCCAAGCTCGCCGCGCTGAGGGTGCGGGCGCTGCTGAGGCGCAGGGCGAAGCGTGAGGCGGAGCTGTCGGCGCTGTTCGACACGGCGGGCGACCTCGCCGGGCTGCGGGACCTGGACGCCGTCCTGGAGGCCATCGTGCACCGGGCCAGGCAGTTGCTCGGCACGGACGCCGCCTACATGACGCTGCACGACCCCGAGCGGGGCGACACCTGGATGCGGGTGACCGACGGCTCGGTGTCGGCGAAGTTCCGGGCGCTGCGGCTCGCCATGGGCGCGGGGCTCGGCGGGCTGGTGGCCCAGACCGCCACCCCGTACTCGACCGCCGACTACTTCGCCGACGAGCGTTTCCGGCACAAGACCGACATCGACGACGCGGTGCTTGAGGAAGGGCTGGTCGCCATCCTCGGCGTGCCGCTCAAGCTGGGCGCGCGGGTGATCGGGGTGCTGTTCGCGGCCAACCGGAGCGTACGGCCATTCACCCAGGACGAGGTCGTGCTGCTGGGCTCGCTGGCCGCGCACGCGGCGGTGGCGATCGACAACGCCCGGCTGCTGCAGGAGACCAGGCACGCCCTGGAGGAGCTCAGCGAGGCCAACCGGCAGGTGAGCGCGCACAGCCAGGCCGTGGAGCGCGCCGCGCTCGCGCACGACCGGATGACCGGCCTGGTGCTGCGCGGCGGCGGGGTCGAGGACGTGGCGGCGGTGGTGACGGAGGTGCTCGGCGGCTCGCTCGCGGTGCTCGACGACGCCGGGCGCCCGATCGCCGGGGACGCGCGCGTCCTGGAGGACGGCGCGCTGGGCAAGGACGCGATCGCGGACGCCGCGCGCTCGTCGAGGGCGCTGGGGCGCGGTGTACGGCAGGGAGATCTGCTGGTCGCGTCGGTGGACGTGGGCGCGGAGCCGCTGTGCACACTGGTGTTGCGCAGCGGCGGCCAGGTGTCGGACGCCGACCAGCGCATCCTGGAGCGGGCCGCGCTGGTGACCGCGTTGCTGCTGCTGTTCAGGCGTACGGTGGCCGAGGCGGAGGGCCGGGTCAGGGGTGAGCTGCTCGACGACCTGATCTCGCGGCCCGCGCTCGACGGCCTGGCCGACCGCGCCCGGCGGGTCGGGGTGAATCTGGACCATGACCACGTGGTGGTCGTGGTGCGCCACGGCGGTGGGCGGGAGCGTGCCGCGTTCTGGGCGTCCTCCCAGGCGGCGATGCACCACGGTCTCGCCGCGCAGCGCGGCGACGAGGTGGTCCTGATGCTTCCCGGGGACCGGCCGGGGCCGCTGGCCAAACGGGTCGCGACCGAGCTGAGCGCCTCACTGGGCCATCCGGCCACGGCGGGCGCCGGAGGGCCCGTGCGCGGCACCGCCGAGGTGGCCGCGGCGCACCGGGAGGCGCAGCGTTGCGCCGACGCCCTGGTGGCCCTGGGGAGGGCCGGGGAGGGTGCCGGCGCGAGGGAGCTGGGTTTCGTCGGGCTGCTGGTCGGTGAGGGCCGCGACATCGGAGCGTTCCTCGCCTCGGTACTCGGCCCGGTGATCGACTACGACGCCCGCAGGGGCACCGCTCTGGTGCAGACCCTCACCGCGTACTTCGGCATGGGCGGCTCGCTGTCGCGGACGAGCGAGGCCCTGCACATCCACGTCAACACGGTCACTCAGCGCCTGGACCGGATCGGCCAACTCCTCGGCGACGACTGGCAGAGCCCCGACAGGGCGCTGGAGGTCCAGCTCGCCCTGCGCCTGCACCGTCTCAGCGGCTGACCGGGCCGCACCGGACCGTGCCAGGCCACACCGGGCCGCGCCGACTCGCGGAGGGCCGCCGCACACGTCCACATAGAGCACCTGTCGGCTATGGCGGTCGTACCCATAGGAGTGACGCCGGTCACTACGTACGGTAGCCGAAATCCCCCCAACAGCGACTTCCCCTGGTGAGTGAGATGGCAGAGAAAACCCGTACCCCCATCGGAAAGATCGTCGGTGCCAGTCTCGTCGGCACCACGATCGAGTGGTATGACTTCTTCCTGTACGGCTCGGCCGCCGCACTGGTGTTCCCGCAGTTGTTCTTCCCCGAGTCGGAGCCGCTGACGGGCACCCTGCTGGCGTTCCTGACCTACGCGGTGGGCTTCGTGGCCCGCCCGCTGGGCGCGCTGGTCTTCGGGCACTTCGGCGACCGGCTCGGCCGTAAGAAGCTACTGGTGATCAGTCTGCTGCTGATGGGCGGGGCGACCTTCCTGATCGGCTGCCTGCCGACCCACGCGGCGATCGGCATGGCGGCACCGCTGCTGCTGACCTTGCTCCGGCTCGTCCAGGGCTTCGCCCTCGGTGGCGAGTGGGGTGGCGCGGTGTTGATCGTCTCCGAGCACGGCGACGCCGCGCGCCGCGGCTTCTGGGCCTCCTGGCCGCAGGCCGGCGCCCCCGGCGGCAACCTGCTCGCCACCGCCGTGCTGGCGGTGCTGGCCGCGGTCCAGACGGACGAGGCGTTCGTGAGCTGGGGTTGGCGGATCCCGTTCCTGCTGTCCGGTGTCCTGGTGCTGGTCGGCATGTGGATCCGGCTCTCCATCAGCGAGTCGCCGGTCTTCCAGCAGGCGGTCGCCAACGCCGAGCCCGCGCCGTCCCTGCCGATCGTGAACGTCTTCAGATACCACTGGCGGGACGTCCTCATCGCGATCGGCGCCCGCTTCGCGGAGAACGTCTCCTACTACGTGATCACCGCGTTCGTGCTGGTCTACGCGACGGCACAGGCAGGACTGCCGAAGCCCCTCGTGCTCAACGCGGTACTGATCGGGTCGGCCGTCCACTTCGTCTCGATCCCGATGTGGGGGGCGCTCTCCGACCGGCTCGGCCGCAGGCCCGTCTACCTGATCGGCGCCGCCGGGGTGGGGCTGTGGGCCTTCGCCTTCTTCCCGCTGATCGACACCAAGAGCTTCGCCGCGGTCACCCTGGCGGTGACCGTCGGACTGATCCTGCACGGCGCGATGTACGGCCCGCAGGCCGCGTTCTTCTCCGAACTGTTCGCGACGAGGATGCGCTACTCGGGCGTCTCGATCGGCTCGCAGCTCGCCTCGATCGTCGCGGGCGCCCTCGCCCCGCTGATCGCGGTCGCCCTGCTGGACACCTACCGGTCGGCGTTCCCGATCATGCTGTACGTGGCCGGAGCCGCCGTGCTCACCCTGATCACCGTGTATGTCTCGCGCGAGACCAGGGGGCGCGACCTCGTCACCATCGGCACTCCCGACGAGGCCAAGACCACCACCCGCTGAACCGTACGGAGAGACGTCTGATGCACATCGAGAACCGGCCGGTGCCCACCGGCCGGATCACCCAGAATGTCCTGTCGGTCGTGGGGAGCGCCTCGGAGAGCGGCGAGACGGTGCTGTTCGTGCACGGGAACGTGTCGAGTGCCGCCTTCTGGCGGGCCACGCTGCTCGCCCTGGCCGAGGCGGGCCATCGGCCGCTCGCCGTGGACCTGCGAGGCTTCGGCGACACCGAGCCCGCCCCTGTCGACGCCACCCGCGGCCTGCGGGACTACTCCGACGACGTGCTCGCCCTCCTCGACGCCCTCGGGCTGGACGGCGTGCACCTGGTCGGCTGGAGCATGGGCGGCGGCGTCGTGCTGCAGGCGCTGCGCGACCGGCCGGCCGCCGTACGGAGCGTGACGCTCGTCAACCCGGTCTCCCCGTACGGCTTCGGCGGCACGCACGGCCCCGACGGCGTGCTGAACCACCCCGACGGCACCGGCTCCGGGGCGGGCGCGGCCAACCCCGACTTCGTGAAGCTGCTCGCGGCCGGAGACACCTCCGACGACTCCCCGGTCTCGCCGAGGAACGTGATGCGCACCACGTACGTGAAGCCCGGCACGGTGATCGATGACGAGGACGCCCTGGTCGCGTCGTTGCTGTCCACGAGGGTCGGCGAGGACCACTACCCCGGCGACGCGGTGACGTCGGAGGAGTGGCCGGGGGTCCGCCCCGGTACGCGGGGCGTGCTCAACTCGTTCGCCCCGACGCACTTCCGGCTCGACGACCTGCACACGATCGACCCGAAGCCGCCGATCCTGTGGGTGCGGGGCGAGGCAGACGTGATCATCTCCGACACCTCGCTCTTCGACCTGGCCCACCTGGGCGCCCTGGGGGCCGTCCCCGGCTCGCCCGGCACCCCCGCGCAGCCGATGGTCACCCAGACCCGCGCCGTCCTGGAGCGGTACGGCCCGTACACCGAGGTCGTCCTGGACTGCGGCCACAGCCCCCACATCGAGCGGCCCGCCGAGTTCCGCGCCGCCCTCTCCGACCACCTGAAGCGGAGCCGACCATGAGTAGTGAAGAAAGCGGCGTTGAGAACAGCGCGGAACGTGGTGCCAGGCGGCGCGGCCGGGTGGCGGGGGTCGTGGCTGTCGGGCTCGCCGCGCTGACGGTCCTCGCCGGGGCGCCCGCGGCGAGTGCGGGGGCCGCGCCGGCGCACTGCGCCAAGCTGAACCGGGTGACGGTGCCGGGGGCCGAGCACCAGGTGAAGGCGTGCCTGGACGACCTCACGACGGCGGGCACGACCGTCTCGGGGCACACCGACCCTGCCGACTGGGCGGGCCTGCACCCGGCGGGGGCGGTGAACCCGAAGGGCGTGCCCGGCATCCAGATCGACGGCTACTTCCCCGACACCTCGACCTTCAACACGACGCACGGGTGGAACCACGACTCGCAGTTCGTCCTGCGGCTGCCGGACGACTGGAACGGCGGGCTGGTGGTCACCGGCACCCCGGGCAACCGGGAGCAGTACGCCAACGACTTCACCGTCTCCGACTGGGCGCTGGCCAAGGGGTACGCCTACGCGGTGACGGACAAGGGCAACGTCGGCGCCACCTTCTACAAGGACGGCCGCAAGCCCGGTGACGCGGTCGCCGAGTGGAACGACCGGGTCACGCAGATCGCGATCGCGGCCAAGGCCGTCGTCGCGCAGCGCTACGGCAGGCTTCCCGAGCGGACCTACGCCGCGGGCATCTCCAACGGCGGATACCTGGTCCGCTGGCAGCTGGAGAACCGGTCCTGGCTCTACGACGGCGGGATCGACTGGGAGGGCACGCTCTGGCGGGTCAAGGGCGACAACCTGCTCAACTACCTGCCTCCGGCGCTGCGGGCCTATCCGGCGGGTGACACCCAGGCGATGTACGACGCGGGTTTCGCCCGTGGCTCGGAGTTCCTGTGGCCGTTCCACCACCAGTACTACTGGGACCTGACCCAGCGCGTCTACCGCGAGGAACTCGACCCCTCCTTCGACGGCGACACCGACGCGGGCACGCCCTTCTGCTCCTCGGGCACGCCGGCCTGCGACGCCGACTACGACTACGACGCGCGCAAGCCGTACGCGGCGGTGCGGAAGATCGGGCTCACCGGCCGGATCGGCAAGCCGCTGATCACGATCCACGGCACGCTGGACACGCTGCTGCCGATCTCCCGCTCCGGCGACGTCTACGCGGACATGGTCGGCGATCGCCGGCCGTTCCGCTACTACAGGATCACCGACGGCACCCACGTGGACAGCCTCTACGCCTCCTATCCCGACAAACTCCGCCCGTTGCTGCCGTGCTTCCGCAGCGCCTTCGAGACCCTGGAGAGCTGGGTGGAGCGTGGGCAGAACCCGCCGCCGAGCGCGACGCTGCCGAGGCCCTCGACCGGTGACCTGCCCAATGAGTGCCGGCTGAGAGCGTGACTCCACTCCCCTGAACCGCCGGACACACCGACCCGGACCCGTATGACGGCCCGGCGCCGCACAGCCCCGACGGGCCGTGCGGCGCCGGGCCGGATCAGTTGAGCATGTAGCGCCGCTGGACGCTCTTGGTCACCCGGACCGCGTTCCTGACCAGCGGTATCCGCAGCGCGACCCGCTTCAGCAGCGGGTACCAGGGCTCGGAGGGCTCGGCGGCGGCGGATTTACGGATCTCCACCCGGCCGCCGCGGTTCATCTCCACCTTGAACCGGAGCCCGGTCTCCTCGCCGTCGACCCGCAGGAACGGCGCCCAGATCCCCGGCGCGAGGAACCCCTCCCGGTACGCGAGCCTGGTCGGGATCTTGGCGATCAGCCGTCCCGCCAGCTCCCCCGGGACACCGGGCTCGACCAGCGCGGGCGCGGTCACCTCGCGTTCCCTGCCTTCGGCCTGGCGGAACACCAGCTCCGCGGGCGGCCCTCCGCTCGGCGGCACGTAGGGCACGGGCACGACGACGAAGACGTGCTTGCGCTGCTTGATCACCGTCGTACCCGGTGAGACCAGGACGATCGACTCGGGGAACGAGCGGGGTTCCACGCAGATCCCCAGCTCCCCCCTGTCGGACCACCAGGGGACGACGAGCCGCCTGGAGCAGTCGGCGACCATTCCCGTGCAGTTCAGCGGCGACCCCGTCACCCGGGTGCTCGCCTGTTGCACCCCGCCGTACATGCGTACGTGTATCTCCCACAGTCCCGGCGGCAGCGGTCCGTCCATGGCCGCCGAGTCGATGTCCAGCCGGGCGGTGCCCGTGATCTGGAGCCTGACCCCGTTGCGGTGACGGCAGCGGGTCATCGAACAGTCCGAGGGCAGGAAGTGGATCGTCCCGGTGTCCTCGTGTCTGACGTAGACCTCGAACCGCGCCTTGGCCGCGGCCTGGCTGACGTCGGCCATCTCGGGCGGCAGGCGGAGCCCGTCGAGGGGGACGGGAGGCTCCCAGAGCAGGCCGCCCTCCCCGTAGGGGACGAAGCGCATGGGGGTGCCGTCGGCCTGGGTCATCTCCACGGTGAGCCGCAGGGTGAGCGCGCCGTCGTCCCAGGCGAGGTCGTCGAGGTCGGCCTGGAGGTGGACGCCGCGCATGGCTCCGGCCAGCGCGACGAGCTGGTCGAGCCTGCCGGCGCGGAGCAGTGCGGCGCGGACCCTCAGCGGTACGGGCAGCAGGAGGTCGAGGCGCGGGGGAAAGCGCTGGACGACCAGCTCGCGCAGGGTCGTGAAGGTGACCGCCCGATCCGCGGAGGAGGTGACGAACCGGTTCCCGCCGAGCCGTCGCAGCACCGCGCCGCGGAACCACTGGGCGTACATCCGGTCGCGCCGACGGCCTTCTGGGACCTCGTCGTCGATGACGTCGAGCAGTTCGCGCAGCTCCGCGGCCCAGACGTAGGGGTCCTGCGGCGGTTCCTGACGCTCGGTGACGTGGCAGCAGACCCCGTCGGCCATGACGACGATGTTCTCGGCCCGCAGGTAGGCGCGGAGCACGAAGGTCTGCTCGGCCAGGAGGCCGCCGGGGTCGGAGAAGTTCAGCGCCTCCGCGTCGAGGAAGGCCCTGCGGAAGAGCTTGTGCGGGGTGAGCAGCGTGAGTAGCCGGTCCCGTACGATGTCGGCGTTCTCGCGGTCGGCGTCGAAGACGGCGGAGGACGGCCTCCGGTCGTTGATCAGCCGTCCGAGGAGGATGTCGGCCCCGGTCTCCACGGCCCGCGCGTACATCCGCTCCAGGGCGTCCCTCTCCAGGCGGTCGGCCTGGTCCAGCAGGTAGACGTACTCGCCCCTGGCGACCATGAGGGCGAGGTTGCGGCCGCGCATCGGCGAGCCGGTCCGCTCCAGGTGGAGCACCCTGACGTTCGACCGCACCGCGGCCAGGGTGTCGAGGCGCTGCTGGATCCCGTCGTCGGAGCCGTCGTCGGCGAAGATGACCTCGTAGTCCTCGGAGGCCATCGACTGTTCCAGCACCGACCGGATACAGGCGTCGGCGCCATCACCGGGGTTGTGCACCGGCACCACCACGCTGACCTTCACGTCCATGCGGCCAAGGGTGCGGCGCGGGACGCCGGGAGGCGATCAGACTTGCCGACTCCTGGTCTCTCAGTACCAGCCTTTGGCCTGGGAATGGGCCCAGGCGCCGCAGGGCGAGCCGTAACGGCCCTTGATGTAGCCCAGCCCCCACTCGATCTGGGTGGCCGCGTTGGTCTGCCAGTCGCTGCCCGCGCTCGCCATCTTGTGGCCGGGGAGGGACTGGGGGATGCCGTACGCGCCGCTGGAGGTGTTCATGGCGCGCTCGTTCCAGCCGCTCTCCTTCATCCAGAGCTTCTCCAGGCAGCCCCACTCGCCGGACCAGCCTCTGGCGTCCAGCATCTGCTTGCCGAGTGCCCTGTTGCCGGTCGGGTTGGAGGTGCCCGGGGGGAGTTGCTGCGGGTTGAAGCCGCCACCGCCGGGCGCCTCGTCAACGATCTTGACCTGGTTGAGCGCCTTGCGGTTGTCGCGCTCGGCGGCGATCTTGTCGGCCTTGAGCGCCTGCGCGGCCTGGGCCTTCAGCATGTCGGACTCCAGGTCCGAGCCGAACGGGTCGGAACCGAGCATCTGCGCCATCTCGTCCAGGGTGAGCGGCGTCGTCTTCGGTGCCGAGGCGTTCTGAACGGCGGTGTAGGCGGTGAAGGCGCCCACGCCGACCAGCACCACGAGCGCGGTGCCCAGGATGAGGGCCCGCTTGGTGGTCATGCCGCGCTTCGAACTGGGCGCGTCGGCCTTCCCCGCGTCGGCCTTCCCTCTGCCGGCCCTGCGGCTCGCGCGGCGGGCACCGGGCGCCGAGCGCTCCCTCAGTTCCTGTGATCCTGGACTCACGACCTATGAGCTTGCCGTGGGGAGGGGGGTGGTCCGCAACCGGAACGGGAGAGTTGGTCGGCGCTCGGCTGTACCCGCAGGGGTTTCCGGTGACACAACCGCCAGGCCACAGGTGCTTTCCCGGCAATGAAAGCATGGGAGTGATTTTGCTCACATTTTGCCTTATGGGATAACTTCGACCACATTGATGATCATGAAAGTGCCCGAATCGTGGTCTGACCACCTAATTCAGGTACTGTTTGCGTTATGTCTGGGTTTTGTGACCCAGCGGAACCAACCAAGCCTTGGGAGAATGATTACCCGGTGGCAGGCATCCTTCTCGTCGAAGACGACCCCTCGGTCCGGATCGGGCTGGAGCTCGCGCTCACCCGGCAGGGACACTCCGTCACCGCTTACACCAGCGGTGAGGAGGCCCTTGAGCACATCAGAACGCGCCGACCCGAGATCGCCATCCTGGACGTCATGCTGCCCGGCATCGACGGCGTCGAGGTGTGCCGCCGTATCCGCAGGCTCGACCAGCTGCCGGTGATCCTCCTCACCGCCAGGGGCGACGACCTCGACGTCGTCGTGGGACTGGAGGCGGGGGCCGACGACTACGTGGTCAAGCCGGTCGAACCCCGCGTGCTCGACGCCCGCATCCGCGCCGTCCTGCGCCGGATGGAGTCGGTCGCCTCCGACCGCATCACCTTCGGCGACCTGGTCATCGACCGGGGCGCGCTCAAGGTGGCGCTGGGGGGCCGCGAGGTCCACCTCACCCCCACGGAGCTGCGGCTCCTGCTCGAACTCGTCCGCCACCCCGGCCAGGTGCTCAACCGCAGATACCTGCTGCGGGCCGTCTGGGACCACACCCACGTCGCCGACTCCCGGCTCGTCGACGCCTGCGTCCAACGGGTCCGCGCCAAGATCGAGGCGGTCCCCGCCGAGCCCGAGTTCATCCACACGGTACGGGGATTCGGCTACCGGTTCAGCCCGCCGTGAGACCGGCGCTCCCTCCCGCTCTCCGGCGGATGTACACCGGTCTGCGCGGGCGCCTGGTGATCACTTTCACCCTGATCGCCGTCACCGCCTCCGCGGTCGTCGCGGGAATCGGCTACGAGTTCGTCAAGAGCCGCATGATCGGACGTGCCGAGCATGTGGCCGTGAGCGACGTACGCGACACCCTGGAGGGCATCAGGGTGCCCGTCGGCGGACTCTGGCCGGGAGACGGCCCACCGACCGACGAGGAGATCAGCACGCTGCAGCGGAGCCTGCGTCCCCAGGGCGGCAGGGTGGTGGTCCGCTACGAGGAGTACGTCTACCCCGACGGCGACTTCGGCACCAAGGACGTCCCCGGCGACCTCGCCGCCAGGGCCACCCAGCGGATGGTCGCCAAGCGCATGACCATCCGCGGCGACATGTGGCTGCTCATCGGCACCCCCGTCTGGCGGATCGAGCCCATCCACACCGCGCAGCCCACCGGGATGATCGTCTACGTGTTCGCCCCCCTCATCGAGGAGGACCGGCTCCTGAGCGGCCTGCGGCAGCCGCTCGCCGTCGCCGGCGTCGCCATGCTGATCATCGCCCTCTCCCTGGGCCTGGTGTCGGCCAGGCAGCTCCTGCTGCCGGTGAGACGGCTCGGCTCGGCGGCCCGAGCGCTCGGAGCGGGCCACCTGGACACCCGCCTGCCCGTACACGGCCAGGACGAGCTCGCCGAGCTCACCGCCACGTTCAACGACACCGCCGCCGCCCTGGAGCGGAGCGTCACCGAGCTGCGCTCGCTGGAGGCGATGTCCCGCCGTTTCGTCGCCGACGTCTCCCACGAGCTCAGGACACCGCTCACCGCGATGACCGCGGTGACCGACATGCTCTCCGAGGAGGCGGAACGCCTGCCGCCCGAGCCCGCGACGGCCGTACGGCTCGTGCTGCGCGAGATCGAGCGGCTGCGGACCTTGATCGAGCAGCTCATCGAGGCGAGCCGGTTCGACTCGGGCACGGCCACGCTGAACGTGGACACCGTGAACATCGTGGACGTGGTCTGCGACTGCCTGGACACGCGCGGCTGGTCGGACCGGGTACGGGTGAACGTGCCGGAGGGACTCACGTTCTCCGTCGACCCCAGGCGTTTCGACGTCATCGTCGCCAACCTGGTGGGCAACGCCCTGCGCCACGGTGAGCCCCCGGTGATGGTGACCGCCCGCAGCACCCCGAACGGCCTGGAGGTGAAGGTGCGCGACCACGGCAAGGGCATCCCTGCGAAGGATCTGCCCTTCGTGTTCAACCGTTTCTACAAGGCCGGGGCCCGGGGTGACGGCAGCGGGCTCGGCCTGTCCATCGCGCGGGCCAACGCCCAGCTGCACGGCGGCACGATCTCGGTCCGCGCGCAGCGGCCGGGAACCCTCTTCACGGTCTGGCTTCCCCCGGCATGAGACGGCTCACCCGCCCGTACGGCCCGACGGCCCTCGGCAGGAGGCGGCCCGTCCTTTTGACCGTCCCCCGCAGCGGACGGCCCACCCTCCCGACCGGCCTCGGCGGAAGACGGCTCATCCCCATGACGTCCCTCGGCAGGAGGTGGCTCGCCCGGCCGGCCGTTTCCGGTGCGAGGTGGCTCGCCTGCCTGCTCTCCGCCTCCCTGCTGCTCGGCGGATGCGGCATCTCCCCCACCGAGGTCCAGGACTACGGCCGTCCGCCGGTGATCAGCTACAGCCCCACCTGGGTGACGGTCTATCTGCTCCGCGACGGCCGGCTGGAGCCCGTCAAGATCCCGGTGGTCTCCGACTCGGCCAAGAACATCATCGACACGCTCTTCCGGGCCGGCAAGCAGCCGCCGAAGGCGGGGCTGACCAGCGCGCTCAACGACTTCAGCCACTACGACACCAAGACGACCCGCTACTCCGACAACACCGACAGCACCGATCAGCGCAACGAGCCGAACGACAACCTGGGTTACCGGCTGAACGTGATCATCACGGGCCAGGGCAAGGTCACCAAGGAGGCCCTCGCCCAGATCACCTGCACCATCCGGCAGAACAAGCAGGAGAGCATCTGGAGCGTCGAGGTCACCCGGCTCTTCCCCGGTACCCCGGAGACGATGGGCGACCGGGGCTGCTTCGAGTTCCGCAATCTCGCGGCCCCCGGAGTGCGGCTGCCCCCCTGACAGACCCCGTACCTCCTCCACCCGGGCACCCGGGCCAGGCGCGCATGGGGCACCGGAATCCCGCGAAGGCCAGGGGTACGGACACCGGAATCCGCAGGCGCCCCGACGCACCGGCCGCCACCGGAGGCACGGAGCCACAACGCGCGGAGCCACAACGCGCGGAGCCACAACGCGCGGAGCGCGGTCGCGGGGCCCGTACGGCCCGCGACCGCGCTCCGGCGGCGTCCGACGCCCCGTCACATCGTGATGTCCTCCAGCATCTCGGTGACCAGCGCCGCGATCGGCGAGCGCTCGGAGCGGGTCAGGGTGACGTGCGCGAACAGCGGGTGTCCCTTGAGCTTCTCCACCACCGCCACGACGCCGTCATGGCGCCCCACCCGCAGGTTGTCGCGCTGGGCGATGTCGTGGGTGAGGACGACCCGGGAGTTGGCGCCGATCCGGCTCAGCACGGTGAGCAGCACCCCGCGCTCCAGCGACTGCGCCTCGTCCACGATGACGAAGGCGTCGTGGAGCGACCGGCCACGGATGTGGGTGAGCGGAAGCACCTCCAGCATGCCCCGGTCCATGACCTCCTCGATCACCTCGGGCGTGGTGACCGCGCCCAGGGTGTCGTAGACCGCCTGCCCCCACGGGCCCATCTTCTCGTTCTCGGAACCGGGCAGGTAGCCCAGTTCCTGGCCGCCCACGGCGTACAGGGGACGGAAGACGATGACCTTGCGGTGCTGACGGCGCTCCAGGACCGCCTCCAGGCCCGCGCAGAGGGCGAGCGCGGACTTGCCGGTGCCCGCCCGGCCGCCCAGCGAGACGATGCCGACCTCGGGGTCCATCAGGAGGTCGAGCGCGATCCGCTGCTCGGCGGAGCGGCCGTGCAGGCCGAAGACCTCGCGGTCGCCGCGTACCAGCCGCACCGACTTGTCGGGCAGCACCCGGCCCAGCGCGGAACCCCTGCTGGACAGCAGGCGCAGGCCCGTGTGGGTGGGCAGGTCACGGGCGTCGACCAGGTCGGCCGTGCCGTGCTCGAAGAGGGTCTCGACGTCCTCCGCGGTCACCTGGAGCTCGTCCATGCCGGTCCAGCCGGACTCCACCACGAGTTCGGCGCGGTATTCGTCCGCGGCGAGCCCGATGGAGGCGGCCTTCACCCGCATCGGCAGGTCCTTGGAGACCAGCACCACGTCGTGGCCCTCGGCGGCGAGGGTCTTCGCCACGGTCAGGATGCGGGTGTCGTTGTCGCCGAGCCGGAACCCGACGGGCAGGATGGACGGGTCACTGTGGTTGAGCTCCACCCGGATGGTGCCCTCGCCGATCGGCATGGGCTCGTCCAGACGTCCGTGTGTCACCCGGAGTTCGTCGAGGTATCTCAGCGCCTTGCGCGCGAAATATCCGAGCTCTGGATGATGGCGTTTGCCCTCCAACTCGGTGATGACGACGATCGGGAGGACGACCTCATGCTCGGCGAAACGGCTCATCGCCGTTGGATCCGCCAGGAGCACCGAGGTGTCCAGGACGTACGTGCGCCGCTGCACTGCCGGCGACGTGGGTGAGGACGAAGGGTTTGCCACGCGTTCTCCCCCGGGCACCATTGACGGTGCCCTGCCATGAGCTGGGATGCGGACCGGCCAGGGGCCCGCTCACGAGAACGTCGAGCAGGGACCGTTGACCGGCCCTCCTCAGCAGGTCGTGACGCAAAGGCGGGCCCTCTCCGGCGTAGGTGAGCTGTGCTCTCCTACTTCTTACGGTACGTCCTGAATGCCCGACTTCCAACTGCTTAAGACCGCCCGAAAGGGGTCGTTCATGTGGAATTTCAGGAACCGTACCTGCGGTGTCGCGCGGCGTAGGAGCGGAGAGCCCGCAAGAAGTCGACCCTGCGGAAGTCAGGCCAGTAGGCCTCGCAGAAGTAGAATTCGGAGTGAGCGCTCTGCCAGAGCAGGAAGCCTGAGAGCCGCTGCTCCCCCGATGTCCGGATGACCAGATCCGGATCGGGCTGACCGCGCGTGTAGAGATGCTCCGCGATGTGCTCGACATCGAGGACCTCGACAAGGTCCTCGATACTTGCGCCCTTGCTCGCGTGCTCCTGGAGAAGGGAGCGCACCGCATCAGCGATCTCACGCCTTCCTCCATACCCAACAGCAACGTTCACAATCAAACCGGGACGATGTGATGTCGCTTCTTTTGCGTTTTTGAGCACCCGAGCCGTGTGATCAGGTAAAAGATCAAGCGCGCCCATGGGCTTGATGTGCCATCCGTCGGCCACGAGTTCCTGGACCACATCCTCGATGATCTTCACCAGGAGGTCCAGCTCGTCCTTGGAGCGGTTGATGTTCTCGCTCGACAGCAACCACACGGTGACGACCTCGACACCGGCCTCCCGGCACCAGCCGAGCAGCTCCGAGATCTTGTCCGCGCCCTTGCGATGCCCGCGGCTCACGTCGTCGAGGCCCATCGAGCGCGCCCAGCGCCGGTTGCCGTCGACGATCACGCCGACGTGCCGGGGAACCATCTCCTTGTGACGGGACAGCTTCGACTCAAGCCGGCGTTCGTACAGGCGGTAGACGAGATCGCGCACGCCCATTGAAGCCCCTCCCTCAGCACTGCCACGAATGGGCACTGACAGGCAATTATCACCGCCCCGCGGACCTCTCGGCCCCCGCTACAGGGATCTGGCGGCCCTGCCCGGGTTGGGAGATCTCAGGCACTCCTCGGCCTCCGCGACGAGCGCCTCCACGAAAACGCCCAGCTCGGAGGAGGTCAGAACGGCGCGCATCCCCACCCCGTCGCTACCCCCCGCCTCCAGGAACGCCCTTCTGGTGACCCGCCACTCTCCACCGGGCCCCCGTCGCCCCGGAACCCAGATCGGGATGGTCCGCAGCTGGCAGCGGAGTTCGCCCCCGCCGACGACACCGTTCCTGGCCCGGTAACGAAAGGCGAACAGTTCCTCGTCGCCGGGAAAGCGGTCGTCGGGGTCGGGCCATCGGGCCTCGTGACCCGCACGCGCCTCGGCGACCCCTCGCGCAAGCCGGGTGAGCAACCAGCCGCACCGCTCACCCACCGTGCCGTACAGCGCGCCGTCGCGGTGGAGCCGCAGGGTGATCTCGTACGGCGTACCGGCACTGTCACGGCACGCCACTGGCGTAACGGTCAGATAAGAACCATCAAGACAACGCAGTCCCCCCACCTCAGAGAGGGTATCCCGCCCCAGTCCGCCAAAACATGATCAACGCCCTCCATGTCCCCGCCATCCGGGCGACGGCCCCGGCGCACACCCTCAGGACCGCGTCACCCGGGCGTCCCCACCCACGCACCTCCCCAGGAGCACGCCACCCCGGCGGCGCCGCCCAACGCCTCCAAGACCACGCCACCCCGGCGGCGCCGCCCCGTACACGTCCCCGAGGCGGCGTCACCCGGCCTGTCCGGGGTCCTCAGGAGCCGCCGCCGCAACCGCCGCCGCCACAGCCGGAACCCGAACCGGAGTCGCCGGAGGCGCCGCCGCAGCCCCCGCCGCCGTAATAGGAGGAACTCGCCGAGGTGCCGGAGCCGCCGCCACGGCGGGAGGAGCCGCGCCGAGGCGCGCGAGGCGGTGGCGGGCCTTCCATGGACAGGATCTCCGCCAGTCGCCCGTCCTCCAACTGCTTCAGACCGTGCAGGGCGACGCCCAGGATGCTCAGCTCGTCATGGTCGACGTGCTCTCCGGCACGGGGTGGCAGAGACCTGTCCTCGCGGTGGCGCAGGCGGTAGTGGGCCAGCGCGGTCTTCCCCGCACGATTGAGGTGGGTGGGGTTGGCCCGCCCCGAACCGGGCGCGTCGATCAGCCCCAGATCCCTCAGCCGCGCGATCAGCATGGTCACCGCGGTCCCCTGGGCGACCCCGTTCCTGACCACCCAGACCGGCACGCCGCCCGCATGCCCCCTGAGGTGCTCGAGGACCTCGGTCTCCACCGGCTGGGTGAGTACGCCGATCTGGCCTGACACCTGCGTCAGCCGCCCGTCACGCTGCGCCCTCACCGCCCTCACCGCCCCTGCCGCGGTCAGGGAGGCGAGCACGGTGTCGGCCACCCTGGGCCGGCCGCCCGCGAGCAGCGCCAGCTCGTACGGCGTCAGCTCGGGCCCCTCGTAGACGCGCGAGGGGCGCATGGCGAGGCGCAGCGCGATCAGCCCCGCCACTCCCAGAAGCGAGAGACCCACCACGACGACGATCTGTACGCTCTGCATGACGGCCTCCGGGACGGTCCCTGCCTGAGGTTCACTACCCGGTGGACGAACGGGAAGGGCCGGAAGTTTCTGCCGCCCTCTGTCCGGCAGGACTGATATCGGTTACCCGGCTCGGCGGCGTCCGCCGAAGAGCCACCATCGGCGGGGCGGGGGGCCGGGTTCCGGGACCGCGGGCTCCTCCGGCAGCCGTCCCGCCGCGCGGAGGTGGTCGGCGAAGTCACGGGCATCGGCGTGGGAACCGCCCTGCGGCTTGGGACGGCCCCGCGCGTAGGCGTCGAACTCCCCGGCGAAGCCGTCGCCGAGCAGCGCGGCCAGATCGGGCCGCAGTCTGGCCACGGTCCTGCGCCGCTTGGAGATCAGGGCGGCCTCCTGGATCCGCAGCCGCTCCCGGTCGAAACCCCGGGGCGCCTCCTCCCCGGCCACCAGGGCCGCGACCAGGGCCGCCTGCGCCTTGGCCAGCGCCTCCCTCGCCTCGTCCTCAGACACGGGCCATCGCACCGCGGATCCGGTCGAGCTCCCCTTCCAGCGCGCCGTCGCTGGGGTAGTCGTCGTCCCATTCGAGCAGCACCCCGGGCGGCTCGACCCGCGCGCACAGCTCGGAGAGGATGTCCAGCACGTCCTCGGGGACGTGCGCGGTGTGGGTGTCGTGCCACAGCCCCCGGTGGGAGTGGCCCCCGGCGACGTGGACGTAGGCCAGCTCGGACAGCGGCAGGCCGTCCAGCGCGGCGACGGCCGACAGCCCCAGGTTGACCTGGTTCGTGTAGAGGTTCGCCACGTCGATCAGGAGCCCGACACCCGTCATCTCCACCAGTTCGCCGAGGAAGGCGGCCTCGGTCATCTCGTCCTCCGGCCAGCCGAACAGGGCGGCGACGTTCTCCAAAGCCAGCGGTACGGGGAGGGCGTCCTGCGCCCGTCGCACGTTCTCGGCGACGACCGAGAGCGCGGCCCGGGTGCGCGGGACGGGAAGCAGGTGCCCGGCCTCCATCCCGCCCGCCCGTACGAAGGCGAGGTGTTCGCTGACCAGCGGCGCGTCCAGGGCTCGGGCGCAGTCCGCCAGATGCGCCAGCCGCCGCGGGTCGGGGGACTCGGCGCCACCGATGCCGAGCCCGACACCGTGCGGGATCACGGGCGTCCCGCGGGCACGCAGCACCCGCAGTGACTCGGGGAGCCGGGAGGGGTTCACGTTCTCCGCGATGACCTCGACGAAGTCGACACCGGGCAGCCGCTCCACGGTCAGGTCGATCTCCGGCCGCCAGCCGATGCCCACCCCCAGCGCCCCAGGCTCAGCCACCGCACCCGCCACCGCAACCGGAGCCGCAGCTGGAACCGCAGCTGGAGCCGCCGCCGTCGCTCGATCCGCCGCCGTCACCCGACCCGCCGGAGTCGCCCCAGCCGCCGGAGCCGAAGTCGCCGCCACCTCCGAAGGAGAGGCCGTCACCGGAATTCGAGCCGCCCCCGCAGGCGCCCGTGGCGCAGCTGTTGGCGGCGCCCGCGGTCTGACGCTGCAGCTCCTCCTCCAGTCCGGGCTCGTTGAGCTCGCTCAGGCCGTACAGGGCGACGGGAATGCCGACGGCGAAGGCCAGATCGGGCACCAGCGGGCGGCTGCCTCGCACATGGGCTTCGCGTGCGGAGGCGAGCACCTGGTGGCCCGCGTTGCTCAGGGCGTCGCGCAGGGCCCGCTTCTGCCGCGAGTAGGCGGAGAAGCCGCCGATCGCCGAGATCATCCCCACCAGGAGCGCGAAGGTGCCCAGTCCTCCGGTCGCCCCGGCGAGCAGGATGCCCGCCACGACGATCACCTCGATGATCGAGGCGATCTGGAGCCGGCTGAGCAGCGCCTGCGCGTGGTCGAGCGCACCTTCGGGCACGAGCAGGCCGAGCCCCAGCAGCCGGTAGCGCAGACTCTCCACGCCCCGCCCCTCGGCCACCGCGCGGCGGACCTCACCCACAGGGGCCGAGCCTCCGCGCAGGTGGAGCGCCTCCATGACGGCGTGCTCGATCGGGTCGGGAGAGGGTTTGGCGCCGGCGACCAGGCTGGTGTGCCCGCCTCGCGAGACCCGGATCACCCCGGCCCTGGCCAGCAGGCCGAGCGCGGTGTTGATCACGCGGCGCGGCCCTCCGGCGAGATAGGCGAGCTCGTACGGGTTCGGCGGTCCGCCGTAGTGGCCGGCCATGGCCGAGCGGACCCGGCGGTGCTCACGGCGCACCGTGAGGGCTGTGGAGAGGATGACAAGGCCGACGACACAGGCGATGACGAAGAGCGAGAACTCCATGTCCGCCTCCTCGGGGGGAAAGGTGGGCCACAGGAGCGGCGTCCCGTGCACTCAGATGGACGCGCACAGCCTGGCAGAAGTTTCGCCCGACTTCGACGGCGACTCAGTGAGATGTCGGTCACCAGGCGAAATGCGGCCACCCGCCCCGAGTACGCCGGAGACCGGGAGCCAGGGCTCCCGGTCTCCGGCACGCCCGGATGGCACGGTCCTTTCAGCCCAGGCGGGCGACGAGGGCCTCGTGCTCCTCCCAGAGCTCTCCCGGCAGGTGATCGCCGAAGGTCTGGAAGAAGGCGGGCATGAGCGACGCCTCGTGCCTCCAGATCTCCTCGTCGACGCTCAGCAGCGTCCGCATGTCCTCGTCGGAGACGTCGAGGCCCTCGGTGTCGAGCCGCTCGGGGAGCAGGCCGATGGGGGTGCGTACCGCCTCCGCCTCGCCGTTGAGGCGGTCGACGATCCACTTGAGAACGCGGGTGTTCTCGCCGAAGCCGGGCCAGATGAACCTGCCCTCGTCGTTCTTGCGGAACCAGTTCACGTAGTAGACGCGCGGCAGCCGCGCGTTCTCACGCC
This sequence comes from Streptosporangium sp. NPDC049046, assembly GCF_040649155.1. Classification (NCBI taxonomy): domain Bacteria; kingdom Bacillati; phylum Actinomycetota; class Actinomycetes; order Streptosporangiales; family Streptosporangiaceae; genus Streptosporangium; species Streptosporangium sp. NPDC049046. The sequence goes on along the minus strand of NZ_JBEZEZ010000009.1, from coordinate 101,678 downwards.
GACCGATCTTGAGCCAGTGGGCGAAGTAGTCGCCCATGTTGTAACCGCAGAAGGGCAGCATCGCGAACGGGTCGCGGCGCAGCTCGCCGACCTTGCCCTCGGCCGCGGCGGTCTTCTCCGAGGCGATGTTCGCCCCTACGAAGACGCCGTGCCGCCAGCCGAATGCCTCCGTCACCAGGGGGACCGCGCTGGCGCGGCGCCCGCCGAACAGGATCGCGGAGATCGGCACGCCCTCGGGGTCCTGCCACTCGGGGGCGATCGTCGGGCACTGCGCGGCCGGGACCGTGAAGCGGGCGTTGGGGTGCGCGGCGGGCTCGCCGGACTCCGGCGTCCAGTCGCGGCCCTTCCAGTCGGTCAGGTGCGCCGGGGGCTCGTCGGTGAGGCCCTCCCACCACACGTCGCCGTCGTCGGTGAGGGCGACGTTGGTGAAGATGCTGTTGCCCCACAGCGTCTTGACCGCGTTGGCGTTGGTGGACTCGCCGGTCCCGGGGGCGACGCCGAAGAATCCCGCCTCGGGGTTGATCGCGCGCAGCCGTCCGTCGGCGCCGAAGCGCATCCAGGCGATGTCGTCGCCGATCGTCTCGACCTTCCACCCGGGGAGGGTCGGCTGGAGCATGGCGAGGTTCGTCTTCCCGCAGGCGCTCGGGAAGGCCGCCGCGACGTAGCGCGTCTCTCCCGAGGGCGGGGTGATCTTGAGGATGAGCATGTGCTCGGCGAGCCAGCCCTCGTCGCGGGCCATCGTGCTGGCGATGCGCAGGGCGTAGCACTTCTTGCCGAGCAGGGCGTTGCCGCCGTACCCGGAACCGTAGGACCAGATCTCGCGGGTCTCGGGGAAGTGGCTGATGTACTTGGTGGGGTTGCACGGCCACGGCACGTCGTCCTGGCCGGGCTCCAGCGGGGCGCCGACCGAGTGGACGGCCTTGACGTAGCCGCCGCGCTCCTCGATGAGCCGCAGGGCGTCCTCGCCCATGCGGGTCATGACGCGCATGGACACGACCACGTACGGCGAGTCGGTGATCTCCACGCCGAGCTGGGAGATCTCACCGCCCAGGGGGCCCATGCAGAACGGCACCACGTACATCGTCCGGCCCCGCATGCTGCCCTTGAAGATCTCGCCGAAGGTACGGCGCATCTTGGCGGGAGCGATCCAGTTGTTGGTCGGCCCCGCGTCCTCCTCGCGCTCGGAACAGATGTAGGTCCGGTCCTCGACCCTGGCGACGTCGCTGGGGTCGGAGGCGGCGTGGAAGCTGTTCTGCCGTTTGGAAAGGCGCGTGAAGGTGCCCTGCTCGACCAGCAGGTTCGTCAGGCGGGTCCATTCGGCCTCGGAGCCGTCGCACCATTCGATCCGGTCCGGCTGGGTCAGCTCGGCGATCTCCTTGACCCACCCCGCGAGCTCCTCGTGGCGGGTCGGGCTGACGGCGGTGGCATCTACGACAACAGACACTACTTGGGCTCCTTTACACTTCCCGGGACCAAGGCATCATTGACGACCGGACCGCGTCCAATCCAATTGGCGTAGACCACTGAATTAACGCGATCACACGTCTCGACACCCCAGACCCGACGCCCCTGCCGACGTATGCCCAGGCAGGAGGCGCGGGGTTTCGAAACCCCTACCCAAAAGAAGTGACTCTAAAAAAGCCGTTCCACCAATGGTATAGGCCAATAAGAAAGGTCTAAACCAATCACCGGACAGGTTCAGACCAATTTTTTCGCCATTTTCCCCGATGGGGTCAGGAATTCACGTCCGGACCCGCGGCCCGCACACGGTCGACGTGTTGCAGCGCGTCCCGCAGATCCGCCAGCCAGGTGTCGGTGTGGTTGCCCACCAGACGCACACACCAGGCGAGCGCGTCGCTGCGACTGCGGGCCACTCCGGCGGCGACGAGAGTGTCGAGCACCTGGCGCTCCGACTGCTTGAGCCGGGTCATGACGGGCACCGAGAGTGTGGTGAACATCACCGTCTCGTCACCGACCGCGACGCCCCAGGAGACCTTCCTGCGGAAACGATGCTCGGCCTCCAGCGCGATCTCGACGCGCCGCTCCCTCGTCTCCTCACGGAAACGCAGGATGCCGCCCTCCACCGCGGCGGAACGCTCCACCTCCGAGACGTCGTCACCGAGCGCGGGAGCCCGGAGCCTGCCGACCACCGCGATCTCCTCGCGGTCGAGCACGATCTCCACTCCACCCTCGAACCACTCCTCGGGGAGCCTCCCCGAGAACCAGCCGCGCAGCTTCTCCACCGCTTCATCGTTTTCCATGTAATTTAGATTACATCGCTTCGTAGATCGAAGCCAGCATTGCGAGGGAAGACCGGAGAAGCGCCCGCGGGCGAGGAAACGAAGTGGCCGAAGTCAGGTCCCCGGGTGAGCGCGGCGGTCGATCACCCGAGGGCGATCGAAGTCGCGCGCTCGGCATCGGGCCGGCGGAGCCGGACCGGCACACCAGGGCGACACCCGGACCGGCACACCAGGGCGGGATCGGGCCGGTGGCCCCGGCGGCACCTGGTCGGCGGACCCGGGCGGCACCGGGCTAGCGGACCCGGGCGGCGACCCCCGGGCTGATCCGGACGGCCCCGGCGAAGTTGCGGGTGGTGACGGGAACGAGCTTGACCACGTCGCCGGTCCTGGGAGCGTGCAGCATCTTGCCGTCTCCCCAGTAAATGGCCACGTGCGAGACATAACCGGGGTTGGTGGGGTCGTGCCGCCAGAACAGCAGGTCACCGGGCTGCGCCTGGGCGAGCGGGATCTGGGGTCCTGAGACGAACTGCTGGTGCGTCACCCGGGGCACCTTGATCCCCGCCTGCGCGTACGCCCACTGGACCAGGCCCGAGCAGTCGAAGCTGTCGGGTCCCTCCGCCCCCCACACGTACGGGCGGCCGAGCTTGCCGATCGCGGCGGTGAGGGCGGTCGTGACCTGCGGGGCGGTCATGAAGGAGCTCGCGGACCAGGTCGTCGCGGTGTTGTCGGGAGTCACGCTCCTGCCGGGAGCGGTGGTCTTGCCGGGAGCCCGCAAGACCGGGTTGATCACCGCGACCTGTGACCCCTTGGGCAGGGCGCGCAGGAGGGTGAGGCGCAGCTTCGCGGAGTCGGCCTTCGGCGCGCTCACCACGAGCGCGTTGTTCTCCGGGATGCCCAGGGCGCGGGCGGTCGGCCGGGAGACCACGGCGTCGATGGCGCCCATGCCCATCGTGGCGTAGGCGCCGACGCGCAGCTCGCGCCCGGCGGTGGTGAAGGTCTTGCCCAGCGGCATGCCGCCGTCGTTGCCCAGGACGAAGGAGACGGCGACCTCCCCCGCCGAGACGTTCCGCCAGAGCCGGTCGGAGCGCGCGGTCGGTTTGGGGGTGTACGCACGGAACGTCGAGGGGTTCACCCCGAGGGTCTGCACCCGCTTGCCGTCCAGGACCACCTCGGCGGCGTCGGCGCGCTCCACCGCCCGCACCCCGGAGAGCTGGGCGACCTTGGCGACCGCGGCCGCGCTGAGCGGCCTGTTCGCGACGACGAACAGGTGCGGCTGCCGCATCGAGGTGAGCGGCGCCACCGGTTCCGGCGAGCTACCGTTCTGCCTGTCCTGGACGGGTTTGGCCACCTGGGTCGGCAGGGTGGCGACGGACTTGCGCATCGTGATCTTCTCGGGCTCGGTCTCCGGCATCTGGGTGAAGACCATCAGACCGGTGGCCAGCAGGCCGACGAGCAGGACCGCCAGGATCGGAACCGCCCGCCTCATCAGGCGGGCGGTGCGGTAGCTGTAGCGGGGACGAGGGGTGTAGGCGAGGTCCTGCCGGGCCTCCCGGATCAGGTCGGAGACACGTGGTCGCCGCTTGAACACGACATATCCCCTTCCCCGCGAACTCCAGCCCTACGAGGGTGCCGTAGACCGTCCCAGGATGCACGCAAACCCACCGAAAAGCACCCAATCTGCAATGCAGCCACAAGTTTTGCGAAAGCCTGTCAAATCTTTGGGCACACGGCAATCCGCCGGGACGCCCGTCCCGGCGGATCAGCGAATCGATCAGGGTTCGCGGAGGTCAGTTGCCGATGTACGGCACGGCCTCAAGGATCTCGACCGTGTTGGAACGGCCGTTCGGCATCGTGTAGGTCGCCTTCTCGCCGATCTTCTTGCCGTTGATCGCCGAACCGAGCGGCGACTTGGGCGAGTAGACGTCGATCGGGGCGCCGCTCTCCTCGCGCGAGGCCAGCAGGAAGGCGACCTCCTCGTCGTCGCCCTCGAAGCGGACGGTGACCGTCATTCCGGGGCCGACCACGCCTTCGGTGCGGGGCGCCTCACCGACCTTGGCACTGTCCAGGATCTGGCGGAGATGGAAGATCCGGGCCTCCATCTTGCCCTGCTCGTCCTTGGCGGCGTGGTAGCCGCCGTTCTCCTTCAGGTCGCCCTCTTCGCGTGCCGCCTCGATCTTCTTGGCGATGTCAACGCGCCCGGGCCCCGAGAGGTGCTCAAACTCAGCCTTCAGGCGGTCATACGCCTCCTGAGTGAGCCAGGTGACGCTCTCGTTGTGGGAGTCGGCCACGGGTTCTCCTTGCTTCCTCGGGGGCTTCGTGCTTGGTGCCTGGGGGGTTGCTGTCGGTCGAATCTCGAAAGGCTAACAAGTTAACCCCTCAACCGCCTCCCCAAATGTCTCACTATACGAGATAGCAGTACTGGACGTGAACGGAAGTGGCCCGAGCACTGGTCTCTAGCCGTTCGGTAAGCCGAACATACCCCTCACCAGCCGGAATATTGACCTCCTTGCTGCCGACCTCGACGTGGCTGACATCGGTGGCCCGCAGGCGGCAGAGCGCCGCGCGATCGGATGGTTTGACCGCTTCGAAGGTGATCTGCGCAGAATCGCCGCGACTGGTGTCGAATGCGATGACCTGGTCGATCACCTCCGTGTCCCCCTTCGCCGCCCACATCACGTAGCCCCACCCCCCGGCGCACACGACGCAGAGGATCGCGATCACGGCGTGCACCACGAAACGCCCCCTGCGCTCCGGGCGGTCGGGAAAGTCGCCCGGGGTGCCGAGGACGGGACCGTCCCGACGGCCCTTCTCGGCTTCGCTGGTGGCCATGACGGAATCTCCCTGCACTACCTCGGTGTTATCCGAGACAATTGTCCCCTGCGAGGGCCTCGCCCTCGCGACCGCCCAAGAGAAACTAACCTCTCCCTAGAGTGACGTAAGCCGAGGGCGCGCGGGGGCACCACGTCGAGCGGAGCGGAAGACACGGCCAGGCGGGCCGTCCGCGAGGCGACCGACGACGATCCGACGCGCGACCGACATAAGGAGACACCGAGCCCGTGAGTGCACCGCTCAGGCTGATGGCCGTTCACGCGCATCCCGACGACGAGTCGAGCAAAGGCGCCGCCACCATGGCGCGCTACGTGGCGGAGGGCGTGGACGTGCTGGTCTGTACGCTCACCGGAGGCGAGCGCGGGTCAATCCTGAACCCGAAGATGGACCGCCCGGAGATTCTTGAGAACATCGGCGAGGTCCGGCGCCTGGAGATGGAGCGCGCCCGCGAGATCCTCGGCGTGCGGCAGCGCTTCATGGGCTTCGTCGACTCCGGCCTGCCCGAGGACGAGAGCGAGCCGCTGCCCGAGGGCTGCTTCGCCCTGCAGCCGCTGGAGATCGCCTCGGCGCCGCTGGTGGCGGCCGTCCGCGAGTTCAGGCCGCACGTGATCCTGACCTACGACGACGACGGCGGCTACCCGCACCCCGACCACATCATGACCAACCGCGTCTCGGTCGAGGCGTTCGAGGCGGCCGGCGACCCCGACCGCTACCCGGGCACCGGCGAGCCCTGGCAGCCCATGAAGCTCTACTACCACATGGGCTTCACCAAGGACCGGTTCGAGGCGCTGCACGAAGCGATGAACGCCCGCGGCATCGGCTCCCCGTACGCCGACTGGATCTCCCGCTGGGAAGATCGCCCGCAGAAGTGGCCGGTGACCACCCGGATCCCCTGCGGCGACTACTTCGAACTCCGCGACGAGGCGCTGCTCGCGCACGCCACGCAGGTCGACCCGGACGGCTTCTGGTTCGTCTGCCCGCGCGACCTGCAGCGCGAGATCTGGCCGACCGAGGACTACCACCTGGCCCGATCGCTCGTGGACGTCGGGCTTCCCGAGGACGACCTGTTCACGGGCGTCCACGCGGAGGTCCCCGCGGACACGGTCTCGCACGCCTGCCACTGACGCGACCATGGGGTGGCGGTGGCAAACTTGACATGTGATTGCATTCGACATCGTCACCAAGGGTGACGTCAGTCCGGGCCTCCTGGGCTTCCTCGTCATCGCCGGTCTGGGGTTCGCCCTCTACATGCTGGTCAAGTCGATGAGGAAGCAGATCTCCAGGATCGAGGTCCCCTCCGAGGCCGAGCTGAGGGAGCAGAAGACCGACGTCACCACCACGACGCCGACCGCTCCCTAGCCCCGACAGCTCGGACGACCCCGCGCACCTCCGGCGTGCCCGGGGTGATCGCCCACATCCCCGGCCCCACGACCCCGACCGGCCGCCGTGCGACACGCACGGCAGTGGGCCGAATCGATAACCCCCGAGAACGAGCGAGGACGAGCATGGCCGACGACATCGAGGTCTCCGACAACCCCGAGGCCCTCCGCTTCGAGATCCTGCTGAAGGGCGAGGTCGCCGGATTCGCCGCGTACCGCCTGCGCGCCGGGAAGATCATTTTCACCCACACCGAGATCCTCCCCGAGCACGAGGGCAAGGGCCTGGGCAGCAGGCTCGCCTCCGCCGCCCTCGACGCGAGCCGCTCGTCGGGACGGTCGGTCGTGCCGCTCTGCCCGTTCATCTCCCGCTACATCCGGCGCCACCCCGAATACCGGGATCTGGTGCCCGAGGGCTATCGCGACCTCCTCGACGAGGAAGCCTGACCTCGCGGTTCGCACCGGAAACCGAGAGCGGGGAGTCGGTGGCCGGGAATCGAGGGCGGAAGGTCACCCGAGGGTCGCCGGTCACCGGACGGCGCCGCGGCCTGGCCCCGGCGGGCTCACGAGGGCTCCCCTGAGCCGTACGGGCACGCGTCGGAATCCTGGCTTCCTCCCGGTCGTACGGGGTCCGTACGCGAGCGTCCCCGTCAGTCGCCGAGGGTGTCCGTCGAGGACCAGGCGCGCTCCAGCGCCTTGGGTAGCCCCCATCGGCCCAGCGAGGTGAGCACCTCGGTCCTGTCGACGATCCCGAGGCACGCCCAGAGCGGGGTGACCGAGCTGAAGAGCGTCTCGGCCGCCTCCAGGTCCTCCGGCTCGTCCAGATCGACGTCGATGTCCTCCGACTCGGCGATGAGCCTCGCGATCCGCTCGGGGGACGCCAGCACCCCGGGGCCACGCCTGGCCAGGGCGGCGACCACGGCCAGCCAGTCGGCGTGGTGGATCGCGCACAGGGCGGCCAGCACCGAGTCCTCGTGGCTGAGCTCCCCGTCCAGATCGGAGAAGATCTCCAGCCGGTCGTCCTCCTCCGACAGGTCGGAGATCGGCCCCGCGATGCCCGCCGTGACGGTGAGCCAGAGCTCCTCGTCGTCGGCCGGCAGCGGCTCCCCCTCGTACCCGGCACAGGCCCGCAGCACGTTGCCCGGATAGCCGGGCCTGCCCAGCACCTCGCGCAGCCTGCTCGCCGCGGCCCGCAACTCCCTGACGGGCCGCTCGGGGGCGGGCAGTTCGGCCAGGATGCGCCGCAACTCGCTCAGGGCGAACGCCTCCTCCTCGTCCCAGGCGGCGAACAGCTCCTCGTCCTGCTCGTCGGAGACCGCCGTCCCGGGGACCCGGCCGTCGGGCAGCGGGCTGGTGAGCCAGCGCTCCTGAAGGTCCGCGTAGGCCTCCCTCGCCCCCTCGTCGCCCCGGGCGAGCGCGTCCGGGTCGATCTCCCCCGCCGCGACCCGTTCCTCCAGGTGGGCGACGAGCCCGCGGAACATCTCCTCGCCGACCGGCCCCCGCTCGTCCTCCTCGGGCCAGACGAAGAAGCTCGGGGTGAGCAGGAGCGGCTCGGTGCCAGTGGACTCCATCCAGCGCTGCACATCCCCCACGGTCGCGGCGCCGGACTCGATCGCGCTGAGCGTCGCCTTCGCGGAGTCCCAGAAGGGCACCGACAGCGGGTTTCCCGTCGCCAGCAGCGCCCGCCTCAGATCGGGCAGCGCCACCAGCGCCACCCCTGACGGCACGGCGAGCAGCGCGCGGGCAACATCACGCCGGGTCAGCTCGGAAGCCGCCCTTCCGGCGTGCACACAGACGAAGTCGAGATCCACGCCCAGTGAGCCTACGCCCGAAGCGCCGCGAACACACCTTCCCGCCCGGTGTCACCTCCCGTACCGGGACGCCGGGCCCGCCGGGAAAGCCTCAGGGCTCGATCCGGGACCCGATTCAGGGCTCGATCCGGGGCCGGCACGGCCGGCCGCCCGCGCGGGGCGCCAGGTGCTGACCAGCGCGAACGCCAGCAGCAGTTCGGCGATGTCGCCGCCGTAGTACATGATCTCCGCGGCTCCGCGCAGCTGTTCGGCCGGCACCGGCACGTCGACGAGGAGTCCGGCGTACATCAGCTGCGACAACGCGGTGTGTACGGCGATCGCCACCCCCAGCACGACCAGCCGCAGGGGGACCGAAGGGCGCCGCGGCGCCGGATCGGGACCGGCGATCACCCAGGCGAACAGGCACCCGGACAGCAGGAAATGCAGGTGCGTCAGGTGGTGCGGCAGCCCGCCGGTGGAGGTGATCCGATACAGCGGCGTGCAGTACAGCGCCACCATGGCCCCCACGCTGAGCAGCAGCGCGATCCACGGGTCGGTCAGCAGGTGCACCGCCCGGCTGCGCAGCACCGCGCCGACACGCCGCCCGTGGACCGGCGACAGCGAACGCAGCAGCAACGTCACCGGGGCCGCGAGCACCAGGCCCAGCGGCGCGAGCATGCCGATCATCAGGTGCTGCAGCATGTGCCCGCGAAAGTCCGTCCCGGCGAACGCGGCGACGGGGCCAGTCACGGCGGCGACGACCAGCGCGACGCCCGTGAGGAAACCCGCCGTCCGCCATCGGCTCCAGCCCCTGGGCTCACGGCCGCGCCGCACCGCCAGAAGCACGTATCCCACCGCCACCACGGCGAGGACCGTCGGCGGCAGTGCCGCCACCAGGTCGCCCCCGTGGACCCCGTGACCCCCGTGCGTCCCCTGGGGCAGGGCGATCACGACGTCGGCGCGGCGGGGGTACGCCCGCCCTCGTCGCACAGTTCGACCGGATCGCCACCGCGTTGCAACAGCCACCCGCCGAGCACCAGCAGCGCGCCCAGGAGCAGGAATCCCAGATCCCACCAGGTCTGGTACGGCCCGGTCCGTACGTGGTGGATGCCCAGCAGATGGTGATCGATCACGCCCTCCACCAGGTTGAACACCCCCCATCCCACGAGGATCCAGCCCCACAGCTTCCGCGATCTCCACACCCGGCCACGGGAGTGCAGGACCCGCGAGTACAGCAGGCCGAGACCGATCAGCACCGCCAGCCAGGTGAACGCGTGGAACAGCCCGTCCCACAGCGTGTTCATCCGCAACCCTGGAACGGTGTCCACCGGGTAGTACCTCACCCCGATGTTGTCGGTGTTCGTGCTGGACAGCATGTGGTGCCACTGCAGGATCTGGTGCAGCAGGATGCCGTCGACGAACCCTCCCAGCCCGACGCCAAGCACCGCGCCCGGCAGGGCGATCCGCCCGGCACCGGCCTTGCCTTCCGGCCTGTCCGGCCTGTCCGGCCTGTCCGGTCCGTTCGGCCTGTCCGGTCCGTTCGGCCTGTCCGGTCCGTTCGGCCTGTCCGGTCCGTTCGGCCTGTCCGGTCCGTTCGGCCTGTTTGGTCCGTTCGGCCTGTTTGGTCCGTTCGGCTTGTTTGGTCCGTTCGTCATCACGGCCCCCTCGCCCTCGGTTCGTTCGGTTCGTTCGGTTCGTTCGTCATCACGGCCCCCTCGTTCCCGGCTCGCGCCCGGTCAGTTCTGTCCGTTCCACGTACGGGTCAACATGGTCCGTGATCACATGCCGCCCGCCGACCCGCCGCTTCACCGTGAAGAGGGACCGCTCCGCCCGTGGATGTGGCGGGGTTCCCCGGCAAACCTCACCAGAACCACCGGCGGGCGTATGTGAGCGACGCACCCGGGTGCGTCGCTCACGGCCTAAAATTTCGACCACGGCCGCACGGAAATCGATCATGGCGATGGCGACCGCGCGACGGGTGTCCCGCCCGCGCTCGCGGCGTCGTCCCCCTCCGGGGTTGGTGTGAGGGGCAGCGAGCGGGAAGAACCACGACGCGCGACCTCCGCGCACCTCGCGAGAGGAATCACACACCGCGACGCGGGAAAGAGCTGCGACCGGCACCACTGACAGGAGGACCCACCGTTCACGCACCGCGCACGCGGGAAAGGGCCCCGGCCTCCTCCCCGTCGTCAGCTCGTCAACGAGGGCGATTCCCACGGTCACCCGTGAGGGTTCCTGCTTCAGTGCCGGTCGCCCGCCAGAAAGGACTCCCATGAACCGTTTGAAGGACGCGACGAGCCCGTATCTGTTACAGCACGCGGACAATCCCGTTGACTGGTTCGAATGGGGTGAGGAGGCGTTCGCCGAGGCCACCCGGCGGAACGTGCCGCTGCTGATCAGCGTCGGATACTCGGCCTGCCACTGGTGTCACGTGATGGCCCACGAGTCCTTCGAGGACCGGGCCACGGCCGCTCTGATGAACGAGCTTTTCGTCAACGTGAAGGTCGACCGCGAGGAGCGGCCGGATGTCGACGCGGTGTACATGGCGGCCACCCAGGCCATGACCGGTCACGGTGGCTGGCCGATGACGGTCTTCGCCACCCCCGGGGGCCACCCCTTCTACACCGGCACCTACTTTCCCAGGCAGCAGTTCCAGCGGCTGCTGACCGGCGTGTCGAACGCCTGGACCGGCGAGCGGGAGGCCGTGCTGGAACAGGGCTCGAAGATCGTGGAGGCGCTGAACGAGCGGTCGGCGCTGCCGTCCGGGCCGCTTCCCACGCCGGACACGCTCACCCGGGCCGTGCACAACCTGGCCGAGTCCTTCGATCCGGTCCGCGGCGGTTTCGGCGGGGCACCCAAGTTCCCGCCGTCGATGGCGCTGGAGTTCCTGCTGCGGTACGGCGCGGCCACCGGGGGCGCGGCGGCCGAGGGTGCGACGGCGGCCGAGGGAGACGGAGGGCGGGCGACCGCCGAAGCGGCGATCTCCATGGCCGGGCGGACGCTGGAGGCCATGGCGCGGGGTGGCATCTACGACCAGCTCGCCGGAGGCTTCGCCCGCTACAGCGTGGACGCCGAGTGGGTGGTTCCTCATTTCGAGAAGATGCTCTACGACAACGCCCTGCTCCTGCGGGTCTACACGCACTGGTGGCGCTCCACCGGCTCCGCGCTGGGCAGGCGGGTGGCGCTGGAGACGGCCGACTGGCTGCTGGCCGAGATGCGCACCCCCGAGGGGGGTTTCGCCTCCGCCCTGGACGCCGACAGCGAGGGCGTGGAGGGCAAGTTCTACGCCTGGACCCGCGAGGAGCTCCGTGAGGTCCTCGGCGAGGAGGACGGGCTCTGGGCGATCGAGCTGTTCGAGGTGACCGGGACCTTCGAGCACGGCACCTCGGTGCTGCAGCTCCTCGCCGACCCCGACCCCGGCGAGGAGGAGCGGTTCGCCCGGGTACGCTCCGCGCTGCTCGCCGCGAGGTCCCGCCGGGTGCGGCCGGGACGGGACGACAAGGTGGTGGCCGCCTGGAACGGCCTGGCCATCGCCGCCCTCGCGGAGACCGGCGCCCTGTTCGAGCGGCCGGACCTCGTCGAGGCGGCGCGCGAGGCGGCCGTGCTGGTCGACGAGCTCCACGTGGACGGCGACCGGCTGCTGCGCACCTCCCGCGACGGCAGGGCCGGCGCCAACGCCGGAGTCCTGGAAGACTACGGCGACCTCGCGGAGGGCCTGCTCACCCTGTACGGGGTGACCGGCGAGGTCCGCTGGTTCCACCGGGCCGAGGCGCTGCTCGACACCGTCCTGGAGCGGTTCTCCGACGGCTCCGGCGGGTTCTACGACACCGCCGACGACGCCGAACCGCTCTTCCAGCGCCCACGGGACGCGACCGACAACGCCACGCCGTCCGGCCAGTTCGCCGCCGCGGGCGCGCTGCTCTCGTACGCCGCGCTGACCGGCTCGGCCAGGCACCGCGAGGCCGCCGAGGCGGCTTTGGGCACGGTCACCGTGCTGGCCGGCAAACACGCGAGGTTCGCCGGGTGGGGGCTGGCCGCGGCCCAGGCCGCGCTGTCCGGTCCGATCGAGGTCGCGATCGTGGGCCCGGCGGGCGATCCGGTGACGACCGCCCTGCACAGGACCGCCCTGCTGTCTCCCCTACCGGGTCTGGTGCTGGCGCTCGGCGATCCGGGTTCCGGATCCGGTTTCGGGGAGGTTCCGCTGCTGGGCGGGCGGGGGTTGGTGGGCGGCGAGCCTGCGGCGTACGTGTGCCGCGGCTTCACCTGCAGGATGCCCGTCACCACCCCCGAGGCCCTTCGAGCCGAGCTGGCGGGCGAGGCGTAACGGCAGACCGGGATCAACGGCCGGGCGGAGCGGTCGCCTGGCCGGATTCGGATGCCCGGATCGCGGTCGGTTGTCCCGGCCGAGGTCAGCTCGGGTTGCGGGTGGGTCGGGTGTGCGCTGCGGCTGTTTTCCGGCTGATCCGAGGTGCGCGCTCCGGTGGGCGGGTGCTCCGGCCGGCCGTCTCAGTTGCTCCCCGGCGTTTCAGGCCTCCGGCCTGCTCGGGCGCGACGGTTGCGGGCTTTTATACGCCGGCCGGAACACCCACCCACCTCCGCGCACCTCCACCCCGCCGTACCGTGTGCGGACCGTAGTCGCTCACTCTCCGGCCGCCCAGCGCGCTCTCCGGTGCTGAAGCCCTGGCGACGGGACCGCTCAGGGTCGATCGCCGTAGCTGACGCGTGTCTCACGCACCACTTCAGGGTCGATGCCGTAAGAAACCACTGCGGGGTCGATGCCGTAAGGACCGGCACGGCGTCAGCGAGGAGAACTCGACCGGCCGTTCCTTCATCAGGTGCGGGTGGCATGGTCGACGTCACCAGCAGGTGGAAGACACCGACCGGTTCGGTTTCCGGACCGGGTCATTCGCCCAGGCCGGGGTCGCCGAGCCTGCGGCCCAGGTCGTCGACACCGAAGTCACCGCCCCTGTCTCCTCGGTCTCCCCTGCTGCCTCCGCCGCCATCGCCGCCGAGGTCCTCACCCCTGCCTGGCCCGGGACCGTCCGTTCCTCTGCCGGTGTCCTCGGGGGCCGAGGTCTGGTCGGGGCCTGGAGTCTGCTGATCGGGGGTGGCGCTCTGCTCGGGGCCGGGGGTGGCCGCCTCGTCGGGGCCGGGCGTGGTCGTGTCCTGACCGCCGGTCTGGTCGTCGCCGTGCTGGTCGCCCGAGCTGTAGTCGTACGGGGCGTAGCCGTAGTTGGACGGCTCCTTGAACTCCTTGACCGGCTTGCCCTCCATCGCCTCGGTCATGAAGGCCCGCCAGATCTGCGCGGGGTAGGAACCGCCGTACAGGGCACTGCCGTTCACCGTCACCGGCTTGTTGTCGTCACGGAACATGTCGACCGCCACGGCCAGTTGCGGGGTGAACCCGGCGAACCACACGGCCGCCGACTCGTCGGTGGTGCCCGTCTTGCCCGCCACGGGACGGTCGTAGAGGCGGGCGGCGGAGCCGGTGCCCCCCTCCACGACCTGGGTGAGGGCGTAGGTGGCGTCGACGGCGGCCTGCTCGCCGAAGGCACGCTTGCCCTTGGTCGAGCTCTTGACGACGTTGCCCTCGGCGTCGGTGACCGAACGGATCACGTGGGCTTCGCGGTGGACGCCCTCGGCGGCGAAGGCGGCGTAGCCCGAGGCGTTCTGCACGGCGCTCACCGAGGCCACGCCGAGTGGGAGCGTGGCGGCGCCCCGGTGCGGGTCGAGCTGCTTGCGGGGGATTCCGACGCTTTCCGCGACCTTGACGACCTTGCTCAGGCCGACCTTCTGGCCGAGGTCGACGAACGCGGTGTTCACCGAGCTCTGGGTGGCCTTGACGAGGTTCACCTCGCCGTAGGAGTAGCCGCCCGAGTTGGGGATGTCGGCGGAGGCGATCCTGAGCGGGGAGTTGCCGTCGACCCTGGTGTCGAGGCCGAAGCCGTTGTCCAGGGCCGCGGCCAGCGTGTACGTCTTGAACGTCGATCCGGCCTGCACCTTGGCCGAGAAGGAGTTGTCGAACTTGTTGGCGGCGTAGCTGCGTCCGCCGTAGAAGGCCACGACCTCACCGGTGGCGGGGTCGACGGCGGCGAGCCCGGTGCGGACCTTCTTGGGGGTGTCGTCCGGCAGGATCGAGGTGACGGCACGCTCGGCGGCGGCCATCAGGTTCTTGTCGAAGGTCGAGACGATCTTCAGCCCGCCCTGGTTGATGACCTCGTCGGTGTAGCCCCTGTTTTTCAGCTCGGCCGTCACCTGGTCGAGCATGTAGCCCTCCTGCCCCTTGGGCGCGAAGATCGCCTTGGGCTTGCGGAGGGTGGGGAAGGTCAGCGCGGCGGCCTCCTCCGAGGTGACGGCCCCGGTGGCCACCATCCCGTCGACCACCGACCTCCAGCGGTCCCTCGCCGCGTGCAGGTCGGGGCCCCGCGGGTCGGCGAACCTGGAGGGCTGCTGGATCACCGCGGCGAGGTAGGCGCCCTCGGCGACACTCAGCTTGCTCACGTCCTTGCCGAAGTAGGCGCCGGCCGCCGCCTGGACCCCGTCGGCGCCCCGGCCGAAGTAGATCGTGTTGAGATACTGCTCCAGCACCCAGTCCTTCGACTTCGACTGGTCCACCTTCAAGGAGATCATGACCTCCTTGAGTTTCCTGATTATGGAACGTTCCTGGCTGAGACCGCTGTAGTAGTTGCGGACCATCTGCTGGGTGATCGTGGAGCCACCCTGGAGCTGCCGGCCGCTGATCGTGGACCACATGGCGCGGAAGGTGCCGGAGAGGGAGACGCCCTGGTCTTCGTAGAAGGAGCGGTTCTCCGCGGCGATGACCGCGTTCCGCAGGCTCTGCGGCACCTTGTCGAGGGTCACGCTCTTGCGGTTGACGCCCTGTCTGGCCAGCACGGTCTTGCCGTCACGGTAGTAGATCACCGACCCCTGCGCGGTGGCCCTTGGCTGCGTGCTGTCGGGGATGGGAGTGATCGCCCACACCACCCCGAGCAGGCCGATCGCCGAGATGATCCCGACACCGAAGACGATGAGTGTGATTCTCAGGAGTTTCCTCCTGCGACTGCTCGTCCCGCCCTTTGACACGCGTGACCCCCCGATAGGACCCGCCGCTGACCCCCGACGGTTGCGGACCGTTAAGGGTAAACGATGGATAACGGTGTCTGGCCCCTGCTTGGCATGGTACGGCTAGCCCCTCCCCTTGCGCGGGACATCGGCCACCAAAGGCAGAACACGGTATGGCACAGGGGTGTCCAAGGCGATCACCGACGAGGTTCTGACCACGCCCCGGACGTCAACGATCAGGTCAATTACCCGCTGCAGGTCGGCATTGCTGCGTGCCACCACCCGGCAGTGCATGTCGTCACCGCCGGTGATCGTGTGCACCTCCAGCACCTCGGGAATGGCGGCGAGCTGATCGGCGACCGGATCGTACCCGCTGACCTGGCGGATCTGCAGGGTGACGAACGCCATCACGTCGTAGCCGAGCGCGGCGGGGTCGACGTCGGGGCCGAACCCGGTGACCACCCCCCGGGCGGCGAGCCGGTCGAGGCGTGCCTGCACGGTCCCCCTCGCCACACCGAGCCGCCGTGAGCACTCCAGCACCCCCAGCCGGGGCTCCGCCGCCAGCAGGGCGATGAGCCGGGCGTCGAGCTGGTCGATCGTCATGATGTACAGATGCTCCGCGATGGACGGCGAGTAGGTGTGCATATTGTCTGGTCTTCGAAGACAGTGTTGCACAAACAGCCCAACAAAACAGACAGTATTCGCATGAGCGACAACTTTCCTGTGAACGGTATGGACTGCGTGGTCTTCGCGGTAGGCAACGCCAAGCAGGCCGCCCACTACTACTCCACCGCGTTCGGCATGCGGCTCGTGGCCTACCGAGGCCCGGAGAACGGCAGCCGCGACGAGGTGGCGTACGTCCTCACCTCGGGCTCCGCCAGGTTCGAGTTCCGGGGAGCGGTGCGGCCCGGCACCGGGGTCGCCCGCCACGTCGCCGAGCACGGCGACGGCGTGATCGACCTCGCCATCGAGGTCCCCGACGTGGAGGCCGCCTATGCCCACGCGCTCGCCCAGGGCGCGCGAGGGCTCGTGGAGCCGCACGTCATGGAGGACGACCAGGGCAAGGTGGTGACGGCCGCGATCGCGACGTACGGCGAGACCCGGCACACCCTGGTCGACAGGTCCAACTACAGCGGCCCGTACCTGCCCGGCTACGTCGCGGCGAAGCCCCTGGTGGCGGCCCCCGACGTGCGCAACGGCCGCCTGTTCCAGGCCGTCGACCACTGCGTCGGCAACGTGGAACTCGGCAGGATGGACGAGTGGGTGGAGTTCTACCGGCGGGTCATGGGCTTCACCAACATGGCGGAGTTCATCGGCGACGACATCGCCACCGAGTACTCGGCACTGATGTCCAAGGTGGTCGCGGACGGCACCCGCAAGGTGAAGTTCCCGCTCAACGAGCCGGCGATCTCCAAGAAGAAGTCACAGATCGACGAGTACCTGGAGTTCTACGGCGGCCCCGGCGTTCAGCACATCGCGCTCGCCACCAACGACATCCTGAGCACGGTCGACCACATGCGCGAGGCCGGTGTGAGCTTCCTGGACACCCCCGCCTCCTACTACGACGACCCGGAGCTGCGCGCCCGCATCGGTGAGGTCCGCGCGCCGATCGAGGAGTTGAAGAAGCGCGGCATCCTGGTCGACAGGGACGAGGACGGCTACCTGCTGCAGATCTTCACCAAGCCGGTGCAGGACCGTCCGACGGTGTTCTTCGAGCTGATCGAGCGGCACGGCTCACTCGGCTTCGGCAAGGGCAACTTCAAGGCGCTCTTCGAGGCGATCGAGCGCGAGCAGGACCTGCGAGGCAACCTGTAACCGGCTTCCTCCCCACGTCCAAAGGCGAGGTCTCCGCACTGAAAGGAACACGATAACCGTCCTTGGCTTTGCGATGGCGCCCCTGAGGTGATCATCCTTGGATGGGATCACTACCGCCACCGCCGGATGACCGGGGATCGGACCCGTGGTCCGATCCCGAGCCGCTCAGGCCGGGCCACGAGGGCTCGAACCCCGCTTCGGGCCCCGGGCACGATCCCCGCCCCGGCCAGGGGCCCGGCTTCGGCTCCGACCTCGGTCCGGGCCATGGCAGGGAACACGGCCGGGGGTTCGACCCCGTCTTCGGCTACACGGCCGAGGGGTATCCGCCCGGTGATTTTCCCCCCTCGGACGCCATGAGGCTGGGAGGCCGCTGGCGCCGCCTCTTCGCGGGAATCCTCGACCTTCTCATCGTCGGGCTCATCTCCTCGCCCTTCACCTACCGGACCGTCAACACCGTCACGGGCGCCGCGAGCGGGCTGTCGGTGCAGGTACCCTACGCGGAGACCTTCCTGGTCACGGTGATCGGCTTCCTGTACTACTGGCTGCTGACCGCCTACTGGAACGGGCAGACGCTCGGCAAGAAGATCTTTCGGCTGCGCGTGACGGACACCGAAGGGCGGAGGGCCGGTGTCGGACAGGTCGCGCTGCGCGAACTGGTCTCCTGGCTGATGTACTCCACCTGCTGCCTGGGCTGGATAGATGTGGCTTTCATCCTTTTCCACCCACGCAAGCAGGCCGTGCACGACCTCGCCGCCAAGACGCTTGTCATAGACGCCTGATCGACGCAGGTCGGTCGCGTAGTGTGCCATTCCACGGGGCTCGGCCGTCCGGCCGGGAAAGGGGCTTTAACGCATGGCGTCCAAACGGCTGGCCGCGGCGACCGCCGCTCTTCTCAGCACGCTCGCGACCGTTGGCACGGTCGCCTGCTCGACGTCGAACGGGGAGAGCGTCCCGCCGACGGGCTCCGTGAAGCCGGTCGCCTCCGACGTCGTCGCCGGTGGCGGTGGTGGCGGTGAGGCCGCACCCGGCACCGCGGGGATCGGCGACCCCGACTTCCCCACCGACGGCAACGGCGGCTACGACGTCGGCCACTACGGGCTCAAGCTGAGCTACGACCCGCCCTCCAAGCACCTGTCGGGAGTGACCAGGATCGAGGCGCGGGCCACCCAGAACCTGGCGAGCTTCAACCTCGACCTCTCCGGCTTCACCGTGAGCCGGGTCACCGTGGACGGCAAGCCCGCGAGTTTCGGCAGGGCGGGGACCGAGCTCAGCGTCACCCCGGCCGCGTTCATCCCGAACGCCGCCGCGTTCACCGTCGAGGTCGCGTACGCCGGTGAGCCCAAACCGGTCAGGGGTTCCTCCAACCTGGGCACGTACGGCTTCATCCCGACCAAGGACGGCGCGTTCGTCACCTGCCAGCCCAACGGCGCCAAGACCTGGTTCCCCGGCAACGACCACCCCTCGGACAAGGCGAGTTACGACTTCGAGATCACCGTTCCCGCCGGGCTGACCGCGCTGGCCAACGGCGAGCTCGTCGGCACGCCGAAGAGCGCCGAGGGCAAGACGACCTTCCAGTGGCGGGAGAGCCACCCGATGGCGAGCTACCTCGCCACCGTGACGCTGGGCAGGTTCGAGATGCTCCAGGGCACGACCCCCGGGGGTGTGAAGAACCTGGCGGCCGTCGATCCGAGGTTCCGCGGTTCGCTGAAGAAGCTGTACGACGTGTCGGGCAGGGTCACCGACTACTGGAGCACGGTCTTCGGCCCCTACCCCTTCTCCTCCACCGGAGGCGTGGTCGACGACTTCCCCGCCGGTTACGCGCTGGAGAACCAGACCAAGCCCATGTACGGCGGGTTCGACCCCGACGACGCCATCATCGCCCACGAGCTCGCCCACCAGTGGTTCGGCGACAGCCTCAGCATCACGCGCTGGAAGGACCTGTGGCTCAACGAGGGCTTCGCGACCTACGCCGAGTGGCTCTGGTCGGAGCACGAGGGCGAGGCCACCGCCGAGCAGCTCTTCCGCAGGCACTACGGCGCCGGGGCCGAAGATCCCATCTGGGGCTACACCCCGGGCCAGGCCAAGCCCGACGACCTGTTCAACGACTCCGTCTACACCCGGGGCGGCATGACGCTCCACGCTCTCAGGCAGCGGATCGGCGATCCGGCGTTCTTCAAGCTCCTCAAGGAGTGGAACACCACCCACAGGTACGGGAACGTCACGACCCCGGAATTCGTCGCGATGGCCGAGAAGATCTCCGGCAAGAAGCTCGACGCCCTCTTCGACGCCTGGCTGTTCACCGCGAGGAAGCCCACCACCTGGTAGGAAGGCCGCCCTGGTCAGGGCGGTCGTCCTGGCCGGGAAGGTCGTCCGTCCACTGCCGCGCCCTCACGTGACGATGATCTTGTATCCCTCGACGCGCAGGGAGCCCAGCACCTCTTCGGAGTGCACCGGCCCCTTGGTCTCCATCTGGAGCTGGACCTCGACCTCCCCCAGGTGCATGCCCAGCCGCCCGTGCACGATGTCGAGCACGTTCGCGCCGAGTTCCGCCAGCCGCGACAGCAGCGCCGCCAGCGCGCCCGGCCGGTCGGAGAGCCGGACCCGCAGGGTGAGATAGCGCCCGGCGGCGGCCAGGCCGTGCCTGAGGACCTTCGCCATCAGCAGCGGGTCGATGTTGCCCCCGGAGAGCACGGCCACCACCGGCGGCTCGAAGACGTGCGGGTGGGCCAGGATCGCGGCCACCCCGGCCACGCCCGCGGGCTCGACGACCTGTTTGGCGCGTTCGAGGCAGAGCACCAGCGCCTGGGAGATCTGGCTCTCGGTGACGGTGACGACGCTGTCGACCAGATAGTGGATCAGTTCGAAGGGCAGCTCGCCCGGACGGCCCACCGCGATGCCGTCGGCCATCGTCGAGGCGGGCCTGACCTCCACCGGATGCCCGGCGGCCAGCGACGCCGGATAGGCGGCGGCCCTCTCCGCCTGGACCCCGACGATCCGCACGCCCGGCCGCAGCGACTTGACCGCGAGCGCCACCCCGGCCGCCAGCCCGCCCCCGCCCAGCGACATCACGATCGTGCCGACCTCGGGCAACTGCTCCACGATCTCCAGCCCGATCGTGCCCTGCCCGGCGATCACGTCGGGATGGTCGAACGGATGGATGAACACGGCCCCGGTCCGTGTCGCGTGCTCCCGCGCCCGTTCCAGCGCGACGTCCACGGTCTCGCCCGCGAAGAGCACCTCGGCGCCGTACGAGCGGGTCGCGGCCACCTTGGGCAGCGGCGCCCCCAGGGGCATGTAGACCGTCGCCCCGGCGCCGACCAGCCCCGCCCCGAGCGCGACCCCCTGCGCGTGGTTGCCCGCGCTGGCCGCGACCACCCCCCGACGCCGCTCCTGCTCGGTCAGCCCGGCGATCCTGACGTACGCCCCCCGGATCTTGAACGACCCGGAGCGCTGCAGGTGCTCGCACTTGAGGTGGACGGGCCCGCCGATGATCTCGGAGAGCACGTGGGAGTGGAGCAGGGGGGTACGCAGAGCGACGTCGGCCAGCAGCTCACGCGCGGCGACCACGTCGTCGTAGGTCACCTGGGTGCCTGACATGCGGATCATCGTACGACGAGCGCACCCACAGTCCGGACGGCGCGGTGGTCGCGGGAACCGGAGGTCCGGCACTCTCAAACTCATCGCCGACTTCAGGCGACGAACAGCTCAAGATCGGCTGAGGTCAGGAGCCGCCGGCCGGTTGGTGGGAGGAGAAGACCAGGACCGAGGCGGTGAAGCCGTGGACGTGGTTGTGGCCGCCCACCGGGCCCACCTCTCCCGCGGCGAAGAACCCGGCCACCCCGATGGGACCCAGGGTGTCGCGGACGGCGACGGCGTCGTGGTCGGCGCTGCCGAACATGGCCGAGCCCCGGCCGTTGCAGGAGAACAGCAGCGCGCCGTCCACCCGGCCGAACTCCGCGCGGTGCGCGTCCAGCAACTCGTACAGGTCCTCGTCGGCGGTGGCGGCATCGCGGACCTGGAAGCGGACGGTGCGGCCGATCTCGACGACGTCGCCGATCGCCACGGCCTCCCGCTCGGGGTCGATGCCGAGCACGCCCCGGATCAGGAAGTCGCCGCGCTCGTGCTTCTCGGCGTACTCGTCCATCGCGACGCCGATCTGCAGGCCCGAGGCGACCAGGTCGCGGTCGTCCTCGTCCAGGGCACTGACGATCTCCTCCAGCCGCGCCAGGGCGGGCTGCCCGGCGAGTTCGAGCAGGAGGTTGTCCTCGACGGAGGTGACCGTCATCGTCGGGCCGATCGGGCGGCAGCCCTGGCTGACCACGGTGCTGACGTTGAGGGCACCGCTGAGCAGCACCCCGACGGCTCCCTCGGTGTGGATCTCCCCGTCGGCGAACAGCCGGACCGCGCCGCGGCCCTGGATCGCGTTGGCCAGGCCGCCGATCAGGGGAAGATTTCCCATGACCTCCTCGGAGCGCTCGACGAAGCCGTCGGTGGGGAAGCTGTAGGGATCGGCGAGCAGGATGGCCGCGTGATCGTCGGGGGCGCGGTCGGGCAGACCCACCACCACGAAGCGGTCGTCGGCCCTCAGCGTGTCGAGCGCGAAGGTCGTCAGCCGGGCCCCGCCCAGGGAGGCGGCCCAGGCGCTCACCGCGGGGGTGACCTCGACCCCCTGCCCGTCGCCGATGACCCCGGTGGCGCTGCATCCGAGGACGGCGGCGCCGGGGGCCATGCTCATCGCGCGCAGGCCCGCGCGGGAGACGTCGTCGGGATCGTCGCCGCAGATGAAGAAACAGAGCAGGTCGGCCGGTCCGGACAAGCCGGACAGGGCTTGGCGTACCGCCGCCTCGGCCGCGGAGACCAGATCGGCCCCCACCGCGAGGCCGTCGGCGAAGCGGCTCGTCATCAACGCCACTTGTCTCGCCTCTCCCTCTTGTCCCTCGTCGTGTGGCTCGCCGGAGAGCGTCCGGATCTCGTCCGAAGCCCGTCCTGAAGCCCTGAAGCCTGCCATGAACCGTTGTGAACCGACGTTAGCCGAGAGCGTGAGGCCCGTCAGTGCCGTGCGACCGCGAATGCCGAAGATCCCACGTGGCGGCCCCTTCCGGGGGTGCCCCGGCTCCCGGGCGGGGGAACCGGCCGATACCTTGTCTTGGAGCGATTCTCCCCACTGGGGAGACAAGCACTCACGTTGTCCCTCACGCAATCGTCAAGATCCGAAAGAGGGATGAGAGTGCCGGATCGGGCGTTGTGGACGTAGGCTCGGTCCCGTGCCTCAAATCCCAGAGCCACGTACTCTGCGCGAGCTGCGCGCGAGCGGCCATATTCACCGTACGGTAAAGGCCGAGATCCGTGAGAATCTCCTGACCCGCCTGCGGGCAGGAGAGCCGCGGTTCCCCGGCATCGTGGGCTTCGACGACACCGTCCTGCCATACCTGGAGCGAGCGCTGCTCGCCGGGCACGACCTGGTCCTGCTCGGTGAGCGAGGGCAGGGCAAGACCCGGCTGATCCGCACCGTGACCGGGCTCCTCGACGAGTGGACCCCTGCCGTCGAGGGCTGCGAGATCAACGACCATCCCTACGAACCCTCGTGCGTCCGTTGCCGCCGCCTGGCCGACGAGATGGGCGAGGAGCTGCCGATCTCCTGGAAGCACCGGGACGAGCGGTACGGCGAGAAGCTCGCCACCCCCGACACCTCCGTCGGTGACCTGATCGGCGACATCGACCCGATCAAGATCGCCGAAGGGCGTACGCTCGGCGACCCGGAGACCGTCCACTACGGCCTGGTCCCCAGGAGCAACCGCGGGGTGTTCTCCGTCAACGAGCTGCCCGACCTGGCGGAGCGCATCCAGGTCTCGCTGCTCAACGTGCTGGAGGAGCGCGACATCCAGGTGAGGGGCTACAACCTGCGCCTGCCCCTGGACATCCTGCTGATCGCGAGTGCCAACCCCGAGGACTACACCAACCGCGGCCGGATCATCACCCCGCTGAAGGACCGCTTCGGCGCCGAGATCCGCACCCACTACCCGCTGTCGATCGAGACCGAGCTGGTCCTGATCCGCCAGGAGGCCGCGCTCGACCAGGTGGGCGCCGACCTGCCCGACCACCTGATCGAGGTGATCGCCCGCTTCACCCGGCTGGTCCGCGAGTCCACCGCGGTGGACGCCCGTTCCGGGGTCTCGGCCCGCTTCTCCATCGCGGCCGCCGAGACCGCGGCCGCCTCCGCCGTACGGCGTGCGGCGCTGACCGGCGAGGATCACGCGGTGGCGAGGGTCGCCGACCTGCCGGGGATCGTGCACACGCTGCGCGGCAAGGTGGAGTTCGAGGTCAGCGAGGAGGGCCGGGAGACCGAGGTGCTCGCGCACCTGCTGCGCAGGGCGGTGGCCGAGACGTTCCGCGGCACGCTCGGCGGCAGCGACCTGAACCCGCTGCTGGAGAAGTTCTCCGAGGGCGTCCAGGTCGAGTCGGGCGTGGCGGTACCCGCGGGCGAGCTGCTGCGCAGGGTCGGCCCCGTTCCGGGCCTGGCAAAGATCATGTCCCAGCTCGGCATCGGCGACGAGTCCCCCGGGCACGCCGCCGCCGCGCTGGAATTCGCCATGGAGGGCCTCTACCTCCTGCGTCGGCTGTCCAAGGACGAGGTGGACGGCACGACGGTCTACCGCACCTGAGGTGTCCGCATGAGCTATCGCTATGGCGAATACCGGGACGGGCCCGACCCGCTCGCCCCGCCGTACGACGTCCGTTCCGCGCTGGACCGGATGGGTGACGCGATCCTGTCCGGCTCCAACCCGTCCCATGCCCTGCGCGACCTGCTCAAGGAGGGCCTGCCGGGCGCGCAGGATCGTCGTGGCCTTGAGGAGCTTCTCCGCGAGGTGCGAAGGCGGCGCCGTGAGCTGCGCGAGCGCGGCCGTATCGACGGCACGCTGGAGCGGGCCAGGGCGCTGCTGGACAAGGCGATCGGCCAGGAGCGGGCCGAACTGTTCCCCGACCCCTCCGACGAGGCCCGGCTGCGCGAGGCGGAGCTGGCTGCTCTTCCCGACGACACGGCGAGCGCGATCCGGGAGCTGGGCGCCTACCGGTGGCGCTCGGCCGCCGCCGGGCAGACCTTCGAGGAACTGCGCGACCTGCTGCGCAGGGAGGTGCTCGACAGCCAGTTCCGCGGCATGCGGCAGTCTCTGGCCAACCCCGACCCGGCCGCCATGGAGCGGGTCAGGGAGATGATGTCCGATTTGAACGACATGCTCGACCGGGATGCCCGGGGTGAGCACACCCAGGCCGACTTCGAGCAGTTCATGTCGAAATATGGGGACATGTTCCCGGAGTCGCCCCGGAACCTGGAGGAGTTGGTCGACACCCTGGCCCGGCGGGCGGCGGCCACCCAGCGCCTGCTCGCCTCCCTCACCCCGGCCCAACGCGAGGAGCTCGACCACCTGATCGAGCAGACCCTCCAGCAGGCCGGGCTGGACGAGCAGATGCGCCGCCTGGGCGAGTCCCTCCACGCCCGTCGTCCGGACCTGGCCTGGAACACCCCCGAGCGGCTGAGCGGCGACGAGCCGATGGGGATGTCCGACGCCGTGAGCGCGCTGGACGAGCTCGCCGACCTGACCCAGCTGGAGGCCGCGCTCCGCCAGGACTACCCCGGCGCCCGCCTGGACGACATCGACGAGGCGGCGATCCGGCGCGCCCTGGGCCGCTCCGCCGTCGACGACCTGGAGGCGCTCAGGCAGGTCGAGCGCGAGCTGGAGCAGCAGGGCTACCTCCTGCGCCGGCGCGGCAAGCTGGAGCTCACCCCCAAGGCCGTACGACGCCTGGGAGAGACCGCGCTGCGCCGCGTCTTCTCCTCCCTGGAGAGCGGGCGCCGCGGCGACCACGACCAGGTGGACGCGGGCTCTGCCGGTGAGCTCACCGGGTCATCACGGCCCTGGCGGTTCGGCGACGAGCAGCCGATCGACGTGGTCCGTACCGTGATCAACGGGGTCCGGCGCGGCGGGGGCGGCGCGGTCACCCTGTCGGTCGACGACTTCGAGGTCGCCGAGACCGAGCGGCGCACGGCGGCCGCGGTGTGCCTGCTGGTCGACCTGTCCTACTCGATGGCGCTGCGCGGCACCTGGGCCGCCGCCAAGCAGACGGCGATGGCGCTGCAGGCGCTGGTGGCCTCGAAGTTCCCCCAGGACTCGGTGCAGATCATCGGCTTCTCCAACTACGCCAGGGTGCTGCAGCCCGACGAACTGGCGGGGCTGGAGTGGGACATGGTCCAGGGAACGAACCTGCACCACGCCCTGCTGATCGCCGGACGCCACCTGGACCGCCACCCCGACTTCGAGCCGGTCGTGCTCGTGGTCACCGACGGCGAACCCACCGCCCACCTGCGGCGCAACGGCTCGGCGGCCTTCGAGTGGCCACCGACCCAGGAGACGCTGGAGCTGACCCTCGCGGAGGTCGACAAGATGACCCGGCGCAGGGCGACGCTCAACGTCTTCATGCTCGCCGACGACGAGCGCCTGAAGGAGTTCGTGAACGAGGTCGGACGACGCAACGGCGGCCGGGTCTTCTCCCCCGGCGCCGACCGCCTGGGCGAGTACGTCGTCAGCGACTTCCTGCGGGCCCGCCGCACCCGCTGAGACGGGCCCGGGGTGATCGGACTCCCGGCCCGAGGCGGACCAGGCGTTGACGTGTTCCTGCGGGCCCGCCGCATCCGCCGAGGCGGGCCCGGGATGATGTCGGACTCACGGCCTAAGGCGAGCCCGGGCGTCGGCGACTTCCTGCGGGCCCGGGTCATGTTGAACCTCACGGCCTAAGGCCGGGCCCAGGCGTCGGCGACTTCCTGCGGGCCCGCCGCACTCGCCGAGGCGGACCCGGGTCGACGTGGGCTCGCGGCCCGAGGTGGGCTCAGGCGTTGGCGTAGGCGGCGTATCCGTCGAGCGCCAGATCGAAGCCGTCGCGATAGTGGCGGTAGGAGCGGTAGCAGGGCCGCCATGCCGTGCTGTTGCCGACGCCCGCGCGGGCGTCGGCGATCGCGGAGGGGACCCGCTCAGGGGAGGGCAGCAGACCTCCGCCGAGATAGCGGGCGTCGGCGAGGACCGTGGAGGTGGCGGGGTCGCCGCTCGCGTAGCGGCCACGGCGCCAGCCGCTCTCCTCGTCCCAGACCAGCGCGTCGCCACCGGTCAGGCGAATGGTGACGGTGCGCGGGTCGCAGGGACCCTGCCACCAGCTCTCGACCGCCTCGCCCAGCGCCTCGACGACGAGGCCGACGTAGCGGGACGGCTGGTCGCGCCACTCCTCGGTATACGGCTCAACATGTTTGACACCCACGGCGGGCACTCCCTTGTGCCGTCTTGCTCTGTCTGGTTGAACGCCCGTCCGGCACGACCACGGTTTCACCACCGCCGGTCTCATCACACGGTAACGAGCTCGCCCACGATCCTACTAACGCCGCGGACGTGCTCCGCGCGGAACGCGAAGATCGACAATCGCGTATCGTCAATTCCGCCCCTCACCTCAACCGTTACCTTTTCGTGACAACCGCATCGATGTCCGCGCTGTCTACCCGATAAAGGAAGAACACCGTTGTGGAGGGGGGAAGAAGTGAGCCCGATGCTCGCGGGAATTCTCGTGGTGCTGATGCTCATCGTCTGCGTCTGTTTCGAGGTGTGCATGGTGCCACACGCGCGTGAGGAGAACGCGATCTCGGATCGCGGCGCCTCGGACCATGAGCGCGATGACGACCGTCCGGGCAGGTACGACACCGTCGAGGGTGAACCGTCCCTGTCGTGAACGGCGGCGACATCTCGGCCACGGGGCCGGCGAAAGAGCGAAGGACGAGGAGCACGTCCGCCCATTCCGTGGGAAGACCCTTCAAACGATCATTAAGGAAGACCACGCCGTCGGGTGACACCGTGCGAGCCGTACCCAGACGAGATCACCGGATACTAATGTCTGGCGCATGACAGACCACCTGCTGCTCTGGTTGCACATCGGTTTCGCGATCTTCGCCCTGGGGCCGATCACCGCCGCCACGATGTCGACTCCCAGATTCATCCGCACCAAGAACGTCGATGTCCTGCGTTATCTCCACAAGACCACGCGCATCTACGGTTTCGCGTCCGTCGGTGTCTTCCTGTTCGGGGCACTGCTGGGCCGCGAATTCCTTGGAAGGCCGTATCTGTCGGTATCCATGACGCTTTTCATCGTCGCCGCGGTGCTGCTGGTCATGGTGGAGCGGGACCAGCGCACCGCCATCCGGGTCCTCACCAATGAGAGCCCGGACGACGACGCCAAGGTGCAGGTCGGCCGGATCGCCGCCCTCTCCGGCGTGATCGTGCTGATCTGGATGGTCATCCTGGTGCTGATGGTCTGGGGAAGCCCGGCCTGAGCCCGCGTTTTCCCACCGCGCCCCTTTCCGGGCCGCAGCCGTTTCCTGGCCACGGCCGCTTCCCGGCCGCGCCCGTTTCCGACCCGGTGGCCGCCGTCTGCCCGGCGCCGGTTCCCGGCCGGGCGCCCGCACCCGGTCCGGCACCCGATCCCGGCCGGACGCCCGTTCCCGGCCCAGGATCCGGCTCCTGGACCGGCGCCCGCTCCTAGCCCAGCGCCTGGCTGAGGTCGGCCAGCAGGTCGTCGATCGACTCGATGCCGACCGACAGGCGCACCAGGTCGCCGGGCACCTCCAGCGGCGAGCCCGCCACCGAGGCGTGGGTCATCAGACCGGGGTGCTCGATCAGCGACTCCACGCCGCCGAGCGACTCGCCCAGGGTGAACAGCTTGGTCCTGTTGCACAGCTCGACGGCCTCGGCCTCGCCTCCGGCCATCCGGAAGGAGACCATGCCGCCGAAACGCCTCATCTGCTTGGCCGCCACCTCGTGTCCCGGGTGGTCGGCCAGGCCCGGGTAGAGCACCGAGGACACCCGAGGATGGGCGAGCAGCAGGTCCACCACCCGTTCGGCGTTCTCGCAGTGGCGATCCATCCGCACCCCGAGTGTCTTGAGACCGCGCAGCGTCAGCCAGGCGTCGAACGGCCCGGCCACCGCGCCCATCGCGTTCTGGTGGTAGGCGAGCTCCTCGCCCACTCCGGCGTCCCGCGCGACGAGCGCGCCGCCGACCACGTCTGAGTGGCCGCCCACGTACTTGGTGGTGGAGTGCACGACGATGTCCGCGCCCAGCGCGATCGGCTGCTGCAGGTACGGGGAGGCGAAGGTGTTGTCCACCACCAGCAGCGCGCCGCACTCGGTCGCGAGCTGGGCGAGTGCCGCGATGTCGGCGATGCCGAGCAGCGGGTTGGTGGGCGTCTCCACCCAAATGATCTTGGTCTTCTGGGTCACGGCGGCCGCCACCGCCGTCAGGTCGCCCAGCGGCGCCGGGTCGTAGTGCAGCCCCCAGCGCTCGTGGACCTTCGCGAACAGACGGTAGGTGCCGCCGTAGGCGTCGTTCGGGATGATCACGTGATCGCCCGGCCTGCAGATCGCCCGGAGCACCGCGTCCTCGGCGGCCAGCCCCGAGGCGAAGGCCAGACCACGGCTGCCGCCCTCGACGGCGGCCATGGCCTCCTCCAGCGCGGTCCTGGTCGGGTTGGCGGACCGGCTGTACTCATATCCGGCGCGCAACCCGCCCACGCCGTCCTGCTTGTAGGTGGACACCGCGTAGATCGGCGGCACCACGGCCCCGGTGTAGGGGTCGGGTTCCTGACCTGCGTGGATGGCCAGCGTCTCGAATCCTTGGTTCATGAGGTCAACGTTACTCGCGGCGCCGGGTGCCCCAGAGCAGCGGAAAACGCCGCCCAGGGAGCCTCCGGCCGCCTACTCCGCGCGCTCCCCGCCGATCCGCGAGAGCAGGACCGGGTCGGCGAGCGTCAAGGCCGCACCGACCACAAGCCCGGCGAGCAGGAGCACTATCCCAATGATGGTCATCGAATACCTCCAGTGTGGATACTCCGACCTTCAGGCCGGAGAGGAAACGCGGCACCATGCCGCGCGGACCTGGAATCGAATACACGTCCACTGTTAGCTGATCTTGCTTTAGAATGTGAGGCATGGCGCAGACCGTGAAGCGGGCGTTCAAGTTCCGCTTCCACCCGACCCCCGAGCAAGCTTCCGAGCTTGCCCGGACATTCGGCTGCGTGCGCCTCGTCTACAACAAAGCCCTCGAAGAACGCACCCGCGCCTACACACTGCAAGGCCGAAAGACCTCCTACGTGCAGTCGTCGGCCGCGCTCACGCAGTGGAAGAAAACCGACGACCTCGTCTTCTTGAACGAGGTGTCCTCGGTGCCGCTTCAGCAGGCATTGCGCCACCTTCAGGCGGCGTTCGCCAACTTCTTCGCCAAGCACGCGAAGTACCCGACGTTCAAGTCCCGCAAGAAGTCCCGCCTCAGCGCCGAGTACACTCGCTCGGCGTTCACCTACCGCAACGGTCAGCTCACCCTGGCGAAGATGAACGGTCCGCTGAACGTCGTGTGGTCGCGCCCGCTGCCCGAGGGGGCGCAGCCGTCCACGGTGACGGTGTCGAAGGACGCGGCGGGCCGCTGGTTCGTCTCCATCCTGTGCGAAGACAGCCTCCGGCCGCTGGAGCCGACGCCCAACGCGGTCGGGGTGGACGCGGGTATCACGGCACTGGCGACGCTCTCCACCGGAGAGAAGATCGTCAACCCCCAGCATGAGCGGGCCGACCGGCGCAAACTCGCCAAAGCTCAGCGCAACCTCTCCCGCAAGGCGAAGGGGTCGGCGAACCGGGCCAAGGCGAAACTCAAGGTCGCCCGCGTCCATGCCCGCATCGCCGACCGGCGCCGAGACCATCTGCACAAGGTCACCACTCGCCTCGTCCGTGAGAACCAAACGGTCGTGATCGAAGACCTCACCGTGCGCAACATGGTGAAAAACCACAGCCTGGCCCGCGCCGTCTCCGACGCCTCCTGGCGCCAGATGCGGACCATGCTGGAGTACAAAGCAGCCTGGTACGGGCGGGAACTCCTCGTAGTGGACCGTTGGTTTCCCTCCTCCAAGCTGTGCTCGGCGTGCGGCGTCCTTCAGCAGTCCATGCCGCTGGGCATACGGGAGTGGACCTGTGCCTGCGGCGCGGCCCATGACCGCGACGTCAACGCCGCCAAAAACATCCTCGCCGCCGGGCTGGCGGAGAGGTAAAACGCCTGTGGAGCCGGTGTAAGACCTCAACGAGAGTCCTCTCGGGCGGGCAACTGGCGGTGAAGCAGGAACCCTCACGGGTGACCGTGGGGAATCCCCTCCCTTCAGGGAGGGGAGGAGGTCAACTCTTTCCCCCTTCGACCTCTCAAGCATCGGCGACAGGCTCCCCGCGCCGCTTCCGCTGAAGGACCGGTTCTCCGGGGAACGATTCGGCCGAACGGCCGATATGACCACTCCTCCGCGAGGCTTAGGCTCGGGGACCGTGGGAGAGACGAACCGGCTGATCTACTGGGTCAAAAGACTCAGCGAGATCGCTTTGATCGGTTGGCTCGTCCTGCTCCTGCTGATCGACGTGATGGTGGTCTCGGCCATCATGTCGTCGAGGGGCGGCCTCAACCCGGCGATGCTGCTGAGCCCCGTGTGCGGCCTGGTGGGCGTCGTGGCGGTGGCGCGACGCCGCCGCTGGCGGGTCGGCGGGCTCGTCACCCTGCTGACGGTGTCGTTCCTGTCGTCCCTGATCATCGGGATCACCGACGGCGACGGCAGTCCCGGCGTGGCCGAGATCGGGTCGCTGCTGGTCCTCACCGTCGGCGGGCTGCGCGCGATCGAGCCGGTGCGGCGGGCCGCGCTGTTCTCCCTGGCGACGATGATCGTGCTCGAAACCTCCTCCGTCCGCCTGAACTTCATGAGCGGGGAACCGGCGACGGCCTCGGGCTTCCTGCTCTTCGTCTGCTGGTCCTGCGCCGCCGGTATCGGCGCCTACCTCCGCTTCCAGCTGGAGCGCCGCAGGGAGGCCGTCGACACGGTGCGGCGGTCCGAACGCCTGGAGCTGGCCAGGGAGCTGCACGACCTGGTCGCCCACCACATCACCGGGATCGTGGTGCAGGCCCAGGCCGCCAAGGTCGTCGCCGAGCAGAAACCCGAGGCCGTGGTCCCCTCCCTGGAGGCGATCGCGAACGCGGGGGCCGACGCGCTCACCTCGATGCGCCGCCTGGTCAGCGTGCTGCGCGCGGAGGACGGGGCCGCCCGCTCACCGGGCAGCACGCTCATGGACATGCGCACGATGGTCGAGCGTTTCTCCGCCGCGGGCCCCCAGGTCACCTTCGACATCGGCCAGGGCATCGCCGAGGGCACCGTCGCCCCGGAGGTGATGACCACCCTCCACCGGGTCCTTCAGGAGTCGTTGACCAACGTCCGCAGGCACGCCCCCGGCACCGACTGGGTCGAGGCGGACCTGAAGCTCACCGACGGCTCCGACCTGCGCGCCTGGGCCGAGAGCGTACGCGTGAAGACGGGGAACGACCAGGACCCGCGGGCCCGGCGTACCGCCTCCGCCCCGGCGGGCCCCCCGCCTCGCGAAGGCGCCTCACCCACCGGGGGCGCCGTGCGGCTGCGGGTGCGCAACTACGGCTCGTTGGCCGACGTCAGGGTCGCCCGTCTCGGCGGTGGGTTCGGCCTGGTGGGCATGGCCGAGCGCGTCGAGGCTCTCGGCGGCCGTCTGCTGGCCGGCCCCACCCGCTCCGGGGCCTGGGAGGTGACGGCGGAGTTTCCCCTCTGACCCCGCCCTCTCCTGAAGAACGGGCTAGTGGCTGGCGAGGAAGGCGAGCAGGTCCTGCCGGGTGATCAGGCCGACGGGCTTGCCGTCGTCGAGGACGACCGCGGCGTCGGCCTTCTCCAGTGCCTCGACGGCGATGGAGACCGGCTCCCCCGCGCCGATCGTCGGCAGCGGCTGCGACATGTGGGCGGCCAGCGGGTCGGTCGGCCGCACCCGGCCCCGGTACAGGGCGTCGAGCAGATCGCGCTCCAGGATCGAGCCGACCACCTCGGCGGCCATGACCGGCGGCTCCTCCTTCATCACCGGAAGCTGCGACACCCCGTACTCGCGCATGATCGAGATGGCTGTGTCGACCGACTCGTGCGGGTGGGTGTGCACGAA
The DNA here is from genome assembly GCF_040649155.1 of Streptosporangium sp. NPDC049046. Lineage (NCBI taxonomy): Bacteria > Bacillati > Actinomycetota > Actinomycetes > Streptosporangiales > Streptosporangiaceae > Streptosporangium > Streptosporangium sp. NPDC049046. Next base: position 69,507 of record NZ_JBEZEZ010000009.1, on the reverse strand, counting down.
CTCCGGCATGCCGGAGCTCTTCTGGGTCAGCACGTCCTTGACCAGGCCCTCCTCGCTGGAGGTGGTGAGGAAGCCGTAGTCGGCCATCCACTCGTCGTTGAAGATCTTCGACAGGTAACCACGTCCGCCGTCGGGCAGCAGCACCACGATCACGTCGTCCGGCCCGGCCCGCTCGGCCACGCGCAGCGCCGCGACCGTCGCCATCCCGCAGGAGCCGCCCACCAGCAGCGCCTCCTCGCGGGCCAGGCGGCGGGTCATGGTGAAGGAGTCCTTGTCGGAGATCGCGATGACCTCGTCGCAGATCGTGGTGTCGTAGTTGGCCGGCCAGATGTCCTCGCCGACGCCCTCCACCAGGTACGGCCGCCCGGTGCCGCCTGAGTAGACGGAACCCTCGGGGTCGGCTCCGATGATCTTGACCCGGCCGCCGGAGACCTCCTTGAGGTAGCGGCCGGTGCCGCTGATCGTGCCCCCGGTGCCGACGCCCGCCACGAAGTGGGTGATCCTGCCCTCCGTCTGGTCCCAGATCTCCGGGCCGGTGGAGTGGTAGTGGCTCTCGGTGTTGCGCGGGTTGGAGTACTGGTCGGGCTTCCAGGCGTTCGGCGTCTCCCTGGCCAGCCGGTCGGAGACCGAGTAGTAGGAGTCGGGGTGGTCGGGGGAGACCGCCGTCGGGCAGACCACGACCTCGGCACCGTAGGCGCGCAGAACCGAGATCTTGTCCTGGGCCACCTTGTCGGGCACCACGAACAGGCAGCGATATCCCCGCTGCTGGGCCACGATGGCGAGGCCGATCCCGGTGTTACCCGAGGTGGGCTCCACGATCGTGCCCCCGGGACGCAACTCTCCCGACTGCTCGGCGGCGTCGATCATCCGGACCGCGATGCGGTCCTTCACCGACCCTCCAGGGTTGAAATACTCCACCTTCGCCAGCACTTGGGCGGAAATGCCCTCTGTCACCTTGTTCAGTCGGACGAGAGGGGTGTTGCCCATCAGTTCGACAAGCGAGTCATGTACGCGCACCGGGATATCACCTCGAAATACCAAAGCTCGGTCGGCTTGTTGTCGTAATCGCCGCGATCCCCGTAGGGGTGGCAGGGACTCGGCTGTGTCACCAAAGGCAACGCTACCGCCCCGTACGGAGGGAGCGACGCCACGTGAGCTGGACACCGGGTACGGCGCGAGTCGCCCGCCGCGTCGCCGCGGCGGCCGCCCTGGGCGGAGGGGGCCTCACCGCGCTCGGCGCGGCGACCTACGGCCTGCTGCTGGCCGAGGCACTGGTGGCCCGCCGCACCGTCGGCCGCCCGCACGGCATGGAGGGACCGCCTTCGGACGGGGTGTACGGGGCCTTCGACGGCGAGCCCGTCAGGATGGTCATGCTCGGCGACTCCACCTCCGTCGGCCTGGGCACCTCGGAACCCGCGGAGACACCCGCCGTGCTGATCGCGAACGGGCTGGCCGTGATCGCCGAGCGGCCGGTTCGGCTCACCGTGACGGGCAGGTCGGGAGCGACCTCCGCGGAGCTGGGCGAGCAGGTGGACAAGGCGTTGAAGGCCAGGCCCGAGATCGCGGTCATCTTCATCGGGGCGAACGACGTCACCTCGCAGAGCAGGCCCGCCCACGCCGTACGGCACCTGCGCAAGGCGGTCGAACGGCTGCGGAAGGCGGGGGCGGAGGTGGTCGTGGGCACCTGCCCCGACCTGGGCACGGTCCGGCCGATCGCACAGCCTCTGCGCTGGGTGACGCGGCGATGGAGCCGCCAGCTCGCCGCCGCGCAGACCGTCGCCGTGGTCGAGGCGGGCGGGCGGACGGTGGCCTTCGCCGACCTGCTGGGGCCGGAGTTCGACACGAACCCCACGGAGATGTTCGGCCTTGATCGTTTTCACCCATCTACCCAAGGCTATCTCCAGATCGCTTACGCGGTGCTACCTTCCGTATGCAGTGCGTTGGAACTCTGGCCCGAGCCCCGGGTCCGGCGCACTGAGTCGATCTACCTCGCGGCGGCCAAGGCCGCGGAGGAGCCCGGCGCCGAGGTCTCCGCGACCCGTGTCGCCGGGCGAGCGACCGGACCTCACGGACGGTGGGTGACCATACTCGGCCGAAGGCCGTGGATGCGGCCCAACGACGCCTGAACACGGTCACCCTCCGCTGCGAAGCCGTAACGCCTCGCCCGCATTGGAGTGGAATACCCGTGATCCGGCCCCTCGCGAAACCGGCCCTGGTGCTCGCCGGAGCTTTGACCCTGGGCGGCTGCTCCGGCACTGAAGCGGCCACCCCCGACCATCCCACCTGGCACAACACCGAGGTGAACGCGGTCAGCCGCACCACCGCCGCCGGTGGCGTCGCCACGACGACCTCCATGAAGCCCGACGGCACGCTGGAGACGGTCGCCCTCGACCTCGCCACGGGCAGGAAGCTGTGGGCCCACCCCTCGACCATGGCGGGCCGCCTGCCGGGCATGGGGGTGCCCGCCCCCGCGATCGTCGAGACCTCCACCGGACAGACCGTCGCGGTGACGATCGACCCCGCCAGGCGGGGCCGCTGGAAGGCCACGCTCGTCGGCCTGGACGCCAGGACCGGGGCCCGCAGGTGGCGTCGCCCGGTGCACTCCACCTTCGGCCCGCAGCGGTGCGGGGCGTTCGTGTGCGTGTCCGAGAACACCGCGCTCGCGAGCGCCCGCGTCGTCGTCCTCGATCCGGCCACCGGCAAGGCCCTGTGGAAGATCCCCGGCATCGCCGAGGCCGAGTGGTCCGACGCCTCGCGCGTGGTGTTCCTCCGTCTGGCCCGCCACCCCGTGCTGGAGGCGCACGACCTCAAGACCGGCAAGGCCGTCTGGCGGCTCCCCGTCGAGCAGCCCCTCGGCGCCGGAGTCGACCTGTCGGGAGGCTGGTCCTTCGGCGCGACGGCGGGAAACCTCGTCGGATACGTCGCCCCCTACACCAATCCGAAGACGAGCAAGGTCTCCGCCTTCGGCCTGTTCTCCGTCAAGCTCTCCGACGGCACGGTCAACTGGATGCGCCCGTCGGTGGTCCGCGTCTATCCCAGCGGCAGTCCCGGCTTCGCCCCGGTGGTCCGCCCGGTCGACCAGGAGGGCCGGTACGGCGGGTTCGCCAGACTGGAGGCGGGGAGCGGCCGGGTGCTCGGCCAGATCTCCGCCGATCAGGTGCCCGAGGCGGGCTGGTGGCTCGCCTTCCCGCCTCGCATGGAGAAGGTCGGCTTCCTGCGGCACGGCGAGCCGGGTAGCGCCTTCGACCTTCCCACCGCCCGCGCGGCCGACGTCAAGGACGAGCGCGCCTGGTCCTTCTGCGTGACCGACCCCAAGCCGCTCGCACTCAAGGGCCAGAACCCCGGTTTCTACTCGGTGGCCTCGCTGTGCGAGTACAGGCTGGCCGACGGCAAGCGGGTGTCCGGCTCGGGCGCCCCGCCCCTCTGGTTCACCGGCAGTCAGAACGGCTGGCGGATGTGGCGCGACGAGAAGGGCGCTCTGCACGGGATCAGGGACGGCGACGGCACCTCCCCCGGCATGTACGGCTGACATCCGGGCGTCCACGGCCGTACCACCGTCACCCGTCACCCGTCACCGACAGGGCGGCCGGGCCCCTTCCTCCGGTCGGGAAGGGGCCTCGCGCTCCCCGTACAAAGTTCTGTTTCAACGCCCCTGGGCGCGGTTTTGGGCATACCGCGCGGTACGCTCCGCAGGAGGAGCAGACATCAACCCAGGAGAGCCACATGCCCGAGGCAGTCATCGTCGCGACCGCGCGCTCGCCCATCGGACGCGCCTTCAAGGGGTCCCTCAAGGACATCCGCCCCGACGACCTGACCGTACAGATCATCCAGGCCGCGCTCGCCAAGGTCCCCCAGCTCGACCCGACCACGATCGACGACCTCATGCTGGGCTGTGGCCTGCCGGGCGGCGAACAGGGCTTCAACATGGGTCGCGTGGTCGCCACCCTGCTCGGCCTGGACGGCGTGCCGGGCACCACCGTGACCCGCTACTGCTCGTCCTCGCTGCAGACCACCCGGATGGCCCTGCACGCGATCAGGGCGGGCGAGGGGGACGTGTTCGTCTCCGCGGGCGTGGAGTGCGTCTCCCGCTTCGCCAAGGGCAGCTCGGACTCGCTGCCCGACACGACGAACCCGCTCTTCGTCGACGCCCAGGCCCGCACGGCGAGTGCCGCGGAGGGCGGCAGGGGAGTCTGGCACGACCCGCGCGAGGACGGCCTGATGCCCGACGTCTACGTGGCGATGGGCCAGACGGCGGAGAACCTCGCCGGACTGAAGGGCGTCTCCCGGCAGGAGCAGGACGAGTTCGGTGTCCGCTCCCAGAACCTGGCGGAGAAGGCCATCGCCAACGGCTTCTGGGAGAAGGACATCACCCCGGTCACCCTGCCCGACGGGACCGTGGTGAGCAAGGACGACGGCCCTCGGGCGGGGACCACCTACGAGGCGGTCTCCCAGCTCAAGCCGGTCTTCCGGCCCGACGGCACGGTCACCGCGGGCAACTGCTGCCCGCTGAACGACGGTGCCGCCGCCGTGATCGTGATGAGCGACACCCGGGCCGCCGAACTCGGCATCACCCCGCTCGCCCGGATCGTCTCCACCGGGGTGACCGGCCTGTCCCCCGAGATCATGGGCCTGGGCCCGGTCGAGGCCTCGAAGCAGGCCCTGGCCAGGGCGGGCATGGCCATCGGCGACGTGGACCTCGTCGAGATCAACGAGGCGTTCGCCGCCCAGGTCATCCCGTCCTACCAGGACCTGGGGATCGACATCGACCGGCTCAACGTCAACGGCGGCGCCATCGCGGTCGGGCACCCCTTCGGGATGACCGGCGCCCGCATCACCTCCACGCTGATCAACAGCCTCGCCTTCCACGACAGGTCGATCGGCCTGGAGACCATGTGCGTCGGCGGCGGCCAGGGCATGGCGATGGTTCTGGAACGCCTCAGCTGAACCGGGCCGGGCGCGGTGTCGTCGGGCACCGCGTACCGGGGAGATCTCCCGACGCGGGCCACCCGGTCAGGCGAGCGCGCGGCCGGGGTGTGTCCCGGGACGCGGTCAGCCGTGCACGTCGGGGCCGGCTCGGGTGATCGCGATCCTCAGGATCACCCGCCGCTCCCGCTCCATCGCGGCCCGGTAGTCGTCCCAGTCCGGGTGCTCGCCGGAGATGTCACGGTAATAGCCGACCAGGAGATCCATCGCCTCGGGCAGGGAGACGATCTCCGCGACGCCGTCGATCTGGATCCACTCACCGAAGAAGGCGTCGGTCGTCACGCAGAGCGAGACCTGCGGGTTCCTGCGGAGGTTGCGTACCTTCGCCGCCGTCTCCCTGGTGCTGACGATCGCGTTCCCCTCCGCGTCGAGCCCCACGGTGACCGGGGAGAGTTGCGGGCGGCCGTCGGCGTGTGAGGTCAGCATGACCGCTCGGTGGTTGGCGCGGATGAACCCGCGCGCCTTGTCATGATCCATGACTCCATCATGACCCACGCCGAAGCCCGCACCACCGGAGCGGCGCGGGCTTCACGGAGATGGACGGCTTACAGGTGGCGGGTACGGCGGTGCCGCTCGTGCTCGTGCACGATGGCCGCGGCGTAGCCGTGGGTCAGCCCGTGCTCGTTGGCGAGCCAGGTGGCCCGCTCGTCACAGCGAAGGAACGACGGGCCGTTGTCGATGGCTTGAAACCACTCTGGGAGTGCACGTCCGGTGATGTCCGGAACCCTGGCGATCAGCTTGCTCTGCGTCTCCATCGAGTGGTTCAACGACATGGGCACCTCCACGGATAGGCTCCTTTGCTCGACAGTGCATCACGAAAGCCCAGATAGCAAGCCCTGAGATGCTCTCTTCCTTCGCGGTTCGTCCATCCCCCTTTGCCTTCCGTTCACTCGTCCGTCGCCGGAAAAAACGAGAGGGCCCCGCCGGAACGCGTCCGGCGGGGCCCTCTCCGTGCTGTCGTCAGTCGCTACTCGAGAAGTAGCTCAGCAGGCGCAGGATCTCCAGGTAGATCCAGACCAGGGTGACGGTGAGGCCGAAGGCCATCAGCCACGAGTACTTCTCCGGGGCTCCGTTCCGCACGCCCTGCTCGACCTGGTCGAAGTCGAGGAGGAGGAAGAAGCAGCCGATGAGGATCGTGGCGATGCTGAACACGTAGGCCAGCGGGCCGCCCGACCGGATGCCGATGCCGTCCTCGATGAAGAACCCGGCGACCAGGTTGATGAGCATGAGACCCATCAGGCCCAGCCCGGCGGCCACGACGAACTTGGTGAACTTGGGCGTCACGCGGATGATGCGCAGCGAGTAAACGGTCAGCATGGCGGCGAAGGCCAGAGCCGTACCGACCACCGCCTGGAAGACGATGCCGCTGTACAGATCGTTGTAGACGTGGCTGATCACACCGACGGCGACACCGTAGGCGACCGAGTAGCCGAGGATCAGAACGGGGTTGGTGCTGGACTTGAACGAGATGACCAGGGCGAGGATCAGACCGACGATGACACCGGCGATCGCCGCGACCATGCCGAGGTTGAGCACCCAGGCGACCGCCGCCGAGACGACAAGCGTGCCAAGCGTGATGAAACCACGCACGACCACGTCGTCGATCGTCATCGTCCGCTGTGCGGGCGGCGCGTATGACGGCGTGTTGTACATGCCCTGAAGCTGGTCAGGGGTGGGGGTCGGCATGCCCCAACCTTGCTGCTGGCCCTTGGCCTGCCGACTGAATACGGGGTTCTTGCTCTCCATCGCTGCCTCCACGCTGCGACCTACGCGATCAGCGTATTAGATCGGTTGTCACACGGCCGTATCGTGCTGATATCCATGTTGTCCAGGCGACCGTACGGCTACCGCCGATGGTGCCAACGAACAGGTGGCGCCTTCGGTTCCCGGGCCTCACATCTGTCTTGCCGCTCGCTCGTCGAAGAGTCGCTGCGACGCCTCGACCTCTTCGAGATTGCGGCGCGCCCACTCGCAGATGCCGGTCACGGCCACCGAAAGGTCGCGCCCCATCCTGGTGAGCACGTACTCCACCGTGGGTGGCGAGGTCGGGTAGACGTTGCGCTCGACGATGCCGTCACGCTCCAGGGCCCGTAGCGTCCGGGTCAGCATGCGCTGGTTGATCCCCTCGATCCGCGCCTTGAGCCGGGAGAAGCGCTGGGCCTCGTGCCCCAGCGCCGCGATCACCAGCAGGGACCACTTGTCCCCGATATGACCGATCAACTGTCGGGCGACCCCGTTCGCCCCCAGCACGGACTCCAGGTTCGCCTCGCTACTCATGGTTACTATTTTATACCAGGGATACATCGAATCCCGGCCCTCAGCACTCCACGGAGAATGATCACAGTTATGTAACTCCAAAAGTTTTGCGAGCACATTTGGGAGGGGTACTCCCGACCGTTCGGCACGGGTCACACGGAGCCGGATAACACGAAAAGACCCGCGACCACGTTTTCACTGGTCGCGGGCCTTGTTCCGCAGATCATCATGAGTGCCCCCGGAGGGACTCGAACCCTCACTCGAACCCTTTTAAGGGGTTTGCCTCTGCCATTGGGCTACGGGGGCGCCGTAATCATACGTAACGGACCACTCATGCGTAACTGCTCAAGGCAACCGTCGCATCACTTCCGCTGAGAATCTTATGGATCGTCCCGCCTTCGGGGGACCCGGTCAAGGAATAGCACATCGCCGGGAACGGCGAACCCGGAGGTGGGCCTCGTCGGCCACCTCCGGGTTCGGGAGTTCCGTTCACTCTCCGGGTTCGGACGTCCGGTTCACACTCGGAGTCTGTTCGCCCTTCGGGCGTTCAGTTGCTCGCCGCGGCGCGGAACTCCGTGCGCGGTTCCTCGATCTCTCCGAGAGAGACGGTCTCGCGCTTGAAGAAGAGCGCCAGGGTCCAGTCGGCCGTCACCCGGACCTTGCGGTTGAAGGTGGGAACCCGCGACAGGTGGTAGGTGCGGTGCATGAACCACGCGGCGAGCCCGCGCAGCTTGATCCCGTAGACGTTGGCGACCCCCTTGTGCAGGCCGAGCCCGGCGACGGAGCCGACGTACCTGTGCCGGTAGTCGACCAGCTCCTGCCCGTGCAGGCTCCGGGTGATGTTGTCCGCGAGGACCTTGGCCTGCCGTACGGCGTGCTGCGCGTTGGGCGCACAGTACTGGCCGGGGTTGGTCAGGTCGGGCACCCCGGCCACGTCTCCCGCCGAGTAGGCGTCCTCGACGCCGACCACGGTGAGACGGGCGGTCGTCTTGATCCTGCCTCGCTCGTCGAGGGGCAGGTCTCCGGCGTTGACGACCGGACTCGGCTTCACCCCGGCGGTCCACACGATGGTGGCCGACTCGAACTCGTCTCCGTCGGAGAGCTTGACCAGGCCGCCCTCGCAGGAATCGAGGCGGGTGTTCATCTTGACCTCGATGCCGCGCTCACGCAGCTGCTCGGCGGTCCACGCGCCCATCTCGGGGCCCACCTCGGGGAGGATGCGGTCGGTGGCCTCGACGAGGATCCAGCGCATGTCCTTGCGGGAGATGTTGCGGTAGTAGCGGGTGGCGTCCACCGCCATGTCCTCCAGCTCGGCCAGCGCCTCGACGCCGGCGAAGCCCCCGCCGACCACGACGAACGTCAGGGCGCGCCTGCGCAGGGCCTCGTCGTCGTCGCTCTCGGCCCGGTCGAGGAGTTCGAGCACCCGGTTGCGCAGCGCGATCGCCTCGCCAACCGTCTTGAAACCGATCGCGGCGTCGGCCAGGCCGGGGATGGGGAGCGTACGGGAGATCGATCCGGCGGCCATCACCACGATGTCGTAGTCGATCTCGTGCGGGGTGCCGACGTTGGGGGCGAAGGTGACGGTCTTGGCCGCGTGGTTGACCTTGGAGACCTTGCCGTTGAGGATCGTCGCCTTCGAGAGCACGCGGCGGAGCGGGACGACGACGTGCCGGGGCGAGAGGTTTCCCGCGGCGGCCTCGGGGAGGAACGGCTGGTAGGTCATGTGGGATTCGGGGGTCAGGACGGTGATGCGCACGCTTCCATCGCGGAGCTCCCTGCGGAGGGTGTGCTGCAGGCGCAGCACGGTGTAGAGGCCGACATAGCCTCCACCCACGACCACGATGTGCTTGGAGTTGCGGTTCACTTCGACACTGTCCTTAGCTTCGAGGCTTGTGAAACCTTTCACAAGGATACGCTCACGCTTCCCGTCGCACCAGCCGCCCATCTGGCAAGCTGGATCTAATTTCCGTCATCAGCTAGAAACATCACTCTTCTCGACAGAATTCCGATCAATCTTCTCTTTGTGATCGACTTCACAAGCCCCGTAGCGCGTTCGCCCTGCTGAAGAGATCGTCGAGCATCTGTGCGGTCACCCTGCCGGTGAAGGTGTTCTGCTGACTGGGGTGATAGCAGCCGAGAAGGTGCGCGGGATTTCCCTGGGGAGAGGTGATCTCCACCTCGGCGCCGTGCCCGAAGGGCGGTCTCGGCCGCGGCAGGGCGTACCCGGCGTCCCTCAGCGCGGGCCAGATCGCCTGCCAGGCGAAACCACCCAGCGCGACGACCACCCGTACCTCCGCCGAGACCAGGGCGACCTCGCGGGAGAGCCAGGGCAGGCAGGCGGCCCGCTCGGCGGGCTCGGGCTTGTTGGCGGGCGGTGCGCACCGGACCGCGGCCACCATCCGCGCGCCGACGAGCCGCTGGCCGTCGTCCGCGCGAAGGCTCGTCTCCTGTACGGCCAGGCCCGTCCGGTACAGCGAGGCGAACAGCCAGTCGCCGCTGCGGTCTCCGGTGAAGATCCTTCCGGTCCTGTTGCCGCCGTGCGCCGCCGGGGCGAGCCCGACGATGAGGACCTCGGGCCTCTCGTCACCCCATCCCGCGATGGGCCGGCCCCAGTAGGTCTCCTCCGCGAACGCCCGCCTTCGCACCGTCGCCACCTCCTCGCGCCACTCCACCAGGCGCGGGCAGGCCCGGCAGACCGACTGCGCGGCCGTGAGCTCCGCGAGGGTACGGCTCTCCCTCGCGAGTTTCCGCACTTCGGCGGGGTCGTGGGCGACGGGGGTGCCGGGCTGGGCAGGGTCACCGGGCCAGCCGGATCCCGGAGGAACGTAGCTCATGTCCTCGATGGTGCCCGACACGCGAGAGCGCCGGGTCCACGCTCGCGATGCCCGGCGCGCGAGACCACCCGGTTCACGCCCTCACGGCGTCCGGCACGGGAGCACTCGATTCACGCCCGCACGGGAGCGCCCGAACCACCTCCCGCCCCGGGGAAGCCGGAAGACGGCGCGGGAAACGAGAAGCGGCGCCCGCTGGGTGCGGGCGCCGCCTGTTTCACTCGGGACGCGGCCCGGCGTCAGCCGCCGGGCGCGCTACCTCGACCTACCGTGTCCTCAACGTTCTCAGCCAGCGGTCTCGGTGACGGCCGGGGTGGGAGTGGGGGTGGGGGTCACGGTGGGCGTCGGCGTCGGGGTCGGCTTCGGCGGGTGCTTGCAGAAGACCTTGCCGACCGCGGTGCCGGTGGTCGGGCCACCGGAGATCTCGATCGCGCGCTTGGACTCACCGGAGGCAGAGGCGGTCCAGCTGTCGGACACGCTCTGGCTCTGCGAGCCGTAGCCGCTGAAGTGGGCGTACTTCCAGTCGCCCGCCACACCGTCGCTGATCCAGCGGTACCTCACGGTGGTGCGGCCGCTCGCGCCGATCGTGCCGGTGAAGGTGCGGGTCGTCGGGCAGGTGCCCGCGTAGAAGGACGGACCGTCCACGGACGCCCAGACCTTCGGCGACGTGTCCTTGCACCAGATCTTGAAGTGGACGCGGTTGGAGGACGCCTTCACCGGGCCGACGACCTGCAGCACGGCCCAGCCCCTGAAGTTCTCACCGGGCTTGATCACGTGGACGACCTTGCGCGAGCCGTTGACGCGGATGGCGTCACGCTCGACGACCTCGCCGTTGACGACCCAGCGGTAGTGCACCCAGCGGGTACCGGTGGCGGTGATGCGACCGATCAGGGCAGCCTGGCAGTTGCCCTCGTCGACCCACGCGTCGGCGTCGACGCGGCGAGGAACGACGACCTCTTCCTTGTCGCCGTTGGAGCCACAGGTGACCGAGAACTTGCCCTTCGAGGAGGTGGCGCCACGCGGGGACAGGACCTGGATGGCCTGCCAGCCCTTGACGTTGCCCTTGAAGGTGGACTTCTCCTTGACCGTGAAGCTCTTGACGCCCTTGCCGCGGAAGGTGAAGGACTTCACCTTGCTCTTCGAGCCGTCACCGTGCAGCCACCGGTAGGCGACCGTGGTCTTGCTCTTGACGGCCTTCACCTTGATCTTCGAGGAGAAGGTCACGCCGACGGGGCACTCACCCTTGTACTTCGAGGGCGATGCCTTGGGGGTTCCGACAGAGACGGCCGGCTTCGGCTTGCCGACGGCCGAGGCCGCCGTACCCGCCTGGCTCGAACCACTGGCCGCCGCTGCGGGCGTGGCCAGCATGCCTACTGCCATCGTCGCCAGCATGGCCGCGCTGGCTCCTGCTGCGGCTAGCTTGGTGGCTAGTCCGGACTTCATGAGGGGATGCTCCGTTCGTTGGGAAGCAAGATTGCTCGGGAGACGGTTGCCGCCCCGACAACAGCTGTGCCGGGCCCTACGGCAAAGCCTCACTAAAGCTTCTTTACCTAACCATAAACGGGAAGCTTTCCTCAATACTCCCTAAACGGGTTAATTGTCTAGATCTCGCTACGAGTCAGCAATCGACCACGCGATGCCATCGAGGATGTCGTGCTCGCTGGCGACCACGTCTCCGAAGCCGTAGCGGGTCACTATTCGGTCCAGGATGAGCGCCCCCGCCCCGATCACGTCGACCCTTCCCGGGTGCATGAGGGGAATCGCAGCCCGCCGTTCAACGGTCATTCCAAGCAAGCGCTTGGCGACGTCATGCACCTGACCTGCGGAAATTCGCGAATGATGAATTTTCTTCGGATCGTATTCCGGCAGCTCAAGCGCTATTCCCGCGACGGTGGTCACGGATCCCGCGAGCCCGACCATCGTCAGCGCCCGCTCCACGGGCACCTCGGCCGCGACCCGGTCGAGCGCGTCGTCGATGTCGGCGGTCATCGCCTCGACCGCCTCCGCCGAGGGAGGGTCGCCCGCGTCGCGCAGGTGGCGCTCGGTCAGCCGGACGCACCCGATGTCGACCGAGAGCGCGGCCTCCACGTGCGTCGAGCCGAGCACGAACTCGGTCGAGCCGCCACCGATGTCGACCACGAGGTACGGCGGGCGGGTGCCCTCGGGGGCGGGCAGGCCCGTCTCCTCGGAGAAGCGCACCAGATCGCGGGTCGCCCCGGCGAACGACAGCTCCGCCTCCTCCGCACCGGTGATCACCTCGGGCTCCACGCCGAAGATGTCGCGCACGCCGTCCACGAAGTCCTGCCGGTTGGCGGCGTCCCTCGTCGCGCTGGTGGCGACCACACGGACCGAGGAGGCCCCGAGCCCGTCGATGAGCCCCGCGTAGCCTCGCATGGCGGCGAACGTACGCTCCAGGGCCTCCGGCGCCAGCCTGCCGGTCCTGTCGACCCCCTGCCCCAACCGGACGATCTCCATCCGGCGCTCCAGGTCGATCAGCCTGTCCCTGCCGACGTCGGCGACGAGCAGACGGACGGAGTTGGTGCCACAGTCGATCGCGGCGACGCGGATCACTCGGTCTCCTTCGAGGTCGGTGCCACGGCCTCGGCACACGGGGCTACGGATTGGTCGACGCACGGCCCGGCGGACCACCAGTCGCCGAGCGCGTCGAGGGCCTCGCGGCCGAAGGGGTTGCCACCCGGCACCGCGAGTTCGTGCCCGACCAGGGCGTGCAGGCACTTGACCCGGGTCGGCATGCCCCCGGTGCTCTGCATGTCGCGGGGCAGCGGCTCCAGGCCCTCCTCGGCGGCCGCCCTGTCACGACGCGCCACATAGTCGTCGTGCGCGGCCCGGTACGCCTCGGCCAGCTTCGGATCCTCGGCGAGCCTGGCCTGCATGTCCCGCATCATCCCCGAGGTCTCCAGCCTGCCGATGGCCGAGGCGGCCCTGGGGCAGGTGAGGTAGAACAGGGTCGGGAAGGGCGATCCGTCGGGCAGCCTCGGGGCGGTCTCGACGACGTCGGGAAGCCCGCACGGGCAGCGATGCGCCACCCTCCGCAGTCCGCGCGGCGTCCGGCCGAGCTGTCGCTCCACCGCCGCCACGTCGCGGTCGTCAACCATTCGTGGACACCCCCCTGAAAGACGACAACCAGGGTATCGGCGTCACCCGGCGGACTTGGCCGCCTTCTGTCCCCCGCCGCTGTCGGCGGCCTTCACCGAGTCCCACAGCGTCTCGTACCACGGCGGCCTGGCGACCGCCTGGCGCTCACCGGTCGTGCCTTTACCCGGCGAGGGCGCGTCCCCCATGACGACGTAGCACTTCTGCCCCGGATCGCAGTAGAAGAGGCGCTCCCTGCCCTGCCGCTTGATGAAGCCCGGGTCGAGGAGCTGCTTGGAGCGGTCGTCAAGGGCCTTGATCGCGGCGATCTCCCTCGCCTTCTCCTGCTCCAGCTGGGCGATCTGGCGGCGCTGGGCGACGTACTCCCTGATGGGGTAGGCGAGGCTCATCGCGATCGCGCACACCACGATCGCGAGCACCGCGGCCCGTCCCGTCAACTGTGGTCGTGCCGCCATGCGTCCCCCTCCGTCTCCACGCTCGTCCGCGGTGTGGCTCGCGCCCGGATCCGGGCGCGAGCCGCCAGCAAAAAACTACCGCCGGAAGCGCGGGAACGCGGCGCGACCCGCGTAACGGGCCGCGTCGTCCAGAAGCTCCTCGATGCGGAGCAACTGGTTGTACTTGGCCACCCGGTCGGAGCGGGCCGGGGCGCCGGTCTTGATCTGACCGCAGTTGGTGGCCACCGCGAGGTCGGCGATCGTGGTGTCCTCGGTCTCGCCCGAGCGGTGGCTCATCATGCAGCGGTAACCGCTGCGGTGGGCCAGGTCCACGGCGTCGAGGGTCTCGGTCAGCGTGCCGATCTGGTTCACCTTGACCAGCAGCGCGTTCGCGGTGCCCTCGGCGATGCCGCGGCCCAGACGCTCGGGGTTCGTCACGAACAGGTCGTCGCCGACCAGCTGGACCTTGTCCCCCAGGGCGCGGGTGATGGCGTTCCAGCCCTCCCAGTCGCTCTCGTCCAGCGGGTCCTCGATGGAGACCAGCGGGTAGTTGGCGACCAGGTCCTCGTAGAAGGCGATCAGCTCGGTCGCCGACAGGCCCTTGCCGTCGATGGTGTAGACGCCGTCCGAGTGGAACTCGGAGGCGGCCACGTCCAGGGCGAGCCCGATGTCCTCGCCCGCGACGTATCCGGCCTTCTCGATGGCGACCAGGATCAGGTCGAGCGCGTCACGGTTGGAGGGCAGGCTCGGCGCGAAGCCGCCCTCGTCGCCGAGGCCGGTGGCGTACCCCTTCTCCTTGAGGACGGACTTGAGGGCGTGGTAGACCTCGGTGCCCATCCGCACGGCCTCGCGGAACGTCTCCGCCCCGATCGGGGCGATCATGAACTCCTGGATGTCGACGTTGCTGTCGGCGTGCGCGCCGCCGTTCAGGATGTTCATCATCGGCACCGGCAGCACGTGCGCGTTCGGACCGCCGAGGTAGCGGAAGAGCGGCAGCTCGGCGCTCTCCGCGGCGGCCTTGGCCGCGGCGAGCGAGACACCCAGGATCGCGTTGGCGCCCAGACGGGCCTTGTTGGGCGTGCCGTCGAGGTCGATCATCACCTGGTCGATGCTGCGCTGCTCGGCGGCGTCGAACCCGAGGATCTCGTCGGCGATCTCGTCGGTCACACCGAGAACGGCCTTCTCGACACCCTTGCCGCCGTAGCGCTCGTCGCCGTCACGCAGCTCGACGGCCTCGAACTGGCCGGTGGACGCGCCGCTGGGAACCGCGGCGCGCCCCTGGCTGCCGTCGTCCAGGAGGATGTCGACCTCAACCGTCGGGTTGCCCCGGGAGTCAAGGATCTCTCGGGCGGTAACGCCCTCGATGGAAGCCACGAAGCGCTCCTAAAGTCGCAGGACAGTTTGCCTCGGAAGCCTATCGAGATCCCCATACCGACACGGCGACCGGGCCACCGCCGAACAATGTTCGCGCAATTTCCATACAAACCTCCCAACACACCCCACCCCCACCTCAGACCCCGCCCATCTCCCCCTCACCAAGAACCGCCCCAAGAACACGTCTGACTCGATCGGGGCAACCGCCGCCGAATGGCCTCACCGCCACATCCCCAGAAACCCCGGGAACATCCCCAAGGCCCCCTGAGGACATGCCCAACCCGCCTTTCCTCGCGGGACTACCCGTGAGGCCGCGCCGGCGACTGGACTGAGGAGAGGAAGGTCGTGAGGAACGAGCGACCTTCCCCGACGAGGGAAGGAGCCGGACAAAAGCGGCCGAACCGCGACGCGTCAGCGTCGCCAACAAACCGGTGAGGCCGCGCCGGCGACTGGACTGAGGAGAGGGAGGTCGTGAGGAACGAGCGATCTTCCTCGACGAGGGAAGGAGCCGGGTAAGAGCGGCCGAACCGCGACGCGTCAGCGTCGCCATGTAGCAGCGTCGCCGACAACACTTCTCACCGCGACGCGAAGCGTCGCTTATAGGCACGAGCCACGGCCCGCAGTTCCGCCTCAGGGTCGAGTCCGGCCGCCTGAGCCTGCCGTACGAGCTCGAAGAGCCTCGCACCCAGACCGTCGGCGGGAACCCCCTCGGGAAGGGTCGTCGGGGCTCCGACGCCCTCGGCGCGGCGCAGGAGCTGCGCGACGAGGGAGAGCGCCGGCTGGCCCATCGGGACGCCGTCGACGACCGAACCGGGGTCGCCGCCGTTCTTGGCCGCGCGCTCGGCGGCCTTGATGGTCTCCCAGTTGGCGCTGACCTCTCCGGCGCCCTCGACCCGGGTGTCGGCGAAGACGTGCGGGTGCCGGCGGACGAGTTTGGCGACGATGCCCTCGGCCACGTCGTCGACGTCGAACCCTTCCGGTCCCTCCGCTGCGACCCGCGCGTGGAAGGCGACCTGCAGGAGCAGGTCGCCCAGTTCCTCGCGCAGCGCCGCGCGGTCGCCCTCCTCGATCGTCTCCAGGACCTCGTAGGCCTCCTCGATGAGGTACGGGGCGAGGGACTCGTGGGTCTGGCGGGCGTCCCACGGGCATTCGACCCGGAGCCGGTCCATCACCGAGACCAGGTCGAGCAGTCGCGCGCCCGGCAGGTCGTACGAGCCCGGCACGACCTCGATCACCGGCGGGTCGTCGAGCACCACCGCGGCGTGGCCGATGGAGCGCATCAGCGCCTCGTCGGCCTCCAGCCACACGACGGTCCCCGAGACGGCCTCGCGGACCAGCGCGGCCGGGTCGCAGACGACCACCTCGACCTCGACCCCCGCCTCCGCCAGGTAGGGCAGGTGCGGGTGGTCGGCGGACCCGGTGCGCACCGGGCCCTCCTCAAGGACCTGCCACGCGCGGCGGCTGAGCAGCCCGGGAGCGACCCGGGGCGAGGTGGTGACGACGATCAGCGACATGCCGAGCTACTGCTGCGGCGGCGCGGGCGGCGCGTCGGCGGGGCCGGGAGCGCCGACGGTGCCGAAACGACCGGCGTCGGCGAAGACGCCCGGCTGCTGCTCGCTCCGCTCCTCGTTCAGCTTGCCGTACCGGGGGTTCCAGGTGATCGGCATCGCCTGCAGGTCCTTGATCGCCTGCTGCTGGCCGCGCTGGATGGCGGCCTCGTCCGTACCGCCGCCGTACTTGGCGACGAGCTTGCTGACCATCACCTGCGACTTCAGGAACTCGCGTGCCTGCGAGGGCGCCACGGCCTGCTGGAGCATCTGCTGCTCGAACTTCTCCTGGCCTCCCTGGCCCGCGATCACCTGGTCGACCTCGCCCTCGGTGACCGTGATGCCCTTGCTCGTCGCGACCTGCGCGTACTGCTTGGCGTTGGCCAGCTGGAAGAGCACGAGCTGCGGGACGCTGTCCTGGAACTGCAGCTGCGAGGCGGACAGGCCGGCCTTGGCCAGCGCCGCCTCGTACTCCCGCACGTTCCTGTCCAGCTCGCCCGAGCTGATGCGCTCCCCGCCCACGATGGCCGCGGCACCGGCCTGGTTCGGAGAGCAGGCGGTCAGCGCGACACCGGCGGCGACGACCGCCAGGATGACGCGGATTCGAGTCGACTTCACATGCGTTCCCTTCACGACAAACGCCGCTTACTCTACCCGCACGGTTTCGAGGAACATCGCCTCGACAAGATCACCGCACCACTTGAGCAGATCCAGGTCGCGCAGCGGCTGGCCGCCGAGGGGCCTGGTCTTGGGCACCGGCACCAGCAACGTACCGGCCGCCTGCTTCAGCAGCGCCTTCGGGTAGAGCCTTTGCAGCCTGACCTGCTGGGAGTCCTTGAGGTCCACCGGCGCGAACCTGATGTTCTGCCCCTGCAGGGTGACGTCGGTGAGCCCGGCGCGGCGGGCGCGGACGCGGAAACGGGCGACCTCCAGCAGGTTCTCCACCGGCTGGGGCGGCCGTCCGTACCGGTCGACGAGCTCGTCGCGCACCGCGCCGATGTCGGAGTCCGAGCCGATCGCGGCGATCCGCTTGTACGCCTCCAGCCGCAGCCGCTCCGAGGTGACGTAGTCGTGCGGGATGTGGGCGTTGATCGGCAGCTCGACCTTGACGTCGGGCCGCTCCTCCTCCTGGTAGGTGCCCGCCAGCTTCGCCTTCTGCTCCTGCACCGCCTCGGCCATCATGCGCACGTACAGATCGAAGCCGACGCCCGCGATGAAGCCCGACTGCTCGGCGCCCAGGATGTTGCCCGCGCCGCGGATCTCCAGGTCCTTCATCGCCACGTACATGCCCGCGCCCATCTCGGTGTGCTGGGAGATCGTGGCGAGGCGTTCGTGGGCGGTCTCGGTGAGCGGCTTCTCCGGCGGGTAGAGGAAGTAGGCGTAGCCGCGCTCGCGACCCCGGCCGACCCGGCCGCGCAGCTGGTGAAGCTGGGACAGGCCGTAGTTGTCGGCCCGGTCGACGATGAGGGTGTTGGCGTTGGGCACGTCCAGGCCCGACTCGACGATCGTGGTGCAGACGAGCACGTCGAAGTCGCGCTCCCAGAAGCCCACCATGATCTTCTCCAGCTGGTGCTCCTGCATCTGGCCGTGCGCGACGGCGACCCTCGCCTCGGGCACGAGCTCGCGCAGCATGGCCGCGACCTTGTTGATGCTGGCCACGCGGTTGTGGACGAAGAAGACCTGGCCGTCGCGCATCAGCTCGCGCCGGATCGCGGCGCCGATCTGCTTCTCGTCGTACGGGCCGACGAAGGTGAGGATCGGGTGCCGCTCCTCGGGCGGGGTGAGAATCGTGGACATCTCCCTGATGCCGGTGAGGCCCATCTCCAGCGTACGGGGGATCGGGGTGGCCGACATGGCCAGCACGTCGACCTGGGTGCGCAGGTGCTTCATCGCCTCCTTGTGCTCGACGCCGAACCGCTGCTCCTCGTCGATGATGATCAGGCCGAGCTGCTTGAACCTGACCTCCGGCGAGAACAACCGGTGCGTGCCGATCACCACGTCGACCGAGCCCTCCCGCAGACCCTCCATGGTCGCGGAGACCTCGCCGTCGCTCTGGAACCGCGACAGCGGCCTGACGTTCAGCGGGAACCCGGAGAACCGCTCGGCGAAGGTCGACATGTGCTGCTGCACCAGCAACGTGGTCGGCACCAGGACCGCCACCTGCTTGCCGTCCTGCACGGCCTTGAACGCCGCCCGCACCGCGATCTCCGTCTTGCCGTAGCCCACGTCGCCGCAGATCAGCCGGTCCATCGGGATCGGGCGCTCCATGTCACGCTTGACCTCGTCGATCGCCTCCAGCTGGTCGCCCGTCTCGGCGTAGGGGAAGGCGTCCTCCATCTCCCGCTGCCAGGGGCTGTCGGGCGCGAAGGCGTG
This sequence comes from Streptosporangium sp. NPDC049046, assembly GCF_040649155.1. Classification (NCBI taxonomy): domain Bacteria; kingdom Bacillati; phylum Actinomycetota; class Actinomycetes; order Streptosporangiales; family Streptosporangiaceae; genus Streptosporangium; species Streptosporangium sp. NPDC049046. The sequence continues at coordinate 50,595 of NZ_JBEZEZ010000009.1, read as the reverse complement.
TCCCGGCGAGGCCATCCGGGCGGAGTACAGGCGGATCAGCTCTCCGGCGATCTCCTTGACCGCCTTCTTCGCCTTGGTCTTGGCCTTGGCCCAGTCGGCGCCGCCCATCCGGTTGAGCGTGGGCGACTCGCCGCCGACGTAGCGGGTGACCTCGTCGAGCTGGTCGGTCGGCACGTAGAGCCGGTCGCCCTTGGCGTACTCGATCACCAGGTATTCGCGGGTGGCGCCCTGCACGGTCCGCTGCACCATCTCGATGTAGCGGCCCACGCCGTGCTGCTCGTGCACGACGTGGTCGCCGACCTTGAGCTGGAGCGGGTCGACCATGTTGCGGCGCCGGGAGGGCAGCCGCCGCATGTCCTTGGTCGACGCCTTCTGACCCACCAGGTCCAGGTGGGTCAGCACGGCGAGCGCCGGGGTCACGAACCCGTGCTCGACCAGGCCCGTGGTGACGTGGACGACCTTCCTGTCCGGCACGGCGTCGAGCCCCGGCTCCAGGCGCGCGGGCAGGTCGACGCCCTTGAGCAGCTCGACCATGCGCTCGGCGGGGCCGTGGCCCTCGCTCAGCAGGACGACGACCCGGTCGGAGTCGAGCCAGCCCTTGATGTCGGACAGCGCCCGCTGGGTGTCGCCACGGTAGGACTCGACCTCGTGCGCCCGCAGCGCCGTACCCCCGCCAAGGCCCTCGGCGGCGTCACCGTCGGCGCCGGCGCCGAACGGCGCGAGCGACCACCAGGGCCGACCGAGCCGCCGCGCGTGGTCGCGGACCTCCTCCAGGTCGCGGAAGGCCGCCGCACCCAGGTCGATCGGCGCCTCGCCGCCGGACGCGGCGTTGATCCAGGACGCCTCCAGGAACTCCTGACTCGTCCGCACCAGCTCGTCGGCACGCCCCCGGATTCGCTCCGGGTCGCACACGAAGATCGCCGACTGGCTCGGCAGATGGTCGATGAGCAGGTCCATCTCCCCGGCGAGCACGGGCGCGAACGCCTCCATGCCCTCCACCGGCACGCCCTCGGCCAGCTGCTCCAGCGTCTCCACCAGCGAGGGATGCGCCTCGGCGAGCTCCCTCGCCCGCTGCCTGACGTCGTCGGTCAGCAGCAGCTCACGGCAGGGGGCGGCGAACAGCCCGTCCTCGGCCACCTCCAGCGAGCGCTGGTCGGCGACCTTGAACCAGCGGATCTCCTCGACGGTGTCGCCCCAGAACTCCAGCCGGAGCGGGTGCTCCTCCGTGGGCGGGAAGACGTCGAGCAGGCCGCCCCGCACCGCGACCTCGCCGCGCTTCTCCACCATGTCGACCCGGTGGTAGCCGTTCTCCACGAGACTGTGGACGACGGTGTCGAGGTCGGCGTCGTCCCCTGCGCGCAGCCGCACCGGCCGCAGGTCGCCCAGCCCCCGGACGATCGGCTGGAGCAGCGCCCTGATCGGCGCGACGACCACGTGCAGCGGCCCCGCCGAGTGGTCGCCCTCGACCGGATGGGCGAGCCTGCGCAGCACCGCCAGACGCTGCCCCACGGTGTCGCTGCGCGGCGACAGGCGCTCGTGCGGAAGCGTCTCCCACGCGGGGAAGACCGCGACGGTGCTCTCGTCCAGGAGGCTGGTGAGGGCCGAGGCGAGATCCTCGGCCTCGCGCCCGGTGGCGGTCACCGCCAGGACGGTCCTCGCCTTCCCCTTGGCCCCCTCCCTGGCCAGCGCCGCCACCGCGAAGGGTCGCAACGCGGGCGGCGCGACCAGCGACACGTCGGACGAGTCGCCCCCGCGCACGTCCTGAAGAAGGGAAGCCAGCTCAGGCTCCCCGGCGACAAGGTCCAGAAGTCCGGAAAGACTCATCAGATTCGCCCACAGCCCCACGACGGCAACACGACAACCCCGAGCCGAGAGAACACGGGGGGTACCCGCCCAAGGCTACCGAATCGCAGGCCGGTGCTCCGGCCTTCGGATACGCGGGACCAGCTCGTGAGGCCGCGAGAGACGAACGACCTCCCTCAACAAGGAAAGGAGCCGGACAAGAGCGGCCTCACCGCGACGCGCCAGCGTCGCCAACCAACACGAGCCGGACAAGAACCGTCTCACCGCAATGCCCCAGCGTCTCCAATTGCGGGACTACCCGTGAGGCCGCGCCGGCGACTGGACTGAGGAGAGGAAGGTCGTGAGGAACGAGCGATCTTCCTCGACGAGGGAAGGAGCCGGGCAAGAGCGGCCTCACCGCGACGCGCCAGCGTCGCCAACAACACGAGCCGGACAAGAGCGGCCGAACCGCGACGCGCCAGCGTCGCCAACAACACGCCGAACCGCGACGCGCCAGCGTCGCCAACAAGACGCGCAGCGTCGCCATGTAGCCGAATCGTGCTGACTTGACTACTCTCGGTTACATGGCAGAGGTGAGGTCGGTCGTCGATCAGGACGACCTGTTGAGTCAGCGGATCAAGGAGCAGTGGAGCAGCCAGCTCGGCCGGCGGCTCGACATCCTGATCGCCGGGTGCGGATGGCCTGAGCCGCTCGATCTCGCGCAGACGGAGTCCAGGGTCATCGGGATCGACGAGGACCTGCCCGTGTTGCGTACGAGCACGTCCGCGCGCAAGGACCTGGACTCCTGGGCGCTGGGCGACCTGCGCTCCGTGCCGGTGCCCCCGCGGGCGTTCGACGTCGTCTACGTGCCGTTCCTGCTGGAGCGGATCGAGCACGCCGAGCTGGTGCTCGACCGGCTGCTCACCGGGTTGCGGCCCGGCGGGCTGCTGCTGGTGAGGATGCGCGACCGGGCTTCGGCGTACGGGGCGTGCGACCGGCTCACGCCGACGGGGCTGCGGCGATGGCTGTGGCGCAGGTTCGTCCCCGCCGGGACCGTGGGCCCGCTGCCCGCCGTCTACGAGCAGATCGCCTCGCGCGAGGGAATGCACTCGTTCTGCCTCGTGCGCGGGCTGATGGTGACCGAGGACATCTCCACCGCCAGTGGTCCCGCGCTCCGCGGACCTCTCGGTAAGCTTGCCCGCGCCACCTGCTCGGTGGTGGAGGCCCTCTCCAGGGGGAGCCGGCCCGCGTCTCACGACGAGATAACTTTGGTGATCCGCAAGCCCCAGAGTCACTTCGCCCGGTTGATCTGAGATCCACCGGGCCGGGGCACCTGGGATTTCACCGGGCGGCCGGATCCCAGGCTCGCCGGACGGGGTCGTCCATCGTGAGCGGGCGGAGCAGGAAAGTTCCGACGACCGCGATGGTGGAGCAGATGACGGCGCCTTTCGAGTGGACCCCAGACGCCCGCGAGCTGGCCGACCTTGAGCTGCTGCTCTCCGGCGCCTTCAGGCCGCTGGAGGGCTTCCTGAGCTCGGCCGACGCGCACGCCGTGGACGAGCACGGCGCGCTCGCCGACGGCACCCCGTGGCCCGCGCCGGTCACCCTCACCCTTCCCGACGACCACCCGGCCGCCCCCGGTGACCGGATCACCCTGCGCGACCCCGAGGGCGCGGCGCTCGCCGTGCTCACCGTCACCGAGCGTGCGGACGGCTTCGTCGCCGGGCCTGTCGAGGCGCTGGACGCCCCCGAACACGGGCCGTTCGCCCGGCTCCGCCTCACCCCGGCGCGGGTCCGCGAGCAGCTGAACGGGCAGGAGTCGGTCCTCGCCGTCACCATGCGCGGGCCGCTCGGCGACCTCGGCGAGATCACGGCGACCGCACGGGAGCTGGAGGCGTCGATCCTGCTGCTCCCGCTCGCGTACGGCGAGGGCGGGCCCGCGGTGGTCCGCGCAGCGCTCAAGGCCCGTGAGGGGCTGCCGGAGGGCACGCTCGTCGCGGTGGTGCCGCTCGCGCCCAGGGAGCCGGCCATCGACCTGGAGCTGCGCGAGCGCGTGGCCGAGGCCTACGGCGCGACCGAGCACCTGGCGGGTCCCGAGCCCGTGACGCTTCCCGGTCCCCCGCACCGCCGGGGGCTGGTGGTCTTCTTCACCGGCCTGTCCGGCTCCGGCAAGTCGACCGTCGCCCGAGGGCTGCGTGACGCGCTGCTGGAGCGCGGCAGCCGCACGGTGACCTACCTCGACGGCGACGTGGTCCGCCATCTGCTCTCCGCGGGGCTCACCTTCTCCAAGGAGGATCGCGACCTCAACATCCGCCGCATCGGTTTCGTCGCCGCCGAGGCCGCCAGGCACGGTGGTCTGGCGATCTGCGCGCCCATCGCGCCGTACGCCGCCACCCGCGAGGAGGTACGGGAGATGGTCGAGGCTGTCGGCGCCGACTTCCTGCTCGTCCACGTCTCCACCCCCCTGGAGGAGTGCGAGCGCCGCGACCGCAAGGGCCTCTACGCCAAGGCCCGCGCGGGGATCATCCCCGAGTTCACCGGCGTCTCCGACCCGTACGAGGAGCCGGACGACGCCGACCTGGAAATCGACACCACCGGCATCAGCGTGGACCGGGCGGTGCACCAGGTGCTCGATCCGTTGATCCAGGGCGGCTGGATCCGCTGATCCCGACCCGACGCCCAGGCCCGGAAGCCCTCGCCGGACGCCCCGGTAGCCGCCGTCAGCGGGCGGGGACGACGGCGTCGAGGCGTGGGTCGCGGGCGAGTTCGCCGAAGGCCCTCCGGCCGCCGGGCGTGGTGTCGAAGCGGGTGTCGCCACGGGGGGCGCGCGGCGAGTCGAAGTAGATCAGGGCCTTGATCCGCGGGTATTCGCCGATCTCCCCGCGTACCGAGTCGAAGAACGACTCCTTGAACCCCGGCCGGTCATGACGCTCGAAGACGCCCCACTCGGCGAGCATGACGGGCTTGTCGGGGAAGCGTTCCCCCATCCAGCGGTAGAACCCCGACCAGCGGGGGAACTCGGGGCGGGTCTTGTTCACCAGCCCGTCGAAACTGTGGACCCTGTGGTCGACGTAGGGGTCCATCGCCACCCAGTCGACCACGTCGTCACCGGGGTAGAGCTTCTCGAACCAGGGTTCCGACGCCCAGTTGGGCGCTCCCATGTAGGTCATCACCGTGACCGCGTTGGTCACGCCCCCCTGCCGCAGGCGCTTGACCACGTGGCGGAACATCGCGGCGTAGTCGGCCGCCGTCATTCCCCTGCCGTGGGCCTCCCGTACGTCGTCCTCCGGCTCGTGGTGGACGGTGAGGAAGAACCGCTCGGGGAAGGTTCGTACGATGTGGGCGGCCAGCCGGTCGATCCGCTCGTCCAGCGCCCCACGGGCGATCTGCCCCCAGGTGTGGTCGAGGGACGGCTTCCAGTTGATCAGCAGGAGCCTGCGGCCGGCCGGGTCACGGGCGATGGCGCGTTCCGCGGGGGTCGGGAAGAGCTCGTCGCCCCGGTGGTAGACGTGCATGATGTCGGCCGGCCGGCCCATGCGTCTCTCGGCCCTCTCCAGGGCCCGCTTCTGCGGCCGTCCCGTGAAGATCTCGGGTGCGATGCCCCACCAGGCGCCGCAGGAGGGCACGAGCTTGGCACCGACCTCGCAGGCGGCCCGGGAGCGCCCTTCGCGGGCTCCCGGGGCGCCGACGGCGCCCGCCGCGGCACGGGCCTCCCCCGTGTCGGCGGTACCCGGGGCGTCCGCGGCGTTGGAGGTCCTGCCGCCTCCGCTCAGCCCGGCGATTCCCAGCGCGAGGGTGCCCAGACCCAGCGCCAGCACGAGGCCGGAACCGGCGATTCTTACCACTCGCGGAATTACGTCTATAGGAGCATTTGTCTGATGCACCGTTTCCTCACAGCCGTCGCGCGTACGCATTCGTGGGCCGTCCTCGACCGTCACGGGGGAACACCTTCCCATCGCCCGGACGTGCCTCGTCCCTGACTTTGCCGGTCCGTGCCACAGCTCCCTCGCGGACGATAGGAAATATCGGATAAACCGCTGTTATCTCCCTGTGATTGGCGCGTCCAACGCAAAGAAAATCTTGCGTATCGGTTCGGGGAAACGGAAAGCCGACCTATAGTTCCAAGGGTTCCCAGCGTCTGTTCGCCGGAGAGGCACCAGCGACACATGAGCCCGTCACCGGACGCCCCCGTCCGCCGCGGAGGCGAGGATCTGGCGGACTACGCGTCGTTTCTCCGCCGCCGGTGGCTGATCGTCCTCTCCCTGTTCCTCACCGGAGCCGGTGGCGGCATCGCCCTGATGTGGCTCACCCCGCCCTCCTACACCGCCTCCGGGCAGGTCCTGGTGACCGCTACCGGAGCGCAGGAACAGACCAACCAGGTCACCAGCCGTCAGCGCGAACCGCTCAACCTCGACACCGAGGCCCAGGTGGCCAGGTCCGCGGTGGTCGAGGCGAAGGCGAGGCGGTTGTTCGACGGCCTCTCCTGCCCCGCCGAGGTCTCGGTGCCGCCCAACACCTCGGTCCTGGAGATCTCCTGCAGCGCCGCCGACCCGGCGACCGCGGCCTCGGGAGCGAGCGCCTACGCCCTCGCCTACCTCGCCCAGCGCCGCGAGTCCTCCGCCCAGACGCTCGCGGCCCAGACCAGGGCCGTGCTGGTCAAGCTGAGGCAGACCAACGCGGGTCTCACCAGGGTCGCCACCGAGCTTCCCGGCCTCGGCAGGGGGACCACCGAGCGGACCCTCGCCCTCCAGCGGCAGAACGTCCTCGCCAGGCAGGTTCACAGCCTCACCTCCAAATACGACGCGCTCAAGACCGTCGCCGTCACCCCCGGCTCCGTGATCAGCCAGGCGACGGCGCCGGCCGAACCCACCACCCCCCGCCCTCCTCTCTACCTGGGCAGCGGCCTCATGGCGGGGCTGATCTGCGGGGTCGGCGCCGCCTGGCTCCGCGACCGCCTCGACACCGCCCGGCGGCCCCCCGCAGCCGTCGGCCGCCTCACCGGCCTGGACACCCTCGACGGTGTCCGGGCGCACGGCCCGGCGGGCGCGGTGCTCGTGGTCGCGACACCCGGCACCTCCCCGCGCGAGGTCAAGCACGCCGTACGGGCGCTGAACGATCGCGGGATCCCCGTGGTCGGCACGTTCGTCATCGGCGACGACGTCCCCTCGCTCCCCGCCGGGCGGGGCTCTCACGCGGCACGCGCTCCACAGGGACCGTACGCGTCACAGGGACCGACACCACAGGGGCCGTACGTCCCGCAGGGCGCGTCCGCGCCGCGGGCCGGAGGAGGGTGGAGCCGCGAGGGCGCCCAGCGAAGGGCCGACCGGCCTCTGGCCGGCCTGGCGGGCGGACCCGCCCTGCTCGGAGCGCCGGGCGAGAGCCTGGAGGCACCCGCCAGGTCGGGAGCGCACGGCCCCCCCGGCACACCGGAGGCGCGGCATGCGCCCAGGGCGTACGGGAACGGAGCACACCGGGCGGCGGAAAGACCGGAGGCGCCGAAGGCGTCCGGAGGGCACAGGAACGGCACACGCGGGGCGGCCGAAAGACCGGAGGCGTCCGGAGGGCACGGGAACGGCGCACGCGGGGCGGCCGAGAGGGCGGAGTCGTGGCCCGCGCCCGAGGCGAACAGGGACGGGGCGCGCGGACCCGCCGACGGGCCGGAGGTGCCGCTCGCGCTCGGGGCCAACGGGAACGTTCCAACCACCGGGCAGGCGGCCGATGGCCGGAGGGGGCGCAGGCTGTGAGGTGTCCGCGTCCGGCCGTCTGGCCGATCGCCGCCCTCCTGGTGGGCTATCCCATCTGGTGGGCGCTCGGTTTCGGAGGCCTGTCGGTGATCGTGGTGGCCCCGGCGATGGCGCTGGTCCTGTGGCGGAGGCGGCCGATCAGGGCGCCGCGCGGTTTCGGGCTCTGGCTGCTGCTCCTCGCGGGTTACCTGATCAGCGCGCTCATGCTCGGCGAGATGCCTCCGGGCACCTACGGCGAGTTCGGCGCCGGGCGGCTCCTCGGCTATCTGATGCGCCTGTTCCTGTACGTCTCGCTGCTGGTCATGGTGCTCTATCTGGGCAACCTGACGGAGGAGGAGCTGCCGCAGCTCACCCTCGTGCGGATGCTCGGCGCGCTGTTCCTCACGACCGTCGCGGGCGGCCTGCTGGGCGTGTTCGCCCCGCGCGTGGAGTTCACCTCACCGGTCGAGACGGTCCTCCCCGACTGGATCAGCGGCAACCCCTTCGTCCACAACCTGATCCACCCCACCGCCGCCCAGATGCAGAAAGTCCTCGGCCACGCCTCGCCGCGCCCCGAGGCGCCGTTCGAGTGGGCCAACGCCTGGGGTGGCAACCTCTCGGTGCTGCTCGTCTGGTTCGTGGTCGGCTGGTGGGTGTACGGCGGGCCGCGCAGACGCCTCGCCGTCGTCCCGCTCGTCGCGCTCGCCGCGATCCCCGTCGTCTACTCGCTCAACCGAGGGCTGTGGATCGGGCTCGGCGTCGCCGCCGCGTACGTCCTGCTGCGGCTGGGCACGCGGGCCCGCGTCGCGACCTGCGCGGCCCTGACCGCGGGGGCCCTGGTGTTCGCCCTCAGCCCCCTGCAGGCGATGGTGGCCCAGCGGCTCGACAACCCGCACAGCAACGGCATCCGCGCCTTCACCGTCTCGGCGACCCTCGCCGCCGCGAGCACCGCGCCGCTCATCGGGTACGGCAACACCCGCAACGCCACGGGCAACCACCGGACGATCACCACCGGCAAGAGCGGCTGGTGCCCCACCTGCGGCCATCCGCCTCTGGGCGGGGACGGCCAGCTCTGGCACCTGATGATCACGCAGGGTTTCACCGGTGCCGCGCTCTACGTGGCGTTCTTCGCCGGGGCCGTCCGCCGCCACTGGCGTGACCGGAGCCCGATCGGCGTCGCGGGGGTCCTCGTGATGATCCTCACCCTCCTCTACATGTTCGTCTACGACGGGCTGGTCACACCGCTCAGCCTGTACCTCGTCTCGTTCGCACTGCTCTGGAGAAACTCGATGGCGAGCACGGCCTCATGAACGACGCCCGCGCCCGTCTGCGCTACCTGGACCAGACCCTCGACCTGCTGTTCCCCGGCCCCGGCGACCCGAGCCCCTACACCCTGCTCCCCCACCGGCTGCTCCCCCGCAGGCTGGTCCCCCGCGCCTGGTGGCACCCCGGCGGGAGGGTCACGGTGTCCTCGGGCCGGGACGGCATCGAGAGCCACCTGAGCGAGGTGTTCGGCACCGCCGTCCGTGTCACGCTGCGGGTGCGCCCGGCCCGCCGGGCCAACCGCAAGCCGATCCTGGAGGCGCGCGCCGCCGACGGGCCGATCGCCTTCGTGAAGATCGGCGACACCGACCTGACCCGGGAGCTCGTCTCCCACGAGGCGCGGACCCTCGGCCTGCTCGCCGGCGTACCGCTCAAGACCGTCGTCCCGCCCGCCGTGCTGCACCACGGAACCTGGCGTGGCCTGTCCGTGCTGGCGCTCACCCCGCTTCCCGTACGGCGGGGGCGGATACCGGGTGACGTCCTCGTCGACGCGATCGACGAGATCGCCCGCATCCCCGGGGGCGACGTCCCGGATCGCGCCCCCGCCGCTTCGGACCCGGCTTCGGGAGACCCCCCTCCCGGGAAAACCGCCCGCGCGGGCCGGCCCTCCCTCGGCACCCCCGTCGCGGGAGACCCGCCTCCCGGAAAACCCGCCCGTGCCGGCCACGCCCTCCTCGGCGTCCCCGCCGGAGGAAGCCCGGCTCCTGAAAGCGGAGGGCTCGAAGAGCGGTCGTTCTCCTGGCACGGTGACCTGACGCCGTGGAACATCTCGCGCGGCCCCGACGGACGGTTGCTGGTCTGGGACTGGGAGCGGTTCGGCACCGGGGTCCCGCTGGGCTTCGACGCCGTCCACCACTTCTTCCAGCGGGCCCTGCGCCGCGCCGATCCGGCCACCGCGGCGAGGGCCTGCGTGGCGCGGTCCCTGCGGATCCTGGCCCCCTTCGGGCTCTCGGCAGCCGAGTCCCGGCTCACCGCGCTCCGCTACCTGATCGCCCTCGCCGACCGCCACGCCGCCGACGGCCACGCGCCCCTCGGACCACCGGAGCTCTGGCTCACCCCCCTCGCCGACTCCCAGGAGACCCTGCTGTGAAGGCTGTAAAGGCTGTGAGACCCGCGCTGAAGCGTTCGGTCCACACGGCCTCGTGGGCGATAGGGCGCCTCACCTCCCGCAGCCGGGTGCTGCCCTCCTTCCTCATCGTCGGGGCACAGCGCTGCGGCACCACCTCGCTGTACCGCGTCCTGTCCCAGCACCCGCTCATCCTGAAGCCCGTCCTGCGCAAGGGCGTCCACTACTTCGACACGGCGTACGACCGGGACCTGTCCTGGTACCGGGCGCACTTCCCGCTGCGGGTGTCGGCCTCCCGGCCGGCCCGCAGGTACGGCTTCCCCGCCCAGGCCTTCGAGTCGTCGCCCTACTACCTGTTCCACCCGCTGGCCGGTCCCAGGATCGCCCGCGACCTGCCGGGCGCCAAGCTGATCGTGCTGGTCCGCGACCCCGTCGAGCGGGCCTTCTCCGCGCACGCCCACGAGCTGGCGAGGGGCTTCGAGACGGAGCGCTCCTTCGCCAGGGCCGTGCGGCTGGAGGAGGAGCGGCTCGCCGGGGCGGAGGAGCGGCTGCGCGCCTCGCCGTACTCGACGAACCTCGCCCACCGCCACCACGCCTATCTCGCCAGGGGCCGCTACGCCGAGCAACTCGCCCGGCTGGAGCCGCTGGTCGGCCGCGACCGGCTGCTCGTCATCGACAGCGGCCGGTTCTTCGCCGAACCCGATCTCGCCTACGACCGCGTGCTGGCGTTCCTCGGGTTGCCGCACCTCGGTGAGCCGGTGTTCGAACGGCACAACGGCCGGGCCAGGCCGGGTCCCATGCCCCGCAAGCTCCGCCGCGAGCTGAGGGCCCACTTCGAGGAGCAGGACACCCTGCTGACCTCGTGGCTGGGCGCGGAGCCTTCGTGGCGCCGCTGATCCCCACCCGCCTGGCGGGCCGCCTGACCGGGGCCGCGCGGGGCGGGGTGGCGGGGCTCGCGGGAGCGGGGACGGGGGCCGCCTCGCAGTTCCTCACGGTCGTGCTGGTCACCAGGGGGGTGGAGCAGGAGGCGGCCGGTCTCTTCTTCTCGGCGACCGCGCTGTGCCTCACGGTCGCCACGGTCCTGCGACTGGACGCGGGGAACGGGCTGGTCCACTTCATCGCCAGGTCCCGGTCCCTCGACCACCGCCACACCTCCGGCTACGTCCGCGCGGCGCTCGTCCCGGTCGCGGCGCTCTCGCTGGCGGCCGGCGCGACGGTCGTCCTCACCGTCTCCGACCCGGCGCTGCGGGTGCTCGCGGTCGCCCTGCCCGCGGTGACGTGCTCGGGCGTCGTGGTGAGCGCGACCCGCGGGTTCGGCTCGATGCGGCCGACCGTGCTGCTGGACGGGGTGCTGCAGCCGGTGTCCCAGTCGCTCCTGGTCGGGGCGGTGGTGCTCGCGGGCCACGACTCCGTGCCCCTGCTCGCCGCGGCCTGGGCGCTGCCGTACCTGCCGGTCCTGGTGCTCGCCTCGATCTGGCTGCGGCGGCGGCTGCCCGGGACGCCCCTGCCGCCGGGCGCCGCGCACGAGCTGTGGGGTCACACCTGGCCACGGTCGCTGGCTGCCGGGATCCAGGCGGTGTTCCAGCGGCTGGACGTCGTGATCGTGGCGCTGCTCGCCGGCCCGGCCGAGGCCGCCGTCTACACCGCCGCCACCCGTTTCAAGATCGTGGGTCAGCTGGCCGGTCAGGGGCTCGCGCAGGCCATGCAGCCGAGGCTGGTCCGGGCCCTCTCCGAGGGCGACCTGCCGCGCGCCGGGGAGCTGTACCGGTCGGCCACCCGCTGGCTGGTCCTGCTCACCTGGCCGGTCTGGCTGGGGTACGCCGCGTTCGCGCCGTGGTTGCTCGGCGCCGTCTTCGGTGACGGTTACACCGGCGGTGCGCCGGTGGCGTTCGTGCTGGCCGCGACGATGCTGCTCGCCACGGCGTGCGGTATGGCCGACGTGGTGCTGACCTCCGCCGGGCACACCGGCTCCAGCCTGGCCAACCTGGTCGCCGCCGTCGCGACGGTGGTGGCGCTGGACCTGCTGCTCATCCCGTCGCTGGGCTCGCTCGGTGCCGCCCTCGGCTGGGCGGGGGGCACGGTGGTCAAGAACCTGCTGCCGCTCTGGCACATCCACCGCCGGTACGGGCTGCGGCCCTTCGGCGCCCGCAGCCCGGCCGCCCGGCGGGCGGCATGACCTCCCTTCCTTCCCCGCCCCCTACGGCCCTGAACGCGAGGTGGATGCCATGACCGCGCGGCCCGGGTGTTCCGGAAGCCTGGACACGTGATGGGCACCGTGACGCCCGTACTGGTCACCGGGCTGCCCAGGACCGGGACGAGCTGGACGGGCAGGATGCTCGCGGCGAGCGGGGAGCTGGTCTACGTCAACGAGCCGCTCAACCCCGAGCACCCGCCGGGCCACTCCCCCGGTGTCCTCGACGCCGTGGTCGGCCACCGGTTCCAGTACATCTGCCCGGACAACGAGCGGGCCTGGCTGCCCGCCTTCACCCGCACGGTCGCGCTGCGCTACGGGTTCCTCGCCGAACTGCGCCGCAACCGGTCACCGTACGACCTGGCGAGGATGGTCCGGTACGGCACCGCGTTCACGTTGGGGCGGCTGGGCGGGCGCCGGGCGCTGCTGGACGACCCGTTCGCGCTGTTCTCCGCCGGGTGGTTCGCCGACCGGCTCGGCTGCCGTGTGATCGTTCTGCTGCGCGATCCGGTGGCGTTCGTCGGCAGCTGGCAGCGGCTCGGCTGGACGGTCTACTTTCACGAGTTGCTCGAACAACCGCTGCTGATGCGCGACCAGCCCCACCTGGAGGCGTTGCGCCCGCTGGTCGGCTCCCAGGACCGTGTCGCCAAAGCCGTGGCCCTGTGGCGGGCGGCCGGGACCACCGCCGCCGACCTGGCGGAACGGCACCCAGGGATCATGCTCGCCCGCTACGAGGACCTGGCCCGCGAGCCCCTGGCGGGCTTTCGCCGCCTGTACGAGTGGGCGGGCCTGACCTGGACGGCCCGCGCCGAGGCGCGTATCCGCCGCGCGTGCACGGACGCGTCAGGCACCAGGGCGTCAAGCACGGAGGCGTTAAGCATGGGCACGGGCATGGGCACGGGCACATCGGAGAGAGGCTTTGGCGGCTTCGCCTGGAGCGGCCTGTCCCGCACGGCCTACCGGCCGATGGACTCGCGCCGCGCCCTCGCCGAGGCCGACGCTCGGCTGAGCCCGCAGGAGGCCCTCCGGGTCAGGAGACTCGCCTCGGCGGAACGTTGAGGTCCGCACGGGAAACACCGTGGAGTCGTGAGGCTCCGGCGCTCCGGAACTTCACGACTCCCATGCCTTCACGGTGCGTGACCTCACAGGGTCACGACCTCACAGGGTCACGACCTCAAGAGAACACAGCCCCACGGCCCATAGCCCCGCGGCACCACGCCCCACGCCCCACGGCTTCGAGGCGACACGGCTTCAGGAGAAGAGGCCGCGTACGAGGGAGACCGTGAGGAGCCGAAGCGCGTACGGCAGGTCGTCGACCAGATAGCGGCGGGCGAGCCTGCCCGGCTCCCGCGTCAGCCGGAAGACCCACTCCAGGCCGCCGCGGCGCATCCACGCCGGTGCCCGCCGCACGGTGCCCGCGGCGAAGGCGATCGCCGAGCCGCAGCCGACGAACCAGGTGCCCGGCAGGTCACGGCGGAGTGAGGCGATGAGGCGCTCCTGTCTGGGAAAGCCGAGCCCGACGAAGACCAGCCGAGGCGCGGCGGCGATCACGTCGTCGCGCACCCGGGCGTAGCTCTTCGGATCGTTCTCGAATCCGTAGGGCGGGGCGCCGACCCCGGCGATCACCAGCTCCGGATGGCGGCCCACCAGCTCGCGGGCCGCCTGCGCGGCCGTGCCCCGGGGACCGCCCAGGAGATACACGGGATGGCGGTAGAAGGCGGCGGCCTCCGACAGGGACCAGATCAGGTCGGCGCCGGTGACCCGGCCGGGGAGAGGGGTGCCGAGCAGCCTCGCCGCCCACACCAACGGCATGCCGTCCGCCACCGCGAGATCGGCGCGCTCGACGAGTCGGCGGGCCCGGGGATCGCGGGCGACGGTCCGGCTGATGTCGACGTTCGGGGTGACGAGGTGGCCGCCCTCTCCGCGTTTCAGAGCCGCAACCACGTGCTCGACGACCTCGCCCTCGGTCATCGGGTCGATCGCGACCCCCGCCACCCGCACGCGCCTGCGCAGACGCCTGCGGGTGGCCTTGTCGGGTCGGGGCCTCCTGCGGGAGACGGCCGGGGGAGCCTCCCGCCCGGTGACCGGCGTCCCGGCCTGCCCTGCGACGGCGGGCAGGCCGGGCGCCGAGTCGTGACCGGTGGTCGCGGACCGGCGGTCGGTGCGGGGCGGGGAGGGAGGCACCGTCGGGCGCTCGACGGCCTTCACCGTCAGGAACGGGGCGAACGGTGGGTCGTGGCGCTCGGCGGCGGCCTGGCTCGTCACGGGCGGAACGATCAAGGCGCCGTGGCGGAGCACGACCCGCGGATGCCGGGTGACGGGCGCCATCAGATGCCGTGTCCCCGGTGGTGCAGGACGCTGAGCAGGGTCCGCGCGGGGATCAGGCCCGTCGCCACCGCGAGCGCGATGGGCGCCCGGGGTTCGCCGTGGCGGGCGGTGAAGGCCCGCCAGGCCCAGCGGCCCGCCTCCCTGCGCTGGCCGAGGGCCGCGTGGTGGAAGGCGAGCTGACCGTAGACCCGCGCCGCGCCGCGCGGATCCACGGCCAGATCAGGGTGCCGGGCGAGCATCCACTGCAGCCCGGCGATCCGGTCGGCCCAGCGGGCCACGTACGAGGAACCGCCCCAGCGCACCCGGACCAGGGGCCGGTCGACGTGCACGATGGGGTGCTGGGCCGCGGCGCGCAGTGCCAGGTCCCAGTCCTCGTTCTGTCCCCCGGGGGCGCTCTCGTCCGCCCAGAGGCCGCCGCGCCGGAACAGGAACGTCGAGGAGTGCACCATCACCATCCGCGAGCGCACCAGGTGGCGGTAGGTGACGCGACTGGTCCCGGCCAGCCGGGCGATGCGCCGCGATCCGTACTCGACCTCGATGGCGCAGCTGGAGAAACGCGCCTCCGGCTCCGCCTCCAGCGCGGCGACCTGGGCCTCGATCTTTCCTGGCAGCCACTGGTCGTCGTCGTCGCAGAAGGCGACCAGGTCGGTGCCGAGCGCGGCGATGCCGGTGTTGCGGGCGCCGGGCAGGCCGGGGGTGAACCGGTTGGCCATCACCCGCACGCCGCGTGAGGACGGCCCGTGCCGGCCGGGTGTCACCGCCCGGCTGGCGAGGAGGTCGGCCACCTGGTCGGCGACCCAGGCGGGATCGCCGCCGTCCACGACGACGACGACCTCGACGGGTCCTGGATGGTCCTGACCGAGCACGGCGAGCGTGGCCGCGCGCAGCTGGTCGGGCCGGTGTCCCCGGGTGGGGATGACGACACCCACCGATGTGTTCACGCGATTCTCCGGTAATAGCCGTATTTGATCATGAGGGGCCAGGTCAGCGCGGTGACCAGGCGCGACTGCCGGGGCGACGCGACGTCACGCCAGCTGTCGTCCCTGGTCAGCTCCGTGCGGCCGACCGTGAAGCGCACGGGGTTGCCCGAGGCCGTGTGCGCCGTCGAGAGCTCCGCCCACCTGCCAGAGAGGAAGTCGAGACGGCAGGGGAGCCCGATCCTGGCGACCACCCGCCTGAGCGTGTCGGCGGGGGTGTCGAGCAGGTCCTCGTAGCGGACCCGGGTGACCGGGACGCCCCTGCGGGCGAGGAGTTCGAGTCCGAGGTTCTCGCTCAGCCAGTGCAGCGAGGTGCGGGAGGGCGACCAGTGGGTCATCGGGCGCCCGTCCTCGGGACGGGCGACTTTCCTCCGCCAGGAGTGGGCGACCGCTCGGGGGTCGCGGACCATGTGAACGACCTGGACGTCGACTCCGGCCGCCGCGAGGCAGAAGGCGAGCGAGGCGTGCTTGCTGGAGTCGATCACGACCGGGCAGTCGGCGACCTCGCCCGCCGCGTCGTACAGGTCGCGGTGGATCGCGACGTACTCGTCCAGCTCCGCGGTGCCGGGCGTCGGCCATCGGCCGGTGCCCGTCTGCTCCTCGGCGAGGAGCCTCGCCAGCGTGGGGATGCGCCGGGTGCGGTCCACGCGGGACCTGAGCGCGATCATCCGGTGGGCGAGGCCCTCTGACCAGCCGCCGAACGCACGCTCGCCGACCTTCTCCCAGAAGGGGCACGATCCGAAGGGCTCACCGCACCCGCATGCCTCGTCCGCGAGCGCGCTCCTCGCCCAGAGGTGGACGACCTCACCGAGCGGAACGATGCCCGGGATCTCCCCCAGCAGGCGCTCCAGCAGTGTGGTCCCGCTACGGCCGAGGCCGCCCAGGAATACCACCCGAGCAGGTGACGGACTATCAGACACAGGCACGAATCCTTACCCGGTGGATACGGAACGTGTCGAGGCTAGCGCGGAGCGTAACAGAGGGGTCGGAGAACGGACAAAGGATCTACCCAACGGGTGCGACGCCGCCCGTCCCCTGAATCACGTCCACCGAACGGGGAGTGGCCACGACCTCGCGACCGACAGGGAGATCGAGCAGGGAAGGGACCGCGGCCTCGCGACCGAACAGGGAGATCGGAAAAAGGGAGGACCGCGGCCTCGCGATCCGACGCCGGGCGGACCCACGGCCGGCCCCTGGAACGACGAACCGCCCGCGGCCCCGCGCCACGGCCCCCTCCCTTCGCGTACGGGAGGGGACCGTGGCGCGGGCCACGGGCGGCGGGGTGCGCCTACTTGGCGTCGACGATCATCCCGGCGCCGACGGTGTTGTTGGTGGACTCGTCCACCAGGATGAAGCCGCCGGTGAGGCGGTTGCGGGCGTAGTCGTCCACGAACAGCGGCCGGGTGACGCGGAGCGAGACCCGGCCGATCTCGTTGAGGCCGAGCGACTGTGCCGTCTCGTCCCGGTGCAGGGTGTTGACGTCCAGCCGGTAGTGCAGGTCCTTGACCAGGGCACGGGCCGTGCGGGTGGTGTGCTTGATGGTCAGCTTGGTGCGCGGGGCGAGCTTGGCGGTGTCGGCCATCCAGCAGATCATCGCCTCCAGCTCCTGGGAGACGTGCGGCTGGTTGTTCGGACGGCAGATCATGTCGCCGCGCGAGATGTCGATGTCGTCCTCCAGCCGCAGGGTGACCGACATCGGGGGGAACGCCTCGTCGAGCGGCCCGTCGAAGGTGTCGATCGACGCGATGCGCGTGGCCAGTCCCGAGGGCAGGTGCATGACCTCGTCGCCCGGCTTCAGCACCCCTCCGGCGACCTGGCCCGCGTAGCCGCGGTAGTCGTGGAGTGAGGGGTCGGTGGCCCGCTGCGGGCGGATGACGTACTGCACGGGGAAGCGCACGTCGACCAGGTTGCGGTCGGAGGCGATGTGCACGTGCTCCAGGTGGTGGAGCAGGGAGGATCCGTTGTACCAGGGCGTGTTCTCCGAACGGGACACCACGTTGTCGCCGTGCAGCGCCGAGATCGGGATGAACGTGAGGTCCGGCGCGTTCAGCTTGGAGGCGAACGCGGTGAACTCCTCACGGATCTCCTCGAACCGCTCCTGGGAGTAGTCGACCAGGTCCATCTTGTTGACGGCGAGGACGAGGTGCGGCACCCGCAGCAGGGTGGTGAGGAAGGCGTGCCGCCGCGACTGTTCGAGCACGCCCTTGCGGGCGTCGATCAGGACGATCGCCAGGTCCGCGGTGGACGCGCCGGTGACCATGTTCCGGGTGTACTGGATGTGCCCGGGGGTGTCGGCGATGATGAACTTGCGCCTGGGAGTGGCGAAGTAGCGGTAGGCGACGTCGATCGTGATGCCCTGTTCCCGCTCGGCCCGCAGGCCGTCGGTGAGGAGCGACAGGTCGGTGTACTCGGTGCCGCGGTCGCGGGAGGTGCGCTCGACGGCCTCCAGCTGGTCCTCGAAGATCGCCTTGGAGTCGAAGAGCAGCCGCCCGATGAGGGTCGACTTTCCGTCGTCGACACTTCCCGCCGTGGCGAAGCGAAGAATGTCCATTAGCGCTGCTCTCCAGGGGTCGTACGGCGTGCGCGGCCGGACCGCGCGGGAAGGGACTCGCGGTGGGCCGGGTGGACCGGGTGGGCCAGGTCGCACGGGGCGCACGGGGCGTCGAAGATTCGGACTCTCACTAGAAGTAGCCCTCCTTCTTGCGGTCCTCCATGGACGCCTCGGAGGCCCGGTCGTCGGCGCGGGTGGCGCCGCGCTCGGTGATCCGGGTCACCGCGATCTCCTCGATGATCTCCTCGACCGTCGCGGCACCCGACTGGACGGCGCCGGTGCAGGTCACGTCACCGACCGTCCGGTAGCGGACCGTCATCTCCAGGAGCGACTCGTCCTCGTCACGGGTGATGAACTCGCTGTCGGCGAGCAGCATGCCGTCGCGCTCGAACACCTTGCGGGTGTGGGCGAAGTAGATCGACGGAATCTCGATCCCCTCGCGCCGGATGTAGTCCCAGATGTCGAGCTCGGTCCAGTTGGACAGCGGGAACACCCGGATGTGCTCGCCCTTGCGGATCCTCGCGTTGTAGAGGTTCCACAGCTCGGGACGCTGGTTCTTGGGGTCCCACTGGCCGAAGTCGTCGCGGAAGGAGAACACGCGCTCCTTGGCGCGAGCCTTCTCCTCGTCGCGGCGGGCGCCGCCGAACACCGCGTCGTACTCGTTCTCCTCGATCGCGTCCAGCAGCGTCGTGGTCTGGAGCCGGTTGCGCGAGGCCCTGCGACCGGTCTCCTCGACGACGCGTCCCGCGTCGATGGAGTCCTGGACGCTCGCGACGACGAGGCGGGCGCCCAGCTCGGCGGCTCGGCGGTCACGGAACTCGATGACCTCGGTGAAGTTGTGCCCGGTGTCGACGTGCATCAGGGGGAAGGGAATCGGCGCCGGCCAGAACGCCTTCTCCGCGATGCGGAGCATGACGATGGAGTCCTTGCCCCCGGAGAAGAGCAGACAGGGACGCTCGAACTCCGCCGCGACCTCACGCATGATGTGAATAGCCTCTGCCTCGAGGACATCGAGCTGCGACGTGGTGTAGTCGCGCTGAAGCATCAGACTCTCCTAGCGGGGATTAGCGGTGCAGATCCCGGATTCCAGCGAGCAACGTTGGCGCCAGTCCCGGTAGGGAAACAAGAATATCCGGCAGTGAGGGGTCGGGCTGGTTGTAGACCAGCGGCGAGCCGTCGATACGGCTCGCGTGGACCCCTGAGGCGAGGGCCACCGCGACAGGCGCGGCGGAGTCCCACTCGTACTGGCCGCCGGCGTGCACGTAGGCCTCGACCTCGCCGGTGAGCACGGCGGAGATCTTGGCGCCCGCCGAACCGATCGGCACCAGGTCGGCGCCGGCGAGACGGGCCAGGTTCTGCACGAACTCCGGCGGACGGGTCCTGCTGACCGCGATCCTGGGCCTCGCGCCCGCCTCGGGGGCGGGCGGCACGGGGGGTTCGAGGGTGGAGAGCGTACGGCCCTGGGCGGGCAGTGCGACGGCTCCGGCGGTCAGCGTGCCGCGCTCCCAGAGTGCCACGTGGACCGCCCAGTCGGAGCGGCCCTCCTCGGCGAACTCGCGGGTGCCGTCCAGCGGGTCGATGATCCAGACCCGCTCGGCGCGCAGCCTGCGCGAGTCGAGGCGCTCCTCGCTGGTCGCCTCCTCGGACAGCACACTGTCACCCGGACGCAGCCGGGACAGGGCCTCCATGAGAAACACGTGGGAGGAGGCGTCTCCCTCCTTGCGAAGCTCGGACGGGTCGCCGAAGCCGCGCTCCGCGCGCAGCGCCGCCAGCTTCTCACCGGCCGTCGTCGCCAGTTCGGCGGCGAGCTCGTGATCGTCGCGAACGGTCATCAGTATGCTCCAGCTCCTCGCGCGACAGCCGACCAAGTCTTCCACAGGATCTGCAGGTCCAGCATGAGGGACCAGCTCTCCACGTAACGCAGGTCCAATCGTACGGATTCCTCCCAGGAGAGGTCAGAGCGGCCACTCACCTGCCAGAGGCCGGTCATGCCTGGCTTGACCAGTAATCGACGGCGGACGTCGTCACCGTACCTCGCGACCTCCTCGGGTAGTGGCGGCCGGGGGCCGACCAGCGACATATGCCCCAGAACCACGTTAATCAATTGCGGCAGTTCGTCCAGTGAGTGACGGCGCAGCCGGGCGCCCAGCGGCGTCACCCTCGGATCATTACGGATCTTGAAGAGCAGGCCGGGACCGTCGCTGGACAGGGCGATCTTCCGGTGCTCGGCGTCGGCGCGCATCGTCCGGAACTTGTAGATCGTGAACTCGGCGCCGTCGCGCCCCACCCTCGTCTGCCGGAAGAACACCGGTCCCGGCCCCGAGGCCCGTACGGCCACCGCCACCCCCGCCAGCAGGGGCAGCAGCGCCGTCAGCAGCAGCCCGGCCCCCACCCGGTCGAACAGGTTCTTGAGCACCTGGCGCAGGCCGGAGATCTCGGGGTGGTCCACGTGCAGCAGCGGCAGTCCCGCCGCCGGGCGAATGGTGATCCGCGGCCCGGCCACCTCCATCAGGGCGGGGGCGACGATCAGGTCCGTGTGGGTCTTCTCCAGCCGCCAGGCCAGCCGCCGCAGCGCCACCCCGTCCATCTCCGGGCAGGCGAGCACGGCCACGGTGTCGGCCGAGACCCGCCCGACCGCGAGCGCGACCTCGGAGAGGTCGCCCAGGACGGGCACGCCCGCCACGTCGCCCATCCCGCCGCGCGAGACGACCGGCACGCTCTCCACATCGTGCATCCCGCCGCGCGGGATGCACGCCGCCACGACCTCCATGCCGTGGTAGCGCTCCCGGCGGAACCTGCGGACCAACTCGGTGATCGCCGCCCGGTGACCCACCGCCACGACCCGCCGCATGCACCCGCCCCGCGCCCGCCTGCGGTGCAGGGAACGGCGCAGGACGTACCTGGCGAGGAGGGTGAGCAGTGTCGTCAGCGGGAGCGCCAGCACCACGTAGCCCCGGGCCACTTCGATCTTGGTGAGGTAGGCGCAGACGGCGAGGGCGGCGGTGAGCATGAAGCCGCACTGCAGGATCCGCTGGAACTCCTCGGAGCCCAGGCCGATGAGCCGGGGCTCGTAGGCGCGGTTCAGCGCGACCACGCAGACCCAGACGACGGGCAGGGCGGCGCTCAGCACGACGTACGGGAAGACGTAGGCGGTAACCTCGCCGAATCGAACGAACAGCGCGAGGGCTCCGGCCAGGGCGGCGCAGACGGTGTCGGCGGCGACGGCCGTCGCGCGGTGCTTCCGCACCCAGCCCGGTGTGCGCCGCCGCGCGACCGGAACGGCCCCTGCCTCCCGCACGGCCCCGGACCCGCCTTCCCGCACGGCCCCGCTTTCCCGCATGGCCCCGGCTTCCCGCATGTCCGGGGCGGCTCCGGCTTCGCGTGTGTGCGGGACGGCTTTCGCCTCGCCTTCCCGCACAGCCGGCACGGCCTTCCCTTCGGCTTCCCACGTGGCCTGGACGGCTCCCGACCCGCTCTGTTGTGCGGCCTGGAATGCGGTCACGTCGCGCACGCGCTCCCCCTGCGTAACCGTTCACGGACAGACAGTCATGGAATGCTAGCGGTGGCGGGAGAGACCAGAAGGTTGAAGACCGAAACATACATCTCTGTGGATGTCGAGGCCGATGGCCCCATTCCGGGGCCTTATTCAATGATCAGCATGGGTATGGCCGTGGCCGGGCGGATGACCGGAAAGGTCTTCGAGCCGGTGGATCCACAGACCCTCACGCTCTACGCGGAGTTGCGGCCGATCAGCGACGACCACGTGCCCGAGGCGCTCGCCGTGAGCGGGCTCGACCGGGAGACGCTGATGCGCGAGGGCCGCGACCCGGCCGAGGCGATGCGGGAGGCCGCCGCGTGGATCCGCGAGGTGTGCGGGAACAGCTCGCCGGTGCTGGCGGCCTATCCGCTCTCCTACGACTGGATGTGGATTTACTGGTATTTCATGCGCTTCACCGGCGCCTCGCCGTTCGGGCACTCGCGGTGCATCGACCTCAAGACGCTGTACGCGGCCAAGGCGGGCGTACCGATCGGCTGGGCGACCAAGCGGCAGATGCCCGAGCACCTGCGGTCCCGGCGTCCGCACACCCACAACGCGCTTGACGACGCGATCGAGCAGGCCGAGCTGCTGCAGAATCTGATGGCGTTCGACCGCCGCTGACATCGGTCACGGGGAGCACGGCACGAACACCCCGGCTTCCCGGCGGGCCGAATGCCCGGACGGACCGGCTCCCCGGGCGGGCCGGCCGTCCGAGCGCTCCGATCGCTCCGAGCGTCTGGGGCCCCGGCCGTCCGGAGGTCCGTCCGTCCGGACGGGCAGGCGGGCGGGCCTCCTGAGGCCGACCTCCTGAGGCCAACCGGCTGAGCCGGCTATCTGGGCGGGCCGGAGATGTTCAGGTCGCCGGCGTGGAAGGCGTTCTGGGTCGGCTCCAGGCCGACCTTGATCAGCGACTCCACCACGTCGGAGGCGCGGTCGACGAGGAAGGCGAGATCCTTGCGTTCGGCGGTGGCGAAGTCGCGCAGGACGTAGGCCGCGGCGTCCATCCGGCCCGGCGGGCGGCCGATGCCGAACCTCACCCGCAGGTAGTCCTTGGTCGCGAGCGACTTGGTGATCGACTTCAGCCCGTTGTGGCCGTTGTCGCCGCCGCCCAGCTTCGCCCTCAGCGCGCCGTAGGGAATGTCCAGCTCGTCGTGGACCACGACCACCCTGGCCGGGTCGACCTTGTAGAAGTCGGCCAGGGCCTTGACCGGCCCGCCGGAGAGGTTCATGAAGGACAGCGGCTTGGCCAGCACGGCGGGGACACCCGCCAGGCGGCCCTCCAGGACCTCCGCCCGCGACCTGTGCGCCTTGAACCGTCCCCCGGCTCGCGCGGCGAGCTCGTCCAGGACCATGAACCCCGCGTTGTGCCGGTTCCCGGCGTACTCCGGCCCGGGGTTTCCCAGGCCCACGACCAACCAGCGGTCCACGATCGGCATCCCTTCACACGCGTCAGGGCGGCCCGGTCCCGGGCCGCCCTGACAGATCTAGCAGAGAAAACTACTCGGCGCTCTCGCCCTCGGCGGCCGGAGCGGCCTCGGCCGTCTCGGCGGCCTCGCCCTCCGGCTCGGCGACCGGGGTCGCGGCGACGATGAGGACGAGCGCCTCGGGGTCGGCGGCGAGGGTCGTGCCCTTGGGCAGCTTCAGGTCGGCGGCGGTGATCTGGGTGCCGACCTCCAGGCCCTCGACGTCGACCTCGACGCCCTCGGGGATGTGGGTGGCCTCGGTCTCGACGGAGACGGAGACGAGCTGCTGGTCGAGGATGCCGTCGGCGACGTCGCCCACCACGGTGACGGGGATGTCGACGGTGACCTTCTCGCCGCGACGGACGAGGATGAGGTCGACGTGCTCCAGGAAGCCCTTGATCGGGTCGCGCTGGACGCCCTTGGGCAGGGCCAGCTCGGTCACGGCGCCCTCAAGGCGGATCAGCACGTTCGGCGTACGCAGGGCGAGCAGCAGCTCGTGACCCGGCAGGGACAGGTGCTGGGGCTCGGTGCCGTGCCCGTAGAGGACGACGGGGACCTTGTCCTCGCGACGGATCTTGCGGGCGGCGCCCTTGCCGAACTTGTCACGGAGTTCGGTGGTGATGACCACTTCGGACATGGCTGATCTCCTAGGGATCTCGGGAATCGGAAAGGTGCGCTCCCCCTCACCCGCCCTAGCGGAAGGCGTTACGAGCGCACGCAATCCCACAACCCTACCGTGTCAACGGTGACGCCGAACGCGTCGCGGTCCCGAACGCCCTCGGACAGCTCCGGAAGGGGCTTCACCGCGCTCCGGGAACGGGGAAGAGGACCGTCCCCGGGAACGCGTGCACGACGGTTTCCCGGGGACGGGACGGGGTGTCAGCTGTCGCCCTCGAAGAGGCTCGTCACCGAGCCGTCGCTGAAGACCTCGTTGATGGCGCGGGCGATCAGGGGGGCGATCGACAGCACGGTGAGCTTGTCGAACCTCTTCTCCTCGGGCAGCGGCACCGTGTCGGTGACGATGACCTCGGAGATCCCGGAGTTCTTCAGCCGGTCGACCGCGGGGTCGGAGAACACCGCGTGGGTGGCGGCCACGACCACGTTGGTCGCGCCCTGCTCGTACAGCGCGTCGGCCGCCTTGCAGATCGTCCCCGCGGTGTCGATCATGTCGTCGATCAGCACACAGGTCCGGCCCCTCACCCGGCCGACGACCTCGTTCACCTTCACCTGGTTGGCCACGTCGAGGTCGCGGCGCTTGTGGATGAAGGCGAGCGGGGTGCCCAGCGTGTCGGCCCAGCGCTCCGAGAGCCGCACCCGGCCGGTGTCGGGCGAGACGACCGTGGTGCTGGCGAGGTCGAGCTTGTCCTTGAGGTAGTTGACCAGGACGGGCATCGCGAACAGGTGGTCCACCGGGCCGTCGAAGAAGCCCTGGATCTGGGAGGTGTGCAGGTCGATCGACATCAGCCGGTCGGCCCCGGCCGTCTTGAACATGTCGGCCATGAGGCGGGCGGTGATGGGCTCGCGGCCCCGGCCCTTCTTGTCCTGGCGGGCGTAGCCGTAGAACGGCATGATCACGGTGATCCGCTTGGCGGAGGCGCGCTTGAGCGCGTCCACCATGATCAGCTGTTCCATGATCCACTGGTTGATCGGCCAGGTGTGGCTCTGCATGACGAACGCGTCGCAGCCGCGGACCGACTCCTGGTAACGGGCGTAGATCTCCCCGTTGGCGAAGTCGCGCAGCGTTGTCGGCGCCGCGTCGACCCCGAGGTGGCTCGCCACCGCGTCCGCCAGCTCCGGGTGCGCGCGCCCGGAGAAGAACATCAGGTTCTTCTCACCGGTCTTCTTGATGCCGCTCATGCCGTCCCCCTCGCCTGAGAGCCCGCCGATACCCGCGCGACGCCGCCGCGCCCGCCGGACCGCCCATCGGGCCGCTCGCCGGGCCGCTCGCTTCGCTCACTCACGTCTGGCTCCCCTGCTGTTCCCCGGCCTCGGCGGCCCGTAGCGCCGCCTCGGCCGATCTGGTGCCCGCGCGCCTGCGCGCGACCCATCCTTCGATGTTGCGCTGGCGCGCACGTGCCACCCCGATCGCTCCCGGGGGGACGTCTCCGTCGATGACCGATCCCGCGGCCGTGTACGCGCCGTCGCCGATCGTGACCGGCGCGACGAGCATGGTGTCGCACCCGACGAAGGCGTTCTCTCCCACCGTCGTGTGGTGCTTGTTGACCCCGTCGTAGTTGACGAAGATCGCCGAAGCGCCGATGTTGGCGCCCGCACCGATCGTGGCGTCGCCCACGTAGCTCAGGTGTGGCACCTTGGCCCCCTCACCGACCTGCGCGTTCTTCATCTCAACGTACGTCCCCGCCTTCGCCTTGCGCGCCAGGACCGTACCGGGGCGCAGGTAGGCGTACGGCCCGACCAGGGCCTCGGGGCCGATCACGGCGTCGACGCAGACGGCGTTGCGCACCAGCGCGCCCTCTCCGACGATCGTGTCGGTCAGGGTGCTGGCGGGGCCGATCTCCGCGCCCTCGGCGACCGTCGTGCAGCCGTGCAGCTGGGTGCCGGGGTGGATCACCACGTCCGCCTCGAGGATGACGTCGGCGTCGACCCATGTGGTGGCCGGGTCGATCACGGTCACCCCGGCCCGCATGTGGGCCTCCAGCAGGCGCGCGTTGAGCACCTTGCGGGCGAACGCCAGCTGTACGCGGTCGTTGACGCCCTCCACCTCCACGTAGTCGGCCGCGATGTGCGCGCCGACCCGGTGGCCGTCCTCCCGCAGGATCGCGAGGACGTCGGTGAGGTACTCCTCGCCCTGGGCGTTGGAGGTGGACACCCGCTTGACCGCGTCGGCGAGCAGGAGTCCGTCGAAGGCGTAGACGCCGGAGTTCATCTCCTTGATCGCCCGCTGCGCGGGGTTCGCGTCCTTCTCCTCGACGATCTCCAGGACCGCTCCCGAGGCGTCGCGGACGATCCGGCCGTAGCCGCGTGGATCGGGGACCTCGGCCGTCAGCACGGTGACGGCGTTGCCGTCCTGTCCGTGCCGTTCGAGCAGGGCGGCGAGGGTCTCGGCGCGCAGCAGCGGCGTGTCGCCGTACGTCACCAGGACGGTGCCGTCGATGGTGCCGGTCGCCTCCAGTGCGGTCCTGACGGCGTGGCCGGTGCCCTTCTGCTCGGTCTGGACGACGGTCCGCGCGTCGGGATCGGTCCCGGTCAGGTGCGTCTGGACCCGCTCCCTCTCGTGGCCGATGACGACGACGAGCCGCTCGGGTTCGAGGTCCCTGGCGGCGGCGAGCACGTGGTCGACCAGGGCGCGGCCGCACAGCTCATGGAGGATCTTCGGTGTTCTCGACTTCATCCGGGTGCCCTCGCCTGCGGCGAGGACGATGACGGCTGCCGGGCGCGGCACACTCACGGACGAGGCTCCCTCGGCGTCGCGACTGAGACATGGCGAAGCGTGGTGACGAACGGCTACCCCGGGGGGCGGCGTCCTCACCTGCTCGACACCGTGAGGATACCTTCCCCCTCGGGGAGCCACTCAGCCGACCAGCCGAGCGAATAAAACAGACAGAAGTGGATTGCTCCGGCACCAGGACTCGAACCTGGACAACAAGGACCAAAACCTTGCGGGCTGCCAATTACCCAATGCCGGACCGGTCGGGCGATCGGGACGGAACCCGTACGCCCGGCACCCCTACGATACAGAGCCCGCACCGCCGAACGCGCCCCGTTTCCGCACCCGCTTCCGCGACCCGCCCCCGGGGCCCGTGCGACCGGGCGCGCCCGGTCGCCCGCCCCCCGGGCGTCCCGGACGCCCCCAGGAGGCACGGATCCCCCGGGCGTCACCCCGGCCTCACGGGCGGGCGCGCGCGGGATCCTCGTTTAGCAGGTCAGCCGGGGGTAGAACAAGTGATGGACCCGCTACGGAGTGAATCCCAGAGAGTCATGTTCCTGACATTAGGCGCTTAGGTGTTCCTAACTTACGATTGCGTAGGTTACGGTTGCGTAGCCGGACATGAGTCCTTGCCTTTTCCGAGCCACCGCGAGGTAGCGCATGACCCTCATCGAAGAGCGCCCTGCTCAGGGCCCAAAACCTGACATCGACCCCGAGCGGAAGACCCTGCCCGAGATCATCACCTTCGGAGTGGTGGTCGGCGCCCCGCTGATCGCGCTGGTCGTGGCCGTCCCGTTCGCCTGGGGGTGGGGACTCGGCTGGTCCGACGTCATCATCGCGAGCGTCTTCTACGTGGTCACCGGACTGGGCGTCACCGTCGGCCTGCACCGCCACTTCACGCACGGCTCGTTCAAGGCCAAGCGCCCGCTGAAGATCGCGTTGGGCATCGCCGGCAGCCTCTCCATGGAGATGTCGGTGCTCGACTGGGTGGCCACCCACCGCAAGCACCACAAGTTCTCCGACAAGGAGGGCGACCCGCACTCGCCGTGGCGCTTCGGCACGGGCTTCGTGGCCGTGGCCAAGGGCCTGCTCTGGGCACACATGGGCTGGCTCTTCGAGGCCGACAGGGCCAACCGCGAGAAGTACGCGCCCGACCTGGTCAAGGACCCGGACATCATCAAGCTGCACAAGTTCTTCCCCGTCCTGGCGATCACCACGATGGTGATGCCCGCCCTGCTGGGCGGCCTGCTGACCTGGTCGTGGTGGGGCATGGCGACCGGCTTCTTCTGGGGCACGCTGGTCAGGATCGGCCTGCTGCACCACGTGACCTGGTCGATCAACTCCATCTGCCACGTCTTCGGCGAGGAGGCCTTCGAGTCGCGCGACAAGTCGCGCAACGTGTGGTGGCTCGCCATCCCCTCCTTCGGCGAGTCCTGGCACAACCTGCACCACTCCGACCCGACCTGCGCCCGGCACGGCGTGCTGAAGGGGCAGATCGATCTCAGCGCGGGCGTCATCCGCTGGTTCGAGAAGGCCGGATGGGCCTACGACGTGCGCTGGCCGACGCCCGAGCGCCTCGCCGCCAAGCGCATCGCCGCCTGACCCGGGGTTCGGGTCCCGTCCGGGAGCGGGGGAACGCCATTATTAGAGACGTGAGCGAACCCCGACGGCGCATGTCAGGTAAGGAACGCCGGGAACAGCTGATCCAGATCAGCAGGACCCTGTTCGCGGAGAAAGGGTTCGACGGCACATCGGTCGAGGAGATCGCGGCGACCGCGAACGTCTCCAAACCGGTGGTCTACGAGCACTTCGGCGGTAAGGAGGGCGTGTACGCGGTCGTCATCGACCGGGAGATGCAGAAGTTACTGAGCCTGGTGACCGAGGCGCTGTCCGCCTCGCACTCGCTGATCAAGCTGGAGAGGGCGGCCCTCGCCCTGCTGGCCTACGTGGAGGAGAACAGCGAGGGTTTCCGCATCCTCGTCCGTGACTCGCACGCCGCCTCGGGGACCGGCACGTTCGCCAGCCTGATCAACGACATCGCCAGCCAGGTTGAGGACGTCATGGTCGACGAGTTCGTCGAGCGAGGCTACGACCCCAAACTGGCTCCCATGTACGCCCAGATGCTGGTCGGCATGGTGGCGCTGACCGGCCAGTGGTGGCTCGACGTGCGCAGACCGGCGCGCGAGGAGGTCGCCGCCCACCTGGTCAACCTGGCCTGGAACGGTCTGACCGGCCTGGATCCCAACCCCCGGCTGACCACGGCCTCGCGCGGCCTGGAGCACCGGCTCGCCCATCCACAGCCGCGCCCGTCGGAACCCCACCCCTCCGGCCCCCGGCCGCGCGCCACCGGGCCGGAGCAGAAGGAGCCGGAGGAGCCGGAACCTCCCCCGGAGGAGTCGCCACCCCTGACGGAGAAGGAGATCCGGGAGCTGGAGAAGGCCCGCGAGCGGGAGCTGAAGAACCAGGAGAAGCTGCGCGAGCGCGAGCTCAAGGAGCAGGAGAAGGCCCGCGAGCGCGAGCGGCGCGAGGCCGAGAAGCTCGCCAAGGACCTGGAGAAGATCCGGCTCCGCGAGCAGCGGGAGCTGGAGAAGGTGCGCGAGCGGGAGTACCGGGAGCAGCAGCGACTGCTGCGGGAGCAGGAGAAGGCCCGCGAGCGCGAGCTGCGAGATCTGGAGAAGGCGCGGCTCAAGGAGGCCAGGGCCGCCGGGGACGGCCGCAGGCACGCAAGCTCCGTCGACGCGGGGCGGGAAAAGCTTGAACCAAGTGAGTAAGCAACAGCGCTCGTTGAGACGAAGTTAACGTTCCGTTCAATCAAAGCGGGCATTCTGGTCATATGTCCGCTGAACTCGTTCGCCCGGCCCCCGATGGGCTCTCCCTACCCCAGGAACGCTTCCTCAACCGGGAGGAGAGCTGGCTCCAGTTCAACCAACGGGTTCTGGAGCTGGCGGAGGATCCGTCGCTGCCCCTGCTCGAACGGGTGCGGTTCCTCGCCATCTTCGCCAGCAACCTCGACGAGTTCTTCCGCGTGCGGGTGGCCGGGTTGAAACGACGGATGGCCACCGGCCTGCTGCTCCGCACGAAGAGCGGGCTGAAACCGCGTGAGGAGCTGGCGAGGATCGCGGCCATCGCCAACGACCTCGCGCAGCGGCAGTCGGCCTGCTTCCACGAGCGGATCTGCCCGCAGCTGGGCGCCGAGGGCATCGAGATCGTGCGCTGGGACGATCTGGGCCGCGACGAGCGCAGCGAGATGCGCAAGCTCTTCAGGGAGCGGATCAGGCCGGTGCTGACGCCGCTCGCCGTCGACCCCGCCCATCCCTTTCCGTACATCTCGGGTCTGTCCCTGAACCTGGCCGTCACCGTCCGCAACCCCTCGACGGGCAACACGGTCTTCGCCAGGGTGAAGGTGCCCAGCCAGCTCCCCCGCTTCGTCACGGCCTCCAGGGACCGCTTCGTCCCGCTGGAGGACGTGATCGCCGCCCACCTCGGACAGCTGTTCAAGGGCATGGAGATCGTCGAGCACCACGTCTTCCGGGTGACCCGCAACGAGGACCTCGACGTCGACGAGGACGTCACGGAGAACCTCATGCAGGCGCTGGAGCGCGAGCTGCTCAAGCGCCGCTTCGGCCCCCCGGTCCGGCTGGAGGTCGAGGACACCATCACGCCCGAGGTGCTCGACCTGCTGGTGGACGAGCTGGGGGTCGCCGAGCACGAGATCTACCGGCTGCCGGGGCCGCTGGACCTGACCGGGCTGCACGCGATCGCCGACCTGGACCGGGGCGAGCTGAGCTTCCGCCCGTTCGTGCCCGCCGAGGTCGTGCACGTCGAGGACGACATCTTCGCGGTGCTGCGCGAGCGGGACGTGCTGCTGCACCACCCGTACGACTCGTTCTCCACGAGCGTGCAGCGCTTCATCGAGCAGGCCGCGGCCGACCCCGCCGTGCTCGCCATCAAGCAGACGCTCTACCGCACCAGCGGCGACTCGCCGATCGTGGACGCGCTGATCGACGCCGCCGAGGCGGGCAAGCAGGTCGTCGTGGTCGTGGAGATCAAGGCCAGGTTCGACGAGCACGCCAACATCACCTGGGCTCGCAAGCTGGAGCGGGCCGGATGCCACGTGGTCTACGGCGTCGTGGGCCTGAAGACCCACTGCAAGCTCGCCCTGGTCGTGCGCCAGGAGCCCTCGGGCGAACTGCGCAGCTACTGCCACATCGGCACGGGGAACTACAACCCCAAGACCGCCAGGCTGTACGAGGACCTCGGCCTGCTCACCGCCGACCGGCTGGTCGGCGAGGACGTCACGGACCTGTTCATCCACCTCACCGGCTACTCCAACCACTCGGCCTACCGGCGGCTGCTCGTCGCCCCGCACTCGCTGCGCGGCGGGCTGCTGGCCAGGATCGAGCGGGAGATCTCCCACCAGGAGGCGGGACGGCCGGCCAGGATCAGGATGAAGACGAACTCCCTGGTGGACGAGCCCATCATCGACGCCCTCTACCGGGCGTCACAGGCCGGCGTACCGGTGGACCTGTGGGTGCGCGGGGTCTGCACGCTCCGCCCCGGTGTCCCCGACCTGTCGGAGAACATCAGGGTGCGGAGCGTGCTCGGCCGGTTCCTCGAACACTCGCGGATCTACGAGTTCGGCCACGGCCGGCGCCCGGAGATCTGGATCGGCAGCGGTGACATGATGCGCCGCAACATCGAGCGCAGGGTGGAGACGCTGGTCAAGGTCTCCAGCCAGCAGCAGCGCAACTATCTCAGCGACCTGCTGGACCGGGCCATGTCCGACGACACCGCGACCTGGTGGCTCAACTCCGACGGCACCTGGACCCGGCACCCCGGCGACGACCTGCAGACCTACCTGATCGGCACCCGCAGGTGGAGAGCGATCGATGACTGAGCGCGGCCCCCGCCCGGACGACATGATCCACGCGGCCGGGGCGGTCATCTGGCGCGGCTCCCCCGACGCGCCGGAGGTCGCCCTCGTCCACCGGCCCAAGTACGACGACTGGTCGTTCCCCAAGGGGAAGCTGAAGCGCGGTGAGCACCCCGTCGCCGGCGCGCTGCGGGAGGTGGCCGAGGAGACGGGCCTCACCGTGGAGTTCGGCCGGTCGCTGCCGTCGAGCCACTACCTCAAGGGCGGGCGGCCCAAGCGGGTCGACTACTGGCTGGCCAGGACGGTCTCCGAGGGCCGTCGCACCGACACCCACGAGGTCGACGGCGTGGCCTGGCTACCGGTGGAGGAGGCCGCACGGCGCCTGAGCTACGAGTGGGACGCCGGGTTGCTGCGCGCGCTCGGCGAAGCGCCGCTCGCGACCACCCCGCTCGTGCTGGTACGACACGCCCTGGCGGGAAACCGGCAGGACTGGAAGGGCGACGACGACGACCGGCCGCTCGACGGGCGCGGGCGCGGGCAGTCCGAGGTGCTGGCGAGCGTGCTGGGCGCCTTCCGCCCCGCGGAGCTGGTCAGCTCACCCAGCAGGCGGTGCGTACAGACCCTGGAGCCGTACGCCGAGCGGGCCGGTCTGCCGATCCGGCTCGAATCCGTCCTGTCGGAGAACGGCTACGACTGCCGGGCCTCCCTGCGCCTGGCCACGGAGGCGATGGCCTCGAACCGGCCCGTCGCGCTCTGCAGCCACGGCAAGGTCCTGCCCGAGCTGATCGCCGGGCTCGACGAACGGGCGGGCGACACGCGGCTGGCCAAGGGCGCGTTCATGGTGCTGCACCACGCGGGCGGCGACGTCGTGGCCGTGGACGCCTACGACGTCTGACGGCACGCCTGAGGCGTCGGCGTCCCTCCGTGAAGGACACGTCGGCCGTCCCGCCGTGAAGGATCTCGTGCCGCCGGAGCATGGGGGACCTCGTGCCGCCGGAGCTCGCCGTGACCGAGACGCCGGGTGGGGTCGTCCCCGTTCGGCCGTCCCTTCAGAGGATTTTCGCGACGGCGACCCTGGTCTTCTCCCAGATCCGGGGGAACTCCTCCCACGCGCGCGCGGCCGCGGCCCGCTCCACGCCGGTCAGCACGCCGTAGGTGAACGTGTCCTCCCCGACCAGGCGGGCGTTTCCGGCCTCGGCCGCGAGCCGCTCCTGCGCGACGACGCCGTCCATGTGGTTGCCCAGCACCTCCTGGACGTCCTCCGCCCGCTTGGCCAGCTTCCTCATGCCGATCACCTCGGCGGTGTAGCGGGCCCGTTTGGCCGCCTTGCGCACCTCGTGCATCGCGACCTCGCGCTCGGACTCGTCCTCGACGGCCTGGGCGGTGTCGTAGATCCTGGTGACCCGGCGCCAGCTCTTGGCGGCGACGACCTCCAGGGTGTCGGCGGGCTTCTTCGCGGCCTTGGTGAGCACCGGGGTGCCTGTCAGGTCGTCGAGGGCGTCGAGCAGGGCGAAGTAGCGCTCCCCGCCCATGATGTCCCTGATCCGGTCGAGGGCCTCGTGCTCGTCGTCCAGCAGGTCGGAGCTGAGCCTCGCCCGCACCGGGCCCACGATCAGCGCGTCGTCCAGGCTGTCGAGCCGGCGCGCGAACCGCTCACGGATGACCTCCAGATCACGTGCCTCACCGAGGACCGCGCCGAGCCACTTGAGCTCCTTCCTGAGGTCGTCGGTCCCCTCGACGACCGTCTTGAACGACTTCAGCGCGCTGCGGAGCCGCCGGGCGGCGACGCGCATCTGGTGTACGGCGTCCTCCTCCGCCTTCCTGACCCGGGGGTCCTGGGCGAGCAGCGCGCCGACCTGGGAGGTGAGGTAGTCGAGGACGACCTCGCCCGCCGACCCGGGAGCGGTCTCGGCGCGCGGATGCTCCGAGACCGCTCCGGCGCCGCCGAGCAGGCGCGCGAGCTTGCTCGCCGAGTCGGCGGGGACGGCCCCGGCCTTGCCCAGCCGCTTGCCGACCTTCTTCAGGAGCTTCTCCTCCCCCTGGAGCAGCTCCGCCTCCACCTCGCGCCAGCGCTCGACGTGGGGTTCGTCACCGAACACGGTGCCCTTGACCCGGTCGTCGGCGATCTCGACCAGCCCCACCCCGGCACCGTTGACCAGGGTGGTGACGGAGCGGCGGGTGTCCAGCTCGGCGATGGGCGCGAGCGGGGCGCCCCGGGTGTAGGCGAGCACGAGGTCCGCCAGCTCGGCCGGGACGATCTTGGCGCTCCGGGTCAGCGGGTGGGTGATCTCCTGCCGGACGCCCTTGGCCTTGGGAAGTTTGAGGTGCCAGCCGGGATCGGTGCCACCCCTGCGCCTGCGCAGGGTGATCCCCCGCGCGGCGAGCCTCAGATCGGGCGTGTCGAAGTAGAGGGCGACCAGCTGGTGGGTTTTCGGCCCCACCACCCCTGTCGAACCCGGCAGGCCGGTAAGGTCCGGCAGCCGGTAGTCCACCGGCACGTCGAACTTGTCCTCGATCTCTATTCCCACAGGTCATCCCCAGATTTGCCCAGATATCTACCGTCTCTTCGCAGTATTTATTGATGCCCTGTTATCCGTCCAGGAACCCCGGCCAGTGCCGTGACCAGGACGCCACCGCTGTCCGGGCTACATTCCAACGATCACTTCTGAGCGACCGCGAAGATCCGGCGGAAGGGGAAGACCGTGCCGTACGGCTCGGGCGGGTAGGCCTCGCGGAGGGCGGCGGCGCAGTCGGCGAGGAAGGCGGTGGCCTCGGCGGGATACAGACGGTCGAGCATGGGGCGCAGGGCGGTGCCGGTGATCCAGGTGAGCACGGCGTCGTCACCGGGCAGGACGTGCAGGTAGGTGGTCTCCCAGGCGTCCACCCGGCAGCCGAGGCCGGTGAGCAGGCCGAGGTAGGCGGCCGGGTCGTCGACCGGGGAGGGCCTGGCCAGGTCGCCCAGCCGGTCGCGCCACGTGGTGCGGCACAGCTCGCGGATCAGGGTGTGGCTGGGGGCGTCGAAGTTGCCGGGGACCTGGAAGGCGAGCCGGCCGCCGGGGGCGAGGGCCTCCACCCAGCGCGGCAGCAGTTCGCGGTGCTCAGGCACCCACTGCAGGACGGCGTTGGACACGATCACGTCGACCGGGCGCTCGGGGCGCCACGTCGTGACGTCGTCGACGGAGAAGCTCAGCGAACCGCCCGCGGGGGCCTTCTCGATCATGGCGGGCGAGGAGTCGAACCCGTGGACGCGGGCGTCCGGCCACCGCCTGGCGAGCTCGGCGGTGAGCTCACCGGTGCCGCAGCCCGCGTCGACCACGTAACCGGGGCGCTCCACGGCTATCCTGGAAACAAGATCGAAGAACGGTCGCGAGCGCTCGTCGGCGTAGCGACCGTAGACCAGGGGATCCCACATATCTCTCGACATCAAGACAAGTGATATCCGGCAAGATATCTCGATGTCAAGACAGATAGACTCGCGCCATGACCCAGCACCACTCGGACCACGGCTCCGGGCGTCCCTCCGCCGCGAAGGACAAGACCGTCGCGGCCGACGCGGCCGCCGGGGATCCCGACCAGGACCCCGACAGGAACCTCGCCCGGGATCCCTACAAGGACCTCGGCCAGGATCCCACCCCGGACTCCGGCCGAAACCTTGACCGAGACCTCGGTCAGGATCCCGAGAAGGACGAGGTCGACCTGCTGGTCGCCGCCTGGCGCCAGGAACGCCCCGACCTCGACGTGGAACCGCTCCAGGTGCTCAGCCGGGTCTCCCGGCTCGCCCGCCACCTCGACCGCGCCCGCCGGGCCTCCTTCGCGGAGCACGACCTGGAGACCTGGGAGTTCGACGTGCTCACCGCCCTGCGCCGGGCCGGGGAGCCGTACGAGATGAGTCCGGGAGCCCTGCTCCGCGCGACGCTGGTGACGTCGGGGACGATGACCAACCGGATCGACCGCCTGGCCGCGGCCGGGCTGGTCAAGCGGCGCCCCGACCCCGAGGACCGGCGCGGCGTCCTGGTCTCCCTGACCGACGCCGGACGGACGCGGGTGGACGGAGCCTTCGCCGACCTGCTGCGCCGCGAGCGCGATCTCCTGTCGAGCCTGGGAAAACGCGAACAGCAGGCCCTCGCGGACCTGCTGCGCACGCTACTCATCCCCTTCGACACCACCGACACCGGAGTGCGTTGACAGTTCATGCCCTCCGGTGAAGATCCAAACCTGGGCCTTCCGCATTCCTGGACGGATCCAGAGACCCACGCCCGACCATCCGGACAGCCGAGCCCCCGTCTCATCGGATCCGGAACCACGCCCGATCACCCGGGCGGCCGGCCCCGCCGAGGACACGACCGCCCCGCCCCGTCGGAGCGGCGACATGCCTGATCAGGCGATCCGCCCCACCCCGTGGCGAGGAGCGCGCCTAATCGCCCAGGCGGTCGGCGAGCTCCAGCCACTCGCCCTCGATCGACTCCTTCTCCGCGAGGATCTCCTTCAGCTGCGCGTCGAGCGAGGCGAGCCGCTCGTAGTCGGCGGCGGCGTCGGCCATGGACGCGTGCAGCTTCGCCTCGCGGCCACTCAGCTTGTCGAGCTGGCGCTCCATCCTGGAGAGCTCCTTGCGGAGGTCGCGCTCGTCCTTCGCCGACAGGCCGGGAGCCGTCTCCTTCGCGCCGGTGGACGAGGTCGCCGAGGCCGTACCCGACACCGCGCCGGAGGCCGCTCGCGCGGACAGGGCCGCCCCCGAGGCCCGGCGGGCCAGGTATTCGTCCACGCCGCCGGGGAGCATCGAGAGCTTGTGGTCGCCGAGCAGGGCGACGGTCCTGTCGGTGACCCGCTCCAGGAAGTAGCGGTCGTGGCTGACCAGGATCAGCGTGCCCGGCCAGCCGTCGAGCAGGTCCTCCAGCTCGTTGAGCGTCTCGATGTCGAGGTCGTTGGTCGGCTCGTCCAGCAGCAGCACGTTGGGGTCGTCCATGAGGAGGCGGAGCAGCTGCAGGCGGCGGCGCTCGCCACCGGACAGGTCGCCGACGACCTTCCACTGCGCGTCGCCCTTGAAGCCGAGGCGCTCAAGCAACTGGGAGGCGGTCCACTCCTTCTTACCGACCTGGATGAACTTGCGGACCTCCTCGACGGTCTCCAGCACCCTGCGCGCGGGGTCGAGCTCGCCCAGCTCCTGCGACAGGTGCGCCAGGCGGACCGTCTTGCCGCGTACGAGCCTGCCCGAGTCGGGGTGCACGGTGCCGGCGAGCAGGCGGAGCAGCGACGACTTGCCCGACCCGTTCACGCCGATCAGACCGATCCGGTCGCCGGGACCGAACTGCCAGGTCGTGTGGTCGAGGACCATCGGGCCCTGGCCGGGGCCTCCGGCGTGCAGGGTGACGTCCTCAAGGTCGTAGACCGTACGGCCCAGCCGGGCGGCGGCGAACTTGACCAGCTCGACGCTCTCCCTGGCGGGAGGCTCGTCGGCGATCAGCGCCTGGGCGGCGTCGATGCGGAACTTGGGCTTTGAGGTGCGCGCGGGCGGGCCCCGGCGGAGCCAGGCGATCTCCTTGCGCATCAGGTTCTGGCGACGGGCCTCGGCGGAGGCGGCGATCCGGGCGCGCTCGGCCTTGGCCAGCACGTACGCGGCGTAACCGCCCTCGTAGCGTTCGACCGCGCCGTCCACGACCTCCCACGTCCTGGTGGAGACCGCGTCCAGGAACCACCGGTCGTGGGTCACCACCACCAGCGCGGTCCTGCGGCCCGCCAGGTGCCTGGCGAGCCAGTCGATCGCCTCGATGTCGAGGTGGTTGGTGGGCTCGTCCAGGATGATCAGGTCGTGCTCGTCGATGAGCAGCTTGGCCAGGGCCGTACGGCGCCGCTCACCGCCCGACAGGCTGCCCGCGGGCGCCGTCAGGTCGATGTCGCCGAGCAGATTGGCGAGGATCTCGCGGATGCCCGCGTCACCCGCCCACTCGTGCTCGGACCTGTCGCCCAGGACGATCTCGCTCACCGAGCGCGCCGGGTCGAGGTCGTCGCCCTGCGACAGCGACCCCACCTGGAGCCCTCGGTTGTGGGTGACCCGTCCGCTGTTCGGCTTGAGATCGCCGGCTATCACCGAGATGAGGGTGGTCTTGCCGCCACCGTTGCGGCCGACCACGCCGATGCGGTCGCCCACCTCGATGCCGAGGGAGACGTCGCTGAGCAGGGGCTTGGGACCGTAGGAGTGGGAGACCGACTCAAGATTGACCAGATTCATCGCCAGACAAGCGTATCCGCTCCCAGCCGGCGCGACCCCCGCGGGGAAAACGGCTCCCGCCCGCACGGCCGTCGCGTAGGCCACGGTGACGGCGGCGTCGTCGGCGTCAGACGGCTCCCGCCCGCGCGACCGTCGCCGAGAGGCGGACCCTGCCCTCGGCTGCCCTCGGCTGCCCTCGGCTGCCCTCGGCTGTCGCGCCGCCTTCCTCGACGGTCACGCCGCCTCGGTGACCGGGGGCGGTTACACGATCACGGGGCCCGGGACGGGGCCGTGGGCGGTGATGACGTCGCGCGCCACCCCGGCGTCCTTCAGGGAGGCGGCCAGCTCACCCGCGTGGGACTCGGAACGGGCCAGGAAGGCGCAGGTGGGCCCCGAACCGGAGACCAGCGAGCCGAGGGCGCCGTGCTCGCGGCCGGCCTCCAGGGTGCGGGCCAGGGATCCGCGCAGCATCACGGCGGCGGGCTGCAGGTCGTTGCGGAGCTCCGCGCCGAGGGTCTCCGCGTCCCCCTCACGGAGCGCGGCGAGCAGCGGCTCTGCGGCCCGGGGCCAGGCGACCCGCTCGCCGGTCGCCTCGCGGAGGCGGTCGCACTCGGCGTAGACCGTGGCCGTGGACAGGCCGCCGTCGGCGAGCGCGAACACCCAGTGGAAGTCGCCCTCGACCTTCAGCGGGGTGAGCCGCTCGCCCCTGCCGGTGCCGACGGCCGTACCGCCGAGCAGCGCGAACGGGACGTCGCTGCCGATGTCGGCGGCGATCTCCATCAGATCCTCGAGCGGCAGGCCGAGGCCCCACAGCTCGTTGCAGGCGACCAGGGCCGCCGCTGCGTCGGCGCTGCCGCCCGCCATGCCGCCCGCCACCGGGATCGACTTGCGGATGAGCAGGTTCACGCCGTACGAGCGGCCCGCGTGCCCGGCCAGCGCGAGGGCGGCCTTGATCGCGAGGTTCTCGCCGTCCTCGGGCACCTGGTCGGCGGACTCGCCCTCCACCCGGACGCTCATCCCCACCTTCGCGGTGGCCGTGACCTCGTCGAAGATCGAGACGGCGTGGAAGACGTTGACGAGGTCGTGGTAGCCGTCATCCCGCAGCGGCCCCACGGCGAGCTGCAGGTTGACCTTCGCGGGCACGCGGACGGTCACGGAGTCCATGTGCCCCCCTCAAGAGCTCGCTCACTGGTCACGACGTCAGATGGTAACGGGCTCCCTGCGCGGTGCACACGAACGGACCGGCGAATCACGTCACGCACCGCTCTCCACCCCGCCTTCCTGTCCGCTTTCCTTCGTACGGTGCTCGGCGATCCGCGCGAAGTCCTCGACGGTGAGCTGCTCGCCGCGTTCCGAGGGGTCGATCCCCGCGGCCCGCAGCGCCCGCTCGGCGGCGGAGGCCGTACCCGCCCACGAGGCGAGGGCGGCGCGCAGGGTCTTGCGGCGCTGGGCGAAGGCGGCGTCCACCACCGCGAAGACCTCCTCGCGGGTCGCCACGGTCGTGGGCGGCTCCCGCCTGACCATCGCGACCAGGCCGGAGTCGACGTTGGGGACCGGCCAGAAGACCGTGCGGCCGACGGGACCCGCCCGGCGGACGTCGGCGTACCAGGCGGCCTTGACCGAGGGGATGCCGTACACCTTGGAACCGGGGGCGGCGGCGAGCCGGTCGGCGACCTCGGCCTGCACCATGATCAGGACCTTGCTCAGCGACGGCTGCGTCTCCAGCAGGTGCAGCACCACCGGCACGGACACGTTGTAGGGGAGGTTCGCCACCAGCGCGGTCGGCCTCTCCGCGGGAAGGTCCGCGGGCAGGACGCGCATGGCGTCGGCGAGCACCACGGTGAGGCGGTCGGCGAGCTCGGGGGTGTGCTCGGCGACGGTGAGCGGCAGCTGAGCCGCGAGGACGGGGTCGATCTCCACGGCGATCACGCGGCGGACCTCGGGAAGCAGCGCGAGCGTGAGCGATCCCAGCCCCGGACCGACCTCGATGACGACGTCGTCCGGCTCAAGCCCGGCCACCCGCACGATCTTGCGGACCGTGCCCCCGTCGATCACGAAGTTCTGGCCGAGCTTCTTCGTGGGACGAATATTGAGCTTGTTCGCCAAAATACGTATTTCCGCTGGGCCGAGAAGGTTCATGCTGGTTCCCCGTACGCCCGCTCACGGCCGGCACCCATCGGCCCGCTGGGGTCTTTGGCTCGTTCGCCGCGATTACTCAAGGTTGTTCTCCCATGCCATCCGACCAGTTTCCCGCACAGAAGGCGATGCGAGGACGTTCGATGAAGCGCGAGAGGTTCCGTTGTGGATAACGTTGCCGTACGGGGGCCCGACGGTGAGAGAGGGAACCTGCCCGGTGAAGAGGACGTGAACCAGCCCGGTGTCGAAGGGCTGCGCCCCGCCGACCCCGAGCGGATCGGGAGTTACCGCCTGCTCGGACGTCTCGGCGAGGGCGGGATGGGAACCGTGTATCTGGCGCTGGCACCGACGGGACGGCCGGTCGCGCTCAAGGTGGTGAAGGCGGAGTTCGCGATCGAGGACGGCTTCGCGGCGAGGTTTCACACGGAGGTCGAGAACGCCCGCAGGGTGGCCTCGTTCTGCACCGCGCAGGTGCTGGACAACGGCAACGACGACGACGGCCGCCCCTACATGGTCACCGAGTACATCGCGGGCACGCCGCTGTCCCGCCAGATCATCGAGCACGGCGCCCTGGAGCAGGGAACCCTGCACGGCGTGGCCCTGGGGGTGGCGGCCGCTCTGGCCGCGATCCACGTCGCCGGTCTGGTACACCGGGACCTCAAGCCCGCCAACGTGATCCTGTCCATGTCGGGACCCCGCGTGATCGACTTCGGCATCGCCAGAGCCCTCGACTCCACGCACAGCTTCACCCGCTCGGGCGAGGTGCTCGGCAGCCCCGGCTGGTGGGCCCCCGAGCAGGTGCGCGGACTGGAGATCACCCCGGCCGCCGACGTCTTCGCCTGGGGCTGCATGGTCGCGTACGCGGGCAACGGCCGCCACCCCTACGGGCGGGGCGACATGATGACCATGGCGACCCGGCTGCTCACCACCCCACCCGACCTGGGCGCGCTTCCCGCCCCGCTGAACGACCTGGTCCGCCGCGCGACCGAGATGGACCCCTACCAGCGGCCCAGCGCCCAGGACCTGCTGATCGCCCTGGTCGGCGGCGGGATCGCGGCACCGTCCGCTCCCGCGCCCGTGCGGGCCGACCCGCCCACGCTGATCGCGACCGACCTGCTGAACGAGTCGTGGGAGCCGCCTTCCAACGTGGAACCCGACTCCACCCAGACCCTCAGCGCGCTGAACCTGGGGACGGGGTTCGCCGACCCGGCGACGGCACCGACTCCCATCCCCGGCCCGATTCCCGCCCGGCGTCCCGCGGACCCGTTCCCGGGATCGACCCCGTCCGCCCCCGGCGCGGCTTTCCCCTCGGCGCCCCCGGAGGGACCGGGAGCCTCGGCGTCCGGTCCGTTCACCGCGGCCGGTCCGTCCACGACACCACTGGACCCCGGGTCCCGGACGACACCGGCGCCCCGCACGGCGGCGACCGCGTCACCGGACTCCCGGACGGCACCGGAGTCGAATCCGCTCCCGTACCCCATGCGGACCGAGTCCACGACATCGCCGTCGCCCCCGTTCACCAGCCCGCTTCAGGCCCGGCCGTCCGGGCCGGAACCGGGCGCCGCACCGGACCGGACGCCGGGGCAGGCACCCGCCGTCGCCCTGCCCTCGTCGCCGCCGTCGCCCTCCACCGGCTTCCAGCCCCCACCGGAATCGGGCGAGCCGGACACCGGGCGGGCGGCCCCCCGGCGGCGCTGGTTGTTCGCCGGACTGGCCGTGCTCGCGGCGCTCGCCGTCACGGTCGTCGTCCTGCTGAACACCGGTGGGGGAAACGCGACCAACGGCGCGGGGCAGGCGTCGCAGGGCGCCACCGGCGAGACCGGTGACCTCGCAGGCACCGGCGACACCGACGTGGGCCGCATGATCACGACCGGCTCCCTCATCGAGGACCCGCAGCTGATCATCCCGCGGACCCCGACCTGCGGGCTCACCTCGTACCGGGGCGCCACCCCGGCGCGCGGCCGGTTCTGCACGATCCCGTTCACACTGATCAACACCGGTGGGGAGTCTGTGCAGCTCGACGGCACCCCGGTCACGCTGGTCGACGATCGCGGCGCGACGCACACCTCCGAGGAGACGTCGACGGCCGTGCCCGCCGCCCTGGCCCCCGGGGCGAAAGTGGACGGCGTCCTCGTCTTCGACCTGCCACCGGCCCGCAAGCCCGCGAAGCTGACCGGTGTGGTGATCAAGGGAGGCAGGAACATCGAGGTGAGGTTGTCGTGAGACTGCTGCTCCCCTTCGCGGCGACGGCCGCGATCGCGCTCGCCTCCACCGGGGCCGCCGAGGCGCTCACCGCGCCCGGCGGGATCCTCGCGACCGGATCCGCCGCCGCCTCGCCCGCCGACTGCGCCGGAGCGGGCGTGAGCGACTTCAACGGCGACGGCCTGGAGGACGTGGCGGTCGGCGATCCGTTCGCCAACCCCGGCGGGCTGGCCGGGGCGGGGGCCGCCCACGTGCTCTTCGGCCGGGGAGAGAGCGGGAAGGTCGTGACCGTCCCCGAGACGAAGGCCGGAGACGGCTTCGGGTGGTCGGTGCGGCTGGCCAAGATCGACGGTGACGGCTGCGCGGACCTGCTCGTCGGCGCCCCGTACGCGGACGTGGCGGGCGTCGAGGACGCGGGCGCGGTCTACGTGGTGTACGGCGGCCCAGGGGGCAGGACGGTCCGCCTGGTCGCTCCCAAGCCCGAGGCCGACGCCCACTTCGGCTGGTCCCTCACCTCCGGCGGGACGATGGTGGCGGTCGGGGCCCCGCACGAGGACGCCGACGGTACGGCCGACTCCGGCGCGGTCTACCTCTTCGACACCGCGACGCTCGGTACGGGCCGGCGGATCTCCCAGGAGACCGAGGGCGTGACGGGCAACGGCGAGGTCGGCGACATGTTCGGCTGGTCACTCGCGATCGGCAGGCTCGGCGGCGCCCTGGACGAGCCGGATCTCGCGGTCGGGGTGCCGTACGAGAACGACGACGGGGCGGGCCGCCAGGTCGACGCGGGTAAACGCGACTCGGGGTCGATCACGGTGATCTACGACGTGCGGGAGCCCAAGGACGAGTACGGGAGCAGGAAGTGGGACCTTCGTGAGGTGGCCAGGTCCGAGACGGGCGACCGGTTCGGCTACGCGATGGCCTACGCCGAGCGGGACGACGTCGGCTACCTCGCCGTGAGCGCACCGCTCGGCGACGGCGGGGCGGTGAAGAACTCCGGCCTCGTCCAGCTGTTCCAGTCATCGGGCACCCAGGCGATCACCCCTCTCGCCACCCTTCACCAGGGTTCGGAAGGGGCTCCGGGCGAGGGCTACGGATTCTCGCTCGCGTTCACCGGCGAGGGAGGCGGAGGGGAGGTCAGGCTCGCGGTCGGCGTACCCTTCGACGCCGACGGCCAGGGCGGCGTGCGTCTGATCACGATGGGCGAACAGGGGCCAGGCAGGCTGATCACCCAGAACGGGGCGGGTGACCACTTCGGCTGGTCGGTCGGGTTCAGCGGAAACAGGCTGGTCGCGGGAGCGCCCGACAGGGGAGGCGCGGGAGCGGTCGTCCTGCTGGGCCGCAACGACACCGAGGGAGTCCCGCTCTCGCCGGGCACCGGCGGGATTCCGGCCCTCGAAGGTGCCGCCTCCGTCGACTTCGGCGCCTCCGTGGGCTGAGACTCCCGGCTCGGACACCCCGCGAGCCGGAAGCTCGGGCCCGGCTCCGGCGGCCGGGAGGAACGGGCTCGGGGCCCGTGAGGACCCGGTGCGGACGGGTCCCGGACCCGCCCTCAGCTGGGAACGGACGGGTTCCGGACCCGCGAGGAAGAGCACAAGCCCCGGGCCGGGAAAGGGCAGGTTCCGGACCCGCTGTCGGCGGGGTCCGAGCCTTGGTCACCAGGAGCCGAAGACGGTCTCCCCGTTGGCGCTGACGGCGGTGGCCAGCTCGGCGAGGTCGGCCCCCTTCACCTCGGCGAGGCAGCGCAGCGTGAGCGGTATGAGGTAGGGAGCGTTGGGTTTGCCCCGGTGAGGGGTGGGCGGCAGATAGGGCGCGTCGGTCTCGACGAGGATCAGCTCTCGCGGTGCGACCCGCGCGGCCTCACGGAGGTAGGCCGCGTTCTTGTAGGTCACCGGACCGGAAAAAGACATGAAATATCCGGCATCGACGCACTGCTTCGCCATCCCGGCGTCACCGGAGAAGCTGTGGAACACCACGACCTCGGGAGCGCCCTCCTCGGCCAGCACCCGCAGCACGTCGTCGTGGGCCTCGCGATCGTGGATCACCAGGGCCTTGCCGGTCCGCTTGGCGATCTCGATGTGCGCGCGGAAGCTGGCGTGCTGGTCCTCCTTTGACGCCCAGTCTCGGTAGTAGTCGAGCCCGGTCTCCCCCACCGCCCTGACGTGCGGCAGGCGGGCCAGCCGCTCGATCTCGGCGAGGGTCTCCGGCGTCGAGGCGTGCGCCTCGTTGGGGTGGATGGCCACCCCGGCGTAGACGTCCGCGTGGAGGGCGGCCGTCTCGGCGTTCCAGCGCGAGGACGGCAGGTCGTAGCCGATGGTGACGAGCCGCGTCACGCCGACGGCGCGGGCCTCGTCGAGGATGCCCTCGACGCTCGCCCGAGCCGCCTGCGCGGCCTGGGCCACCGGGTCACCGGAGGACGCCTGGCGGTTGCCCACCATGATGTCCAGGTGGCAGTGGCTGTCGAACACCTCTGCTGGCAGGGGCTTGGGCGCGGCGGGAAGGCTCGGCGTGCTCACGGCGTCCAACCTACCGAGAAGCGGGCACGGCCCGCGCCCACCGAGCGGCCCGTACGGCCCTCGTCCCCCCGGAGGCGGCCTCGCACCGGCAGGGGCCGCCGCTGCCCGTACCGTACGGCCCTCGTCCACCCCGAGGCGACGGCCCGCGCCCG
Organism: Streptosporangium sp. NPDC049046; assembly: GCF_040649155.1. Taxonomy (NCBI): domain Bacteria; kingdom Bacillati; phylum Actinomycetota; class Actinomycetes; order Streptosporangiales; family Streptosporangiaceae; genus Streptosporangium; species Streptosporangium sp. NPDC049046. The sequence continues at coordinate 6,181 of NZ_JBEZEZ010000009.1, read as the reverse complement.
GAACCGGGCGCGGGCCGTGGACGTCCGGCGAACCACGCGCTTCACAACCGATCGCCGGACGTCCTGAGGGTCACACGCTTCACAGGGGTCACAGAACGTCCCGACAAGCCGCGGGACGTCCGGCGAACCACACGTTTCCCAGGAACCGCGAGACCCGTCCTACTCGCCCAGGCGGGCCAGCTCCTCTTCGACGATCTTCGGGTCGAGCTTGACGAAGAGCGGGGTCGGCGGGGCGAGCGGGGAGCCCACCCGGATCGGGGACGACTCCCAGCGCGCGGCGCCCTCGTAGGAGCCGGTGATGATCGGGTAGGTCCGGCCGTCGTCGTCGGTGACCTCGTGGATCTCCGGCATTCCCGACCAGACCCCGGTGCCGCCGAGCATCGCGTAGATCTTGTTGGAGGAGTTGGGCAGGACCGGGGTGAGCAGCGTCTTGGCGTCGTCCACGACCTGCAGGGCGACGTGCAGGATGGTCTTCACCCGCTCGGGGTTGTCCTTGATCTTCCAGGGCTCCTGTTCGGCCAGGTATCGGTTGGCCTCGCGGATGACCTCGAACGCCTCGTTCGTCGCGTTCTTGAAGCGGCAGTGCTGGAACTCGACGGCGACCTTCGGGAAGGCCTCGCGGCTGCGCTCCAGCATGGCGCGGTCGGCGTCGGTGAGATCGCCCGCCTCGGGGATGACCCCGAAGTTCTTGGCGGCCATCGAGATCGAGCGGTTCACCAGGTTGCCCCAGGCCGCCACCAGCTCGCCGTTGTTGCGGTTGAGGAACTCCGACCAGGTGAAGTCGGTGTCCTGGTTCTCCGGGCCCGCCACGGCGATGTAGTAGCGCAGCGCGTCGGCGTCGTAGCGCTCCAGGAAGTCGCGAACGTAGATGACCACCTGACGGGAGGAGGAGAACTTGCGCCCCTCCATCGTGAGGAACTCGCTGGAGACGACCTCGGAGGGGAGGTTCAGCGCGCCGAGCGCGCCCGGCTCGCCGTCGCGGGCACCCCGGCCGTTGTAGCCGAGCAGCATCGCCGGCCAGATCTCCGCGTGGAAGACGATGTTGTCCTTGCCCATGAAGTAGTAACTCAGGGCCTCGGGGTCCTGCCACCACCGGCGCCAGGCGTCGGGGTCGCCGGAGCGGCGGGCCCACTCGATGGACGCGCTGAGATAGCCGATCACCGCGTCGAACCAGACGTAGAGCCGCTTGTTGGTCTGGTCGCTCCACCCCTCCAGCGGGATCGGCACGCCCCAGTCGAGGTCGCGGCTGATCGCGCGGGGCTGCATGTCGCCGAGCATGTTGAGGGCGAACTTCAGCACGTTGGGCCGCCAGTCGCCCTCCTTGGAGCGCAGCCACGACGCCAGGACCTCGGCGAACGCGGGAAGGTCGAGCATGAAGTGCTCGGTCTCCACGAAGTCCGGCGTCTCACCGTTGACCTTGCTCACCGGGTTGATCAGCTGGATCGGGTCGAGCTGGTTGCCGCAGTTGTCGCACTGGTCGCCACGGGCGCTCTCGTAACCGCAGATCGGGCAGGTGCCCTCGATGTAGCGGTCGGGCAGGGTGCGCCCGGTGGAGGGCGAGATGGCGCCCATCGTGGTCTGGGGGAAGATATAGCCGTTGTCGTGGAGTCCCTTGAAGATCTGCTGGGTGACCGCGTAGTGGTTTTCCGTGGTGGTCCGGGTGAACAGGTCGTAGGAGAGCCCCAGCGCCTGGAGGTCCTCGACGATCACCCTGTTGTAGCGGTCGGCGAGCTCGCGGGCGGTGAGGCCCTCCTTGTCGGCCTGAACCTGGATCGGGGTGCCGTGCTCGTCGGTCCCGCTCACCATGAGGACCTTGTTGCCCGCCATCCGCTGGTAGCGGCTGAAGACGTCGGACGGCACGCCGAATCCGGAGACGTGCCCGATGTGGCGGGGGCCGTTGGCATAGGGCCAGGCGACCGCGGTCAGGATGTGCTGGGACATGGTGCAAGCCTAAGGGACGCGGCCGCGGTCCTTGGTGCCGTCATGCCTCTTGGAGGCCTCCGCTTTCCCGAAGTCGCCGCCGCCGCGGAGCCCGCGCTCTCCCGAACCGCCGTGACGTTCAAGGCAGCCGCTCTCCCGAACCGCCATGACGTCCGGGACGGCCGTTCTCCCGAATCGCCGTGACGTTCGAGGCAGCCGCTCCCCCGAACCGCCATGACGTGCGGGACGGCCGTTCTCCCGGGGCGCCGTGGCGTCCAGGACGGCCACGGCGGCACCGGCGCGGCCGGCCCTCAGCGGAGGCGTCGGCCGGTTCGGCTCAGGGCAGCCGCGGCGACACCGGGGTGGCACCCTCGGCCGGGGTGGTCGGTTCGCCCGCGGCGGCGCGGCTGACGGCCTCGGCGGCCTCCTCGGCGGCGGAGGCGGCCACGTCGATGGGCGTCTCCCTCGTACGGCGGATGCCCAGGATGCTGATGAACAGCGACGCGAAGATCGTCTGGAAGCTCACGATCAGCGCGGTGGCCGAGGGCACGACGATGCGCAGCGACTCCGAGGGGATCAGCGGGCCGAAGCTGCGCGTCTGCCAGTGGACCAGTGAGGCGACCAGGCCGCCCAGACCCCCCAGGGCGAGCAGGCCGCCGACGATCAGGCCCTTCTCCAGGCTCACGATGTCGACGAGCTTGCGCACCCTCCTGTCTTCGGGAAGGAAGCCCTCCTCCGCCGCGTACACCTTGGTGAACAGGGCGAACAGGGACGCCTGGAAGCCGATCACCACCATGGCCGAGGCGCCGACCAGGGTGTCGACGTCGAAGGCGAGCTTGCCGATGTAGACGGGGCCGAAGGTGAGGGCGGCGCCCGCGACCAGGCCGATCGTCATCATGACCAGGCCGGGGATGAAGAACAGCCAGCGCGGGCTGTAGAGCAGCAGGAAGCGCAGGTGGCGCCAGCCGTCGCGCCAGGAGCGCAGGTGCGGCGGGCGGGAGCGGCCGTCGGGCGACAGCGTGGTGGGCACCTCGCGCACGTCCAGCCCGGAAAGCGTCGAGCGGACCACCATCTCGCTGGCGAACTCCATGCCGCCGGTCTGCAGGCCGAGCTTGAGGATGGAGTCGCGCCGGAAGCCGCGCAGGCCGCAGTGGAAGTCGCCGATCGCGCTGGGGAAGAACAGCCGGCCGATGAAGGAGAGCACCGGGTTGCCCAGGTAGCGGTGCAGCGGGGGCATGGCGCCCGGCGCGATACCGCCCTTGAAGCGGTTGCCCATCACCAGGTCGGCACCGTCACGGAGCTGCTCGACGAACGGCAGCAGGGCGGTGAAGTCGTAGGAGTCGTCGGCGTCGCCCATGATGACGTAGCGACCGCGCGCCGCGCGGATCCCCCCCATCAGCGCGTTGCCGTACCCCTTCGCGTCGACGTGCACGACGCGGGCCCCGGCCTCCCGGGCGAGTTGCTGTGAGCCGTCCGTGCTGCCGTTGTCGGCGATCAGGACTTCCCCGTCGATTCCGTGCTCCCGCATGCAGGCGAGCGCCTTGCGTACGCAGGTCTCCACGGTCTCCGCCTCGTTCAAGCAAGGCATGACCACGGTCAGTTCCACGTCTCAACCCTTCACTCACGGCACAGGCCAATCTCACCATGATGCCCTCTGCAGTCCCCTGCCCGGGTCAACTCCCTGAAACGACTGGCATCCTGTAGTGCATGGTGACCGTCGCCGACCGCCCTAGCCCGGACGTGCCTCCGCCCGACCGGGTCGCTCGCCTATGGGCGTTTCTCTATCGGCATCGTGTCTTCGTGACCGCCCTGGCGCTGGCGTTCGTGCTGCGTGTGGTCACCATGCTCGGGTACGGCCCTGCCCAGTGGTTCAACGACTCCTACGAGTATGTCTCCGGGGCGGTGAACCCCGACCGTCCCAGTGCCCTGAGGCCGAACGGTTACTCCTTTCTGCTCCTGTTGATGCGGCCGCTGCAGAGTTTCGCGCTGGTGGCCTTCGTCCAGCACCTGATGGGCCTGGGCGTCGCGGTGCTGATCTACTCCCTGCTGCGGGTGAGGTTCGGGCTGCCCGGCTGGGGGGCGACGCTCGCCGCGGTGCCGGTGCTGTTCGACGCGTACCAGATCCAGCTCGAACACCTGATCATGTCCGACGCGATGTTCATGCTGCTCGTCGTGGGTGTGATCACGCTGGTGCTCTGGCACCGGCGGATGTCCTGGCGGCTCGGTGCGGTGGTCGGGCTGCTGCTCGCCCTCACCGCGCTCACCCGGTCGATCGGCCTGCCGATCCTCGTGCTGGTCGTGATCTACCTGATGGTGAAGCGCACGGCCTGGAAGACGATCGCGGCCATGGTGGTCGCGTGCGCGCTCCCCGTGACCGGATACATGGCCTGGTTCGCGTCCGCGCACGGCAACTTCGCGATGACCAACAGCGACGGCGCGATTCTCTACATGCGGACGGCGCTGTTCGCCGACTGCCGGAAAATGAAGGTCGATCCTCGCGAGGAGCTGGAGCTGGCGCTGCTGTGCATCAGCGCGCCGCCGGGCCAGCGCGGCTTCTCCGGCCAGAAATACCTCTGGTGGGCGCAGAACGGTCAGCGCTTCCACGCCTTCGGGGTGGGCAGCACGTTCACTCCCGAGACGAACAAGACCGCGGGCGCGTTCGCCCAGCGGGCCATCCTGTCCCAGCCGCTCGACTATCTCAGCCTGGTGGCCGGTGACTTCTTCCGCGCCTTCCACTGGGGCCGGCCGCGTTTCCCCGACTTCAACACCTACCGGCAGTACGAGTTCCTGCCGGAGAACAAGATCCTTCCCGCCTGGTCGTCGTACCGGGGCAGCACCGACACCGACGCGCAGAAGTACGATCCGGGCCTGCGGACCGCGCAGATCCAGGGCAAGCTGCGCGTGATCGGCACCGATGTCACCGATCCGTGGGCCGGTTTCCTGCAGGCGTACCAGCGGGTCGTCCGGCTGCCGGGCATCGTGCTCGGCGGGCTGCTCCTGGTCGGACTGGTCGGGGTGGCGGTGCGCTGGCGGAAGCTGGGCGGGCCGGTGCTGCTGCCGTGGCTCGCCTCGCTCGGCCTCATCCTGGCACCGGCGGCGACGGCCGAGTTCGACTACCGCTACCTGTTGCCCGCGGTTCCGCTGGCGTGCATGGCGGCGGCGATCTCGCTGCGCCACGGGTTCTCGGGACCCGTCACCGCCGCACCCGCCGCCGTCGCCCCCGGCAGCGTCACCCCCGACGGCGTCACATCCGGCGCCGCATCGGATGCCCTGGGCGACGCCACCACGGGCGGCGGTGTCACAGGCGGTGTCGCGAACGGTGTCACAGGCGACCCGGCCGAGAGCGGTCTCGGCACGGGCGGCCCGGTCACGATCATCCCCGATCCCGCCGCGTTGCCCGGTCCCGTCACACCTGATCCCGTCACACCCAGCTCCGGAACAGCATCCGCGTCCACCACTGGGAGTGCGAAATGAGCTCGGCGCTGAGCACCGGGTAGAGCCATCCGAAGTTGATCAGCGCGAGGAGCGTGAAGGCCCCGACGACCGCGGCCCCCACCGCCCTGCGGTTGGGCGCGGCGTCCGCCTTTCCGATGATCAGCCCGGCGGCCAGGGTGAGCGCGAGGATCATGAAGGGGACCATCGGGATCATGTAGAAGAGATACATGGTCCGGCCGTCGGCGACCGCCCAGTAGAACCAGGGGAGCCAGCCGGCGGCGTAGCCGACGAGCACGGCTCCGGCCCGCCAGTCGCGGGTGGCGACGTACCAGGCGATCATGGCGATGAGGGCGACCAGGCCCCCGTACCAGATGACCGGGGTGCCCACCCCGAGCACCGCCTCGGCGCAGCTGTCGGCGCCGCATCCGGTCTTGTCCGGCGGATAGTGGAACGCCACGGGGCGTAGCAGCAGCGGCCAGGTCCAGGGGTCGGATTCGTAGTTGTGCGGGGTCGCCAGGCCGGTGTGGAAGCCGAGCACCTGGAAGTGGTAGCTCAGCCAGGAGCGCAGCGAGTCGAAGACGAAGAAGGCCGGCCCGTGCGAGGTCGCCTGGACCCAGTTGCGGCCCCAGCCCAGCGGGGAGGCGAACCAGCCCGCCCACGAGACGACGTAGGTGACCGCGGGCAGCAGGCCCATCACCAGCACGACGCCGGTCAGATCCCGGTTCAGCGCTCCGGCGTACGGTCTGCGCAGGCCGATGGCTCGGCGGGCTCCGGCGTCCCACAGCAGTGACATGATCGCGAAGGCGATGAGGAAGAAGACGCCCGA